>VFJJ01000093.1 GCA_009886115.1 Actinomycetota bacterium
GCTCGGGCGGGGGCACCCGGGCCCGCAGCGCCTGGGCGAGCGTCCGCAACCCGTCCGACGATTCGTCGACGACCGGGAACACCCGGGCCTCGGACTGCTCGGACTGCTCGGACTGCTCGGACTGCTCGGACTGCTGGGACTGCTGGGCGCCCTCGGCGCCCGCGTCCACCGCGCCCTCGGCATCCCCGTCGTCCGCGGTGTCGTGGGCGGATGCGGCCGTGGTGGCCAGGGCCGAGTCGACCAGCCCGGGCACTGCGATCACCCGCCGCAGCGTGCGCAGGCGAGCCACGCAGCTTGACTCGACCTCGCTCGCGAGATGTCTCGCGCTCTCGAGCTCCACCTCGAGGCGCGTGGCATCAGCGCGTGCCGTGAGCTGATCGGTGCGGGCTTGGTCGATGGCCGACGTGGCCCCGTCGAGATCGGCGCGGCTGGTCTCGACGGCGGCGACGATCTCGGCGTATTCCACGCCGATCGTGTCCTCGAGCACCGCCAGGCGGCTGGCGTGCCGATCTCGTTCGGCCCGCCGCTCGTCGAGGCCTGTCGCGGCGGCGTGCTCGTCAGCGAGGGCTTCGCGCCACGTCTCGGCACAGCGTCTCCAGTGGTTCACGGCCCCCGCGAGGGTCGCCAGCGCCGCGTCGGCGACGTCGCAGCGAGCCGTCACCTGCCGAGCCGTTCGCTCGACCCCGGTCAGCCCGTCCCGATCTCGAGGCAGGCGCAACGAGGCCGCCATCCGGTGGGCCTCGGCGACGGTCTCGGCGTGGGCGACCTCGGCCTCCTGTGCGGCTTGGCGGCGTTCGGCGAGACGGTCCCGTGCCGTGTCGAGCTGCTCCGTGGCGAGATCGGCACGCAGCGCGGCCTCGTCGAGCGGGCGGATCGACGGCAGATCGTCCCGCTGCTTCGCCGCTGCAGTGGCCCGCTCACCGCGGTTCTGGCGGGCCGAGGCGATCTCCGACAGACGGTCGCGCGCCTGTGCCAGGAGGTGTCGGGCCTCCGATCGCCGACGCGCGAGGGCGGCGCGACGGGCCGTCAGACCGATGTGCTCGGCCTCGTGCTTGTGATGCCGGCCCTGGAGGGCACCCAGGCGGAACTCGCCCGAAGGCGCGATCACCGTGACCCGAAGGTCGTCCGCGGCCGCTTCATCTGTGGCCGGGGCCTCGTCCTGCTCGTCGTCCCGCTCGCCGTCCCACTCATCGAGCGAGACTGAGATCGAGGCCAAGAGAGCCGTGACCGCCTGGGCGACGGCTCCGCTGGGGTCTGCATCGTCGGGAACGGTCACGGCGAGCAACGACGAGAGCGGCTGCGCCACGGGAGCCCGGGTCCGGGCCCGGGCCAGGAGCTGCCCGGCGACGAGCACCGTCCCGTCGTGGTTCACCTCGGCGCTCAGGAGTCCCGACGCCTCCAACGCCGCTTCGAGGCCGGCCTGCTCGGCAGGATCGAGCCCGGGGCGGAAGTCGATGCACTCGGCCAGCGAGATCGAGCGGTCGGCGCGCTGCCAGGCAGCGGCGGGCGGGTCGGGAACCGTGCGGGCGTCGAGCTCGTCGACGAGTGCCGACAGCTCGTCGACCTCTGCTTGCTGCGTCGCCTGGTGTTGAGCGAGCTCGGCGAGGAGCCGCTGGTGGTGATCGACGAGCCGCTGGGCCGCCGAACGCAGCGCGGTGAACACCTCGGTCCGCCGGTCGAGCAGGTCAGCGCGTTCGAGGAAGGCGGCGCGGTCGAGCAGGTCGGCGCCGGGGGGCTCGGCGCCGGGAAGCTCGGACCGTGGCACGACTCCGGCGTCGGTGGCGTTGTCGTCGGCCGCCAGCTCCACGGTCCAGGCGCGCATCGCGTCGCGCCAGCTCTCCAGCCTTCGATCCCGATCGGTCAGCGCCGCCTCGAACGCGGTGAGCGCCCGCTGCTCGTCGTCGGCAGCCACGCCCGCGGCGCGTTCGAGGTCGACGAGGGTCCGCTCGGCCCGCTCGACGGCGCTCAGCACCACCGACATGGCGGCGACGTCTTCGAGTCGCCCGTGGACCTCGGCGCGCAACGCTGCGAGCCCGGCCCGCAGCGGCCCCTCGTCGACATCGCCAGCCGGGATGGCGACCGCGCCGGTCCCGTCGCCAGTCCCCTCGCCGGTCCCATCGACGATCGCCTCGACGGGGAGGACGGCGAGGACGGGTACGTCGGGGGGACGACCGTTCAGCCCGGCGTCAGCGCTCAGCTCGGTCAGTGCGAGCAGCTCGGCGCGCAACCGCTCGACGTCGAGATCATGCTGGGCCCGGGCACCGACGAGCACCCGCCGGGTCTCGCTCTGGCGCCGGGTGCGCACGGCCAGGTCGTCGACCGCCCTGGTGACCTGCCCGTCCAACGTGTGGAGATGGGCACGTTGGTCGTTGAGCTCGGCCCCGGCCTGATACGCGTCCCTGGCGGTGAGCGCCTCGATCTCGGCCCGCAGACGCTCCTGCGTCGCGCCGAGATGGCCGACCTCGGCGCCGATTGCCCTGAGCCGCTCGACGGTTCGCCGATGCTCTCCGTCGAGGGTGACGGCGGCTCGTCGGCGCGTGTTGGCGTCGGCGACGAGGCTGAGCGCGTCGTCGGCCCGGTGATGGATCTCGGTGCGGACGTAGCTCGCGTACTGGCCGTCGAGCGCTTCCAGGGCCGTGGCGGTACGGGCGAGATGCTCGACATTGCGGCGATGCTCTTCGAGATCCTCGAGCGGTTGTGCAGCGTCATCGAGCGCCGATTCCGAGAGGGACGGGAGGGCATCGGACAGATATGTGGGAAGGTCGACGTCGATGCGGTCGCCCACCCGGGGGTTGCGCACGATGTGCAACAAGCGCAGGTGCTGGTCGAGATCGGCGCCACCGTAAAGCCGATCGCGGATCGCTGAGCGGTAGCCCGAGCGTTGATCCTGGGTGAAGACGCTACCGGGACCGAGCTCGACGCGCAGCGCGTCGACACTCACTGGCGTGCGCGACTCGACCAGCGCCAGGTCGATGCCCGGCCGGCGGGCGGTGACGAACCACCAGGTGCTCACCCGGTCGGTCGACCGGTTGGCCCTGATCCCGCAGCCGCACGTCAGGTACTCGTCGCCCCGGCGAAGCTCGATCCACAGATAGCCGACCGGTTGGGGCTCGTCACGCCCCGAGAGCATCCACGACCGCAGCACGCCCGACTGCTCGCCGGCGGCGTCGATGCGGCGCGTGTCGGCCTCCAGGAGGAACGGCAGCAGCATGTTCATCGCGGTCGACTTGCCCGAGCCGTTCACGCCCCGCAGCAGCAGCCGTCCGCCGCCAAAGGTGAGGGTCTCGTCGCCGTACTGGTAGACGTTGACGATCCCCGCCCGGTTCAGCATCCACCTGGTCGTCACCGAGGCGTGGCTCCCGCCCGGACCCGGCCGACGAACCCGAACCCGAACGCATCGAGCGTGGAGCACCCCGGGAGCCGGGCGCGCAGCCCGACCCCATCGAGCACCTGTCGCTCAGGGGCCACCCGTCCCCCTTCAGCGACAGGTGTTCGACGGGGTGGTGGGGTCCGCAGGTCGACCCGGTGGCTCGAGGGCATGGCCCATTCTGCTTCGCTGGCCCTCGCGGGCGCGGAGTCACCACGTGCTGAGCTACAGATCGGGCGTCGGCAGGGGCTTCGACGGAGGGTCGGCGCGTCCGCTGAACTTGGAGGGTGGGCGGTTGCCTCGGCGGATCTCGTTGAACATGGCGTCGAGCACCCAGGCAACCATGGGGCCCGACTCCTCGCCCGGCACCCCGAACTCCTCACGCATGCGCAGCCACGCTTGGGCCGACAAGAGGCAGCGGACCACCGCGGCGAGACGCTGGTGGTCTCGTTCGTCGAGCTCCGTGAACGCTCCCGCGATCACGGTATGCAAGCGCCCCGAGTGCGCTCGGGTGGCGGCTGAGAACCGGCGGGGATCGGCATTGAAGAGCGCTTCGGCCCGGGCGACGACGTGGAACTCGTCCGACGCCTCCATGAACCGGACTGCGACGGCCTTGAGGTCGGCCCAGGTGGGGATGGCCGGCGCCCCGTCATCGAGGGGGTCGGTCCCGGTCAGATCGTGGAGCCGGTCGGAGAGACCGGCGAGGAGGGCCTCGCGATCGGGGAAATGTCGGTAGACGGTCCGTTCCGACACGCCGGCGGTTCGCGCGATCTCTCGGGTCGTGATCTCGTCGGCGCGATGCGCTTCCAGAAGGTCGGTGAGGGCGTCCAGGATGAGGTCACGCGTCTGGAGGGCCTGGCGCTCTCGCAGGGGTGAGGAGTAGCGGCGGGGAGAGATCGTGTCAGGCATGGGTGGGTGATGTCTGGTCTGCGCTCGTTCCGCCATGATGACAGAGATGCAGCGATATTTCAAGCTTCTGTATTGACAGCAGGAAACTGTCACTATTATGGTAGGCGCCACCCGAGACGGAGGCAACCTTGGTGAACGACGTGATCCGATCGGACGGGACCGTGGTGTTCGTCCCACCCGCACCCGGCATGTGGGAGCTGGAGACGACGCACCACGGGTTGCGACCCCTGTCACCGTTCGTGCGGGACGCGTACCGGCGTGCGTTCGAGGACGGTACGAAGGTGCTCGTGGAGCGGTACGGGCTGCCGTTGGAGGGAGTCCGCGCCGAGTTGGTGCACGGATGCTTCTACTTCCGACCTGTCGGCCTGGGCGAGGGAGCCACGCCGAAGCCGCCTCCCCCCAAGGTCATCATGAAGCTCATCGCCCGGCTGCATCCGGGGATGCGGCGTCGAGCCCGCACCGCGGCGCAGGCATGGCAGGAGCGACGGTGGCGGCTCGAGGTCGACCAGTGGTTCAACCGCGACCGGGCCGGGATGGTCGCCCGGAACCGGGCCTTCCAGGCCGTCGATCTCGCCAGCCTCGGCCACGTCGAGCTGGCATCGCAGATCACCGAGCTGCTGGCCCATTTCGAGACCCAGGCGCGGCGAAACCTCGAGACTCACGGGGGTGACCTGATGCCCGTCGGCGATCTCGTGGCCCATTGTGAGGTATGGGGAATCGAGACCGGCGAGGCCGCCGGCCTCCTGCGCGGGAGCTCGCCAGCCACCGTCGAGACGGCGCAGCTCCTCAGCCCGGTCGCTCGCGCCCTCGCCCTCTCCCTGGGCCAAGGCGGAACCGTGCCGAGCTCCATCGAAGAGGTGCGCCAACTGGGCCCCGAGGCCAGGGAGGCAGTCGACTCGTGGCTCGAGCTGCACGCCTGGCGGCTGGTGACGAGCGACGACATCGATCGCCCGACGCTGGCCGAGATCCCAGCACTCCAACTCGCAGCCCTGTTGGCGGCGAGCGATCACGACGCGGCCGACGCATCGGCTCCCGACCCCGCGTCCGTGCGAGCCCGGGTTCCGGCAGGGGATCGCGCGCTGTTCGACGAGCTCCTGGCCGAAGCCCGTTACGGGAATCGCCAGCGTGAGGACATCCGCGGAATCTGCTGGAACTGGCCGGGCGGGCTGCTCCGACGGGCGCTGCTCGAAGCCGGGCGGCGCTTGGCGCACAAGGGCCTGCTGCACGACGTCGAGCACGTCGCCGAGCTGTCGCCCGAGGAGCTCACCGGCCTGCTGACCACTACCGATGATTCTGGACCGAGCGCGGAGGCGGTCACCGAACGAGCTGCCAGGCGCAATCTCGTCGAGGCCGCCCCACCCCCGCGCACGTTGGGTGAGCCCGAGGCTCCGCCGCCCCTCGATGCGCTGCCTCGGGCGATGGCCCGCGCTACGGCCGCCATGATGGCCAACCTCGGCGCCGACGCGACCGCACCCCAAGCCCAGGACCTGTGCGGCGTCGGCATCGGCGGCCAGACCTACCGCGGTCGCGCCCGCGTCGTCACCGATGCTGCGGATGCCTGGGCCAGGCTCGAACAGGGCGACGTGTTGGTCGCCTCGTTCACGGGCCCGTCGTTCAACTCGATCCTGCCGATACTGGGCGCCCTCGTGGTGGAGGAGGGTGGCCCGCTGTGCCATGCGGCCATCGTCGCTCGCGAGTTCGGCCTGCCCGCGGTGATCGGGGTCAGGGGAGCGACCGCCCTGATCCCCGACGGCGCCATCGTCGAGGTCGATGCCGCCCGCGGAATCGTCGGCCTGCTGTGACTCTGCAGGCTGTCGCAGGATGTGTTGGCGCCTGAGTTGCTTCGTGCCCGAGCTCCGGCCCTCGTAACGGTCGTCCGGCCGCCGTGCTCATCAGCCCCGAGGAGCTCGAGTCTCTCGAGAGACCGGCGAATACGGTGGTGGCGGGACTGTTGACGGGGCGACGCCCGGCACCGGTTCGTGGATGATCCGCCCAGACAGATGTCGGCGCCGCCGAACAGATCATCGAGCCGAGTACCGTCAACCCGACCCGGCCGATCACTCCAGACGCCGAGGAGATCCACGATGTCCTCCAGCCAGGTCATCCCGTACCTCACTGTGCATGACGGCGCTGCGGCGCTCGAGTTCTATGCGGCGGCCTTCGGGTCGGTGGAGGTTTCTCGCGTCGTGATGGACGTCGACACGGGCCAGCTCGGCCATGCCGAGATCCGCATCGGCGACGCGACGATCTTCCTGTCGGACGAGTTCCCCGAGATGGGTGTCGTTTCGCCCCGGCGCCTCGGCGGCACTGCGGTGGCTCTCCATGTGCAGGTCGACGATGTCGACGCCGTGTTCGCAACGGCGATCGCTGCCGGAGCGCAGGCCCAGGCCAAGCCGGCCGATCAGCCCCACGGTGCCCGCCATGGCGTGCTGGTCGACCCGTTCGGTCATCGGTGGATGCTTTCCCAGCAGATCGAGCACGTACCGCCTGCCGAGTACCGCAAGCGCATGCTCGAGCAGGGTGCCGTGGTCACCGAAGCCCGCTCCGAGGCTCGAGCTTCGGGAGGGGGGATCTGGGCGGCGCTCAACTTCGCCGACGCTCGAGCTGGGATCCGCTTCGTGGTCGATGTCTTGGGGTTCGAGGAGGACCTCGTCGTTCCGGGCGTCGACCCGAGCGTCATCGAGCACAGTCAGTTGCGCTGGCCCGAAGGCGGCGTCGTCCAGGCCGCGACGGCCAACCGGCCCGGCAACCCGTTCTCCGAACGTCCGACCGGAACCGAGAGCCTCTACGTGATCACGAGCGACCCACTGACGGTCTTCCAGCGCTGCGTCGTCGCCGGCGCCGAGGTCCTCGCCGCCCCCGAGTCACCCGAACACGACCCCGACGGGCTCGTCTTCACCATTCGCGACCCGGAGGGCAACCTGTGGTCGTTCGGAACCTACGCGGGCTCGACGTAGGCCAGGCCCGGGCCGAGGAGCTCGTGGTCCAGCCGGCTCGAACCCGGCACGGAGCAGGGAACCGTTACGTGGAGGGCATGAGGGCGGCGAGGAACTCGGCCGCCCAGGTGTGCACGTCGTGGCGTTGCACCTTCCTCCGCATCGATCGCATTGCTCGACGGGCGATCGCGGGGTCGAGTGACACGGCGGATTCGATCGCGGTTTCGAGACCCTCGGAGTCGTGCGGATTCACCAGGAGGGCGCTCGAGAGCTCGCGTGCGGCCCCGGCGAACTCGCTCAGCACCAGGACGCCACCGTTGTCGACTCTCGACGCGACGAACTCCTTGGCCACCAGGTTCATCCCGTCGCGAAGCGGCGTGACGAGCATGACGTCGGCGGCCTGATAGAGAGCGACGACCTCGTCGAAGGGGAGGCTGCGGTGGAGGTAGTGCACGACCGGATGGCCCATCTGGCTGAACTCGCCATTGATCTCGCCCACGAGCCGCTCGATCAGCTCTCGCTGCTCGACGTAGCTCGGGACCTCCTCGCGTGACGGCACAGCGATCTGGACCATGACGCATTCGCGGGGGTCGAGCCGGCGGTCGCGCAGGAGGTGCTGGAACGCCAGCAATCGCAGGTCGATCCCCTTGGTGTAGTCGAGCCGGTCGACGCCCAACAGCATGACGCGAGGGCTGCCGAGTTGACGGCGCACGGTCGACGCCTGCGCAGCCGTGCTCGGGCTCTCGGCGATGCGATTGACCTCCTCCACGTCGATCGAGATCGGGAAGGCCCGAACGTCGATGTTCCGTCCTTCGTGGTGCAACGTTCGTGTCGATCCCGACACCCCGACGACGCGCTGGGCGAGCCGAGCGAAGTTCTGGGCGGCGACGGGATGCTGGAACCCCACGACGTCGGCGCCGAGCAGGCCGTCAAGGATCTCGTGGCGCCAGGGGAGCTGCATGAAGAGCTCGGGAGGCGGGTAGGGGATGTGGAGGAAGAAGCCGATCCGCAGATCGGGCCGGAGGCTCCGCAGCATCGCAGGGACGAGCTGGAGCTGATAGTCGTGCACCCACACCAAGGCGTTGGGGGCGGCCACGCGTGCCGCTCGCTCGGCATAGCGCTCGTTGACGACCACATAGGCGTCCCACCACTCCTGATGGAACTCGGGCGGGCGGATCGCGTCGTGGTAGAGGGGCCACAGCGTGGCGTTCGAGAACCCCTCGTAGAACAGCTCGTATTCGGAGCGGCTCAGAGCGACGGGATGCAGGCGCATGCCCTCGTGATCGAACGGCTCGGGGACGGGTCCGAGGAACCCGGGCCATCCCACCCATGCTCCCGCCCGGGCCGACAGCACCGGAGCCAAGGCTCCCACCAGGCCGCCGGGACTGGTCTCCCAGCCGTGGGGACGGCGAGAGGCGCCGCCGGTGCCGCGACTCACCGGGAGCCGATTGGCCACCACCACCAGTTCGGTGGCCTCGACGACCACGCTCATCAAGGCACCAGCGTGGGCTACCGGCTGCTCGATGTCCAATTGGCTGGTCGCGAGCGCCGTCGCGAGCCACCGGCCGCGATGAGCGCGATGGGCCTCGGTCTCCGCATGGCGTTCGAATACCGGTGACAGCGTCGGCGACACGTACTGGTCACCCTGCTGGTCACAGTGTCGGGGAGGGGGGATTTGAACCCCCGACCGCCTGCACCCAAAGCAGGTGCGCTACCTCTGCGCTACTCCCCGGTCGTGAATCTGGTGCAGTCTAAGGAGTTCTCGGGCCCGTCCGACGATATGCGCCGAGCCTGGGTCGGGCGGACATGCCACGATTCCGTTCGTGCAACCCGAGCGATGGACGAGGGAGGGCATCGTCGACGATCTGCGTCGGATCGGTGTCGGTGCCGGCGATCTCCTCATGGTGCACGCGTCGTTGCGTGCCGTCGGCCCCGTCGAGGGGGACTGCTTGGTGACGCCCACCGAACCGGCAGTCGGGGTGCTGGCCGAGGTCTTCCGGACTCGGCGGCCCACGCGGGTCAGTGTCCATCCCGAGGGGCGATTCGGAGCCGCCGGGCCGCCGGCCCGGCCGGTCCGGAGCTGCGCGCGGTCGAGACGCTCGACGATTCCGATGGCATCGTCGAGCACCCGGGCGAGGACTACTTCGCGACGATCCTGCGCCAGTACCTCGCAACCGGCCGGGCAATGACCGGTGCCGTCGGGGGCGCGACGAGCGAGCTCGTCGACGCCGACGACATCGTGCGCTTCGCCGTGGTGTGGATGGCAGACCACCTCGTGAGCCGATGACCGTGCCCGGCGACGCAACGGGATCGGAGCCCTCGGGGAGCTCCGATCCCAGCACCGGTGTCACTTCTGGGTGGCGCCGGCGTCGATCGGGATGCTGGCGCCGGTGACGTAGCGGGCCTCGTCGGAGGCGAGGAACAACACGGCGTTGGTGATGTCGATGGCCTCGACCCAGGGCACGGGGAGCATGTTCATGGTCATGAACGCCTCGGCCGCGTCGTCGAGGGTCGGGGCCTCGAGGTCGGGGCGGAACAGGCCGCGGATCTCGGGGTTGTCGACCATGGCCGTGCTGACGGTCGTGGGATGCACCGTGTTCACGCGGATGCGGTGCGGTGCCAGCTCGTTGGCCAGGCTGCGCATGAGCCCCACGACGCCGTGCTTGGCCGCGGCGTAGTGCGACAGGTTCAGGAATCCCTTGATGCCGGCCGTCGAGCTGGTGAGGATGACCGAGCCGCCCCGACCTCCGGCGATGATGTGGGGGATGGCCGCCTTGCACGTGTGCCAGACGCCGGTGAGGTTGATGTCGATCATCTCGCGCCAGGCCTCGGTGCTGAGCTCGATCGAGGGGCCCGAAGAAGCAATGCCGGCGTTTCCGCAGACGATGTCGAGGCGCCCGAGCTCGGCGACGCCGGCATCGACGGCCGCCTTGGTGGCGTCGTAATCGCGAACGTCGGCCTGGGTGGCGATGATCCGACGGTCGAGCTTCTCGACGAGCGCCACGGTCTCGGCCAGGTCGTCGGGCGACGACATGGCGTACGACACCGTGTCGACCCGGGCGCAGATGTCGGTGGCGATGATGTCGGCGCCCTCCTCGGCGAACCTCACTGCGTGGCTGCGTCCTTGGCCACGCCCGGCGCCGGTGATGAACGCGACCTTGCCATCGAGCCGTCCCATTGCGTATCCCCAGTCGCTGGTTGGTGTTTCGAGATCGTGCCGTCATGTCGACCACCGCGAACGCACAGCCACGTCGACCGCAGTGACCGCAGTGACAGCAGTGACCGCAGTGCCCGCAGTGACCGCAGTGACCGCAGTGACCGCAGTGACGGAGTGCCGGGACGGTAGACCCGGACCCCTAGCCGGTCAATCGTTTGGTCGAACACCGTGGGCCGACGGCTCAAGCCGTTGCTTCACGAACCCCGGGGCTGAAGGTCAGTTGCACGTTCTTCATGGTGCGGAGCTGGCCAGTCTCGTACGACGGGCTCGTTCCCGGGCGCAGGGCGAAGTCGGCGACGAAGTCGCACTCGCCCCGCTCGATGAAGCGGTCGATCAGCTCGTTCGCGTACGTAAGCCGTGGCCGACGTTGCTGCGCCCGATCGGACAGGTCGCCACGAGCTCGTCGAGCACCTCCTCGAAGCGCTCGTTGAACTCCGGGTCCTCGACGTGGAAGTCGGTGCTGAAGTCTCGCTTGAACGAGGACATGACGATTTCCCCCAGGGCTCGTGAAACGGTCGAACGGAACAGTTATGGGGCCCGTCGCTCAGAATGCGACCGGGAGCGATCGGGCGCCCCGGACCCACAGCGACGGCAGCCACTCGGTCTCGGGCTGGAGGCGGCGCAGGTCGGGCATCCGTTCGAGCACTGCACCGATGGCGATCTGGGCCATGCGTCGGCCGATCGAGGCGCCGGGGCAGTAGTGCGGGCCGTGGGCGAACGAGAGGTGCCCGTCGGTGTTGGGATGGATGTCGAAGCGGTCGGGATCGTCGTAGCGGCGCTCGTGGCGGTTGGCCGAGCTGATGTACGACAGGACGAACGAGCCACCCGGAATGGTCGATCCGTGAAGCTCGACGTCGCGCATCGCCGTCTGGAACACGAGATTGACCGGCGAGGCGTGCCGCAGCGTCTCCTCGACCAGGTTCGGGAGCAGTGCCCGGTCGTCGCGGAGCTCGGTGAGGGTGTCGGGGTTGTCGAGCAGAGCCAAGAGCGCGCTGGTGATGAGATGCGACGGAGTCTCGGAACCGCCGAAATGCGTGAGCACCACGATGCTCAGCACTTCGAGCGGGGTGAGGATCTCGTCGTCGACCTCGGATCGGACGAGCATCGAGATGAAATCGTCACCGGGCTCGTCTCGTCGTCGCTGAGTGACGCCCAGTTGGCAGCGTTGAGGAGATCGGCCGTCCAGAGCTTGAAGTTCTCCCGCTGGGCCTGGTCGACGCCGAGCATCTCGGCGGTCACGCTCACCGGCACGTAGGCGGCGAAGTCGCTGACGAAGTCGAGCTCGCGCCCATGGCCGGATCGACGCTATCGGGCAGTCGCGGCGTGTCCTGGTGATGGCGCCGACCTCGTCTCGCCGGGAAGTTGGCCTCGGTCGACGTCGCAGCGACTGGCGCCGGGGGTCGACGCTCGCGAAGCTGCGCGAACCCGTGGGAACCCGGGCGACGAGAGGGACACCGATGGCGAGCCCTGTGGCATACAACCCGTTCGATCCGGAGCAGGTCGATCGCCAGGAGGAGATCCTGCCGACGTTGCGCCAGCAGTGTCCGGTCGCCGAGCTGATGCCCGGGGTGTTCTACGTGACCCGCCACGACGAGCTCACCGCGGTCAGCCGCGATGCCGATCGGTTCAACCAGGCCCCTTTCCGCCCGCTCGACGAGGACACCCGCCGGCCCGACGAGCTCCAGCTCGGCGAGTCGAACCCGCCGGGTCACACCCGGGTGCGCAAGATCTTCCAGTCGGTGCTCAGTCCGCCGCGGGTGCGGGCGATCGAGCCTCGGATCGCCCGCGTCTGCGCCGAGCTCGTCGACGGCTTCGCAGCGCGAGGGTCGGCCGACCTCATTGCCGAGCTCGGACGGCCCTTGCCCGCACAGGTGATCGGGCACCTGGCCGGCATCCCCGAGACCGACCGAGGGTACCTGCACACGTACTCCGATCTCGTCGTGGCCAGCACGCAGGAGCAGGATCCCGTGCGGCGTCAGGTGGCCGAGGACGCCCTGGTCGACTTCGACGCCCGCCTGCTCGACCTGATCCGGGAGCGACGCACGTCGACGAGCCGGCCCGACGATGCCCTGAGCGCTTTCGTCGACTACCGAGACGACGATGGCGAGGCCCTCTCGGACGAGAAGATCCTGCTGCATCTCTCGAAGGACATGATCACCGGCGGCATCGACACCACGACCCATCTCGTCGGGAACCTCTTCTACGACTTGGCGATCACGCCCGGCCTGTACGAGCGCATCCGGGCCGATCGCTCGCTCGTGCCCGCGGCCGTCGAGGAGTCGCTGCGCCGGCGTCCCGTGGTGAGCTGCCTCTTCCGGCGCCCTCCCGCCGACACCGAGATCGCCGGAACACCCATCCCCGCAGGTTCGGTGGTGGTGTTGGGCTACGCGTCGGCGAACCACGACGAGTCGGTGTTCCCGCATCCGGAGGTGTTCGACGTCGATCGAGGCGAGGCGCTCCGCCGCCAACTCGGCTTCGGCTGGGGCGTGCACCTCTGCGTAGGGGCGTCCCTGGCCCGCCTCGAAGGAGCGCTCGTGCTCAATGCGGTGCTCGATCGATGCGCGAACCTGAGGCTCGCCCCGGGCTTCGAGTACGAGCGGGTGCGGTTCTTCATGATGCGAGGGCCGGTACGCCTCGATGTGGAGTTCGACCCTGTGCCCCAATCGCCGCTTGGTCTTCTGGGAACCTCGAAGGCCCGGCACGACGACTCCGAGATCGTGACGCCATGACCGAGCTCCTGTGCCTGCACGACGCGTACCTGCGAGCGTTCGACGGCGTCGTCGTCGACGTCCGCGCCCACGACGACGGGACGGCCGGCGTGGCGCTCGATCGCACGGCCTTCTACGCCACCGGTGGTGGGCAGCCGCACGACACAGGCGTGCTCGACGGTCGGGCCGTCACCAACGTCAGCAAGGACAGCGAGATCGTGTGGCACCACGTCGCCGACGCCGCGGGGCTCGTCGTCGGCTCGACCGTCCACGGGGAGATCGACTGGGACCGGCGTCATCGCCTGATGCGCACCCACTCCGCGCTGCACGTGCTCGGTGGTGTGGTGTGGAACCGCTGGGGCACCCTGGCCACGGGGAACAACATGGAGCCGCTCAGCGCCCGCATCGACTACGAGTTCGACCCGCTGCCTGTTGGCTTCGCGCTCGACCTCGAACGGGCGATCAACGCTGAGATCGCGCTCGACCGGCGCATCGAGATCTCGTTCCTCCCGACGGCTGCTGCCGCGGTCGACCCCGACCTCATCCGCACGAAGGCGAACCTCATCCCGGAGTGGGTCACAGAGGTGCGCGTCGTCGACATCGTCGGGCTCGACAAGCAGACCGACGGCGGCACCCACGTGCGCTCCACCGGCGAGATCGGGGTGGTGAAGATCGTCAAGACCGAGTCGAAAGGCAAGGGGAACAAGCGGATCCGCATCGAGATCGTCGACGCCTGAGCGCGATCGCGGTCCTCCGACCGGTTACAGCCCCCCGAGGAACCCGAGCAGCGCCTCATTGAACTCGGCGGGACGCTCCTGCTGGATCCAGTGCCCGCAACCGTCGAACCAGACCGCCCCGCGCAGGTCGGTCACGTCGACTCGCATGGCTTCCACCGACGCCGGATCGGTGCCGAAGACCACGTCGTGCTCGGCGCCCACGAAAAACGCCGGCTGGTGGATCTTCTGCCCGGCGAAGGGGGCCATGAGCTCGGCCGTGAGGTCGATGCCGCGGTACCAGTTGATGCCGCCCCGGAACGTGCCGTGATGTGCGAACTCGGCGGTGAAGACATCGAGATCGTGCTCGCTCAGCCACGGAGGCAGCTCCGCCGGCACCCGGAGGCAGTCGGCCCAACGCTTCGCAGCGGTGTTCCAGAACCGGAAGTCGCTGCGGGGGATGTCGCCCGAGAGCGAGTAGAGCACGCTTCTCAGGGTGGCTCGGAGGTCGGCGTCGAGCTCGGTCTCGGCCAGGCCTTCCTCCTGGAAGTAGAGGACGTAGAAGAACCCGTCGGGTCCGACGGCCGAACGGAGCATCTCGGTCGGACGGGCGCCACCCTGGCTGACGCCGTTGAACTTGACGCTGACGCCCACCACCGAGGCGAAGCGATCCGGTCGCAGCAGAGCGCAGTTCCACGCCACCGGGCCACCCCAGTCGTGGCCGACGACGCACGCCGCCTGATCGCAGCCGAGCGCGTCGAGGAGGCCCACCATGTCGCCGACGAGGTGGAGCTGGGTGTAGGAGCGCACGTCGGGCGGGGCGTCGGTCTGGCCGTAGCCGCGCTGCGAGGGAGCAACCACGTGGTAGCCGGCTGCCGCCAGCGGCGCGAGCTGGTGACGCCACGAGTACCAGCTCTCGGGAAACCCATGGCACAACAGCACGATCGGACGAGGGGCCTCGCCGGCGGCCGGCGCGCCAGCCTCGGCGATGTGCATGCGGATGCCGTTGGAGTCGACGAAACGGTGCGTGACGCCCGAGAGGTCGGCCGTGGGTGTCGAGCGGGTGTGCCAACTCGCGTTCGCGCCCGCGTTCACGGCAGGCCCCCGTCGACCCTCAAGATGGCCCCCGTCGTGAAGCTCGACGCATCGCTGGCGAAGTACAGCGCGGCGCCCACCACCTCCTCGGGCTTGCCGCCGCGACCCAGCGCCATGGTGGAGCTGGCCGCGACGTTGAACACGTCGAGGTCCCAGGCCTTGGAGACGTCGGTGAAGAACGGCCCGGCCATGATGCAGTTGACCCGCACCGTCGGACCGAAGGCGAACTTGAAGCCCTCGGTCATGGTGTTCAGCCCGGCCTTGGCTGCGGCGTACGGGATGATGCCGGCCGTCGGCCGGATCGAGCCCGACGTGCTCACGTTGATGATGGAACCCCCGCGGCCGGCGGCCATCCGGGTCCCCACCAGCGCCGTGAGGCGGAAGGGGCCCTTCATGTTGAGGTTCACGACCTTGTCGTACATCTCTTCCGAGACCTCGGCCACGCTCGGGTAGAGCAACGACATCCCGGCATTGTTCACGAGCACGTCGACCCGGCCGAAGCGCTCGTAGGCCGCATCGACGAGACCCTCGATCTCGCCCCAGCGACCCACGTTGCACGCGTACGGGAACGCTGCCCGTCCCGTGGTGGCCTCGATCTCCTCGGCCAGGGCCTCGCAGGCGTCGAGCTTTCGGCTGGTGATCACCACGTCGGCTCCGCTGGCCGCGAACGCCTTGACCATCTCGCGGCCCAGCCCGCGGCTCCCGCCGGTGACCAGTGCGACGCGCCCGGTCAGGTCGAACAAGCTCGAGGGGTCCATGGGCGGAGCCTACGAGCCTGACCGGCGGCCGTGCCGGAGCGGTAGCGTGCCGAGATGGAACACGTTCGTCTCGGTCGGACCGGCCTGCAAGTCTCCCGCCTGTGCCTGGGAACCATGACCTTCGGGTACCAGTGCGACGAGGCCACGAGCTTCTCCATCATGGACGCCGCGGCCGAGGCGGGTATCACGTTCTTCGACCTCGCCGACGTGTATCCCCTGGGCGGCGGTCTCGACACCGTGGGCCGCACCGAGGAGATCACGGGGAAGTGGCTCGCGGGACGGCGCGACGACTTCGTCATAGCCACCAAGTGCTTCGGCCCCATGGGTTCCAAGCCCTGGCAGCGCGGCGCCAACCGCAAGCACATCCTCGAGGCGGTCGACGGATCGTTGCGGCGCCTCGGGATCGACAGCATCGACCTGTACCAGATCCATCAGTTCGACGTGAACGTCTCGCAAGACGAGACCCTCGCCGCGCTCGACCACCTCGTCCAGGTCGGCAAGGTGAGATACATCGGGTGCTCGAACTACCTCGCGTACCAACTGGCTCGGGCCATCGGCCGCAGCGAGGCCCTCGGTCTCGTTCGTTACGAGTCGGTACAGCCCCGCTACAACCTGCTGTACCGCAACTGCGAGCGTGAGCTGTTCCCGTCGTGCCTCCAAGACGGCGTGGGCGTGATCCCCTACAACCCTTTGGCCGGAGGGTTCCTCACCGGCAAGCACGCGACCGGCGCTCCGCCCGAGGGCTCACGCTTCACCCTGGGGACGGCCGCCACGATCTACCAGAAGCGCTACTGGCACGACGCCGAGTTCGAGACCGTCGAGGCGCTGAGGCCGATCGCAGCCGAAGCCGGGATGAGCCTGGCCCAGATGGCCGTCGCCTGGTGCCTGGCCCAACCGGCGATCACGTCGCCGATCATCGGGGCGAGCCGTCCCGAGCAGCTCGCGGACGCGGTGGCTGCGCTGGCGAGCCCGCTGGAGCCCGCCATCTTCGCTCGCCTCGACGAGCTCACGGCGATGAACGTGCACCATCCGATGCCGAGGTGACGCGGCGTTCGTCACGTCACGGCTGGGCCTCGGCGAGGCCGTAGAGATCGCGGGCGTTCTCGTAGAAGACCCGGCGCCGGACATCGGGATCGATCCCCGTGCACTGCCGCTCGATCGCCTCGTGGGAGTCGGGCCAGACGCCGTCGCCATGGGGGAAATCGTTGCCCCACATGATGTTCGTGACTCCGATCCGCTCAGCGGCCACGAGCCCGGCCGGGTCGATCTGGAACGTCGCCGCCATCTGACGACGCCAGTACCCCGACGGTGGCATCGTGAGATCGAGGTCGTGGAACTGCTCGTCCCACTCGAGGTCCATCCGCTCGAGGAGGTACGGAAGCCAGCCGATGCCCGACTCCCCGAGGACGATGCGCAGGCCGGGAAAGCGCTCGAGGACGCCCGAGAAGATGATGGCCGACACATGGTCCATGACCCGCACCTGGAACGTGGTCAGGTAGACGGCCGTCCACGACCTGATCTGGCGCTGGTTGCGGGTCTGGCTCACATCGATCGGCGGACCGATGGTGTGGAGGTGCACGGGGATGCCCGTGTCGTGCCCGGCTTTCCAGACCGGGTCCCAGTCGTCGCGCCACAGCGGCACCATGTCGTGGCGCAACGCCAGCTCGCCGCCGCGCAGACCGGGGAGCGTCGCAGCGCGGTGCAGCTCGGCAGCTGCGGCCTCGGGCGAAGCCGACGGGAGCACGGCGATGCCGGCGAAGCGATCGGGCGCGCTGGCACAGAACTCCGACAGCCAGTCATTGAACACACGACACGTCTCGATGGCCAGCGCCGGGTCGGCGATCGCCTCGGCGGCCCCGAGTATCCCGTACAAGACCTCGGCCACGATCCCGTCGCGGTCTTGGTCGGCGAGGCGCAGCTCGGGGACGGCCGGTCGCAAGATCCCGGCCGCGAGGTCGGCGTAGAGCCCGGCATCGGCCATGCGATCGAGACGGTGAGAGCCGCCGCGCACGTAGGGACGGCCCGTCGAGCTCACGCCGCCCACCCGGGCCATCACGACATCGTCCTCGGCCACCCAGGTGGGCACGCCGTCGATGTCGATGACGTGTGGGACCCGTGCCCGCAGGCGCGATGCCGCCGCGCTCGTGAACAGGTCGGCCGGCAACACGTTGAGGTCGATGTGCCCGTCGGCCGAGATCACGGGATGGTCGATCACGATGGCTCCAGGTGCTCGTTGGCGCTGGGAACGGCCGATGCTCGCGTCATCGGTGGGATCATTGGTACTTGGCATTGCTGGCGGCACCGATGTCGAGGGTGCTGCCGCTCACGTGGCGGGCTTCGTCGCCGAGGAAGAACAGCACGCCGTAGGTGACCTCCTCGGGCGCCAGCCACGTGATCCCCATGGGGTTCATGCGGCGCAGGACGGCGTGGAGGTCTTCTTGGGTCGGATCGGCGAGGTCGGGCCGGAACAGGCGGGCCGCCGCATCGTGGCTCACCATCGGGGTGTCGACGGTCGACGGCAGGACGGCGTTGACGGTGATCCCGTGCTCGGCCAGCTCGAGCGCGGCCGATTTCACCAGGCCGATCACCGCCCACTTCGATGCCGAGTAGTGCGAGAGGTTGGCCATCCCGTGGCGTCCGGCGCCCGATGCGGTGGCCACGATCCGTCCCGAGCGGCGCCCGATCATGTGGGGGATCACGGCCCGCATCGAGTTCGCGCAACCCGTCAGGTTCACGTCGAGCATGTCGCGCCAGAGGTCGTCGGTCATCTCGGCGAGCGTGGCGTAGGAGCAGATGCCGGCGTTGGCGACGAGGAAGTCGATCTGACCCATCGTCGTGATCGTCTCGTCGGCCAAGGCCGCCATGGCGTTCATCGAGCGCACGTCGGCATGGCGGACGAGGTGGGGCGCCCCGCCGGCGGTGGCGAGCAACCGTCCGGTCTCGGCGAGATCGTCGGCCGTCGCCAGCCCGTAGGGGACGCTGGCGATCGGGCGGTGGAGCCCGCCGAGCCCGCCATCGTCGAAGATGTCGCACACGACGACCGCAGCACCCTCGGTGGCCAGGGCCAACGCGTGCGCCCGACCCTGGCCCCGCGCCCCACCGGTGACGATGGCGACTTTCCCGTCGAAGCGTCCCATGGCCGGACGTTCTAGTCGCTCGCCCGACATGCGTGGCGGCCGAGCCGTGCTTCAACCGTCGTCGGCGTCGGGGTGAGTGACTGCGATGACGACGAGGCCGTCGATCCCCGTGAAATCCTTGGGGTTGCACGTGTAGACGGGGAGGTCGTTGGCGATGGCGATCGCGGCGATCATGGCGTCGAATGCCCGGGCACTGGTCTTTCGGCCCGAGCGGCGCAGCGACGCGGCCACCGGGCCGAAGGCTCGCGCGGCGCCAGCATCGAAGGGGAGGGGCTCGAACGACGCCTCGACCTGCTGGAGCCTCACCTGGCGGGCGGCTCGCTCGCGGGGATCGGTGGCCACCAGGGGGCCCACCGAGAGCTCAGCCAGGGTGACGGCGGTGATGACGGGCTCGGCGGGGAGGTCGGTGACCTCGACGCGTTCGATGAGGATCACGGTGCTCGTATCGAGGATGCCCATCTGCGTCGTGCTCACAGCGACTGGTCGATGACTGCGTCGAGATCCTCACGGAGCCGCCGGGGGTCGATTGGCGGCAGGTTCTTGAACCGGGCGATCAACGCCGCGGCCGACAGCCGTTGGCGGGGCAGCGGTCGTAGCTCGGCGACGGCGACGCCGTCACGGGTGACCGTGACGTGCTCACCGCCGGCGACGCGATCGATGACCTCGCCGCCGTGGTTGCGGAGCTCTCGGATGGACGCCTCTCCCATACGGGGATGGTATCACCGGTGAGACGCGCGGTGACACCACCAGCGCAGCGCCGGCCGCATGGCGCCGAGGGGCTCAGCCCGAGAACGCCACGACCTGGTTGACGAGGTTCTCGATGGCGGCGTTGGCCTGGCCGGTGTTGCGGCCGTTGAGGATCACCGAGAACACCACGTCGCGACCGCCGACCGTCGTGGCGTACCCCGAGAGCGTGCGGGTGTTCAGGATGGTGCCGGTCTTGGCCGAGACCACGCCGGCGCCGACGGTGCCCACGAAGCGGCGCTGCAACGTGCCGCTCTGGCCGGCGACCGGCAGGCCCGCCGCGAAGGTGGCGAACCACGGCTCCTGCCGGGCGAGGAGGAGGAGCTCGCGCCATTGCCGGGCCGACCGCTGGTTGTTGCGCGACAAGCCCGATCCGTCGAAGGCCACGGCGCCGGGCGCCGCGGCCGGGAGGCACGAGGCTGCCAGCGCCAAAACCATGGTGGCGGCTCCCGAGGCGGTCGTGCCCTTGCCCTGGGCGCGGTACGCGACCTCCTTCACCAGGGCCTCGGCGATGGCGTTGTCGCTGTACATCAGCATGTGCTGCACGAGCTTCGAGACCGGAGGCGAAGTTGTCGAAGCCAGCACCGTCCCGGTGTCGGGGGCCAGGTCGAGGCGCTTGGTCTCGCCGTCGATCGCGACGCCGTGGTGGTTCAACAGCACCCGGAGGAGCGCGGCGTTCGACCATCCGGGGCGGGTCGTGAACGTGGGATCACCCCGGTAGCGGTTGCGCTCGACCGTGATCGCGGAGACCGGCCCGATGTCGCCGGGCACGGCGCCGCTGGGCCATCCGGGGAGCGTGAACACGTCGTCGTAGCGGAAGTCGTCGTACACGAGCGCGCCGGCGACCCGGGTGACGCCCGCGGCCTTGAGCGCGGTGACGAGGGTCTCGATCGAGTCGGCGCCCTTGAGCGCGAGCCAGGGATCGCCGCCGCCGACGAGCACGAGATCGCCGTTCAGCACCGATCCCTCGACGGGCCCGGTGGCCACGAGCTGGGTTGTGAACGTGGCGTCGGGACCCAGGATCTCCAAGGCCCCCATGGCTGTGAGGATCTTCTCGTTCGACGCCGGCCGCAGCGGCTCGTCGGGCCGGTTGGCGAAGACCTCGCCGAAACCCTCGACCCAGATCGAGACCCCGACGTGATTGCCGGTCAGTCGACGGTCGCCGAGCGCGGTGGTGAGCGAGTCGACCAGTGCCGGCGGGACGGCCTCGGTGCCCGCGGCGGCGGTGTCGACCACCTCCGGGCAGCCCGTGGCCTGCTTGGGGGTCGGCGGCGAGGCCGTGGGCGCGGGGGCCGACGGCGCCGGCGGAGTGGGATGGGCGCCCGCCGCGTTCACGCCGGTGAGCAGGGTTGCCGCCAGAGCGACCGCCAGCAACAGAGACAACTTTTGCCTCGATGGCAACAATGACAACATGGGTAACACCGTACCGTACGGGCGCCCCCCGTCAACGGTCAGCGCTCGCTGGCCACCAGAGCCGCCTCGAAGGCCGTCAGGCCCCGGTCGATCTCGGACTCGGAGACCACCAGGGGCGGCATCCACCTGACCACGTTGCCGAACGTACCGGCGTTCATGAGGAGCATCCGGCTCTCGCCCAGGCAGTGGGCGATCACCGCGGCCGTCCGATCGGCATCCGGGCGCCCGTCGGGTGTCACGAGCTCGCAGCCGACCATGAGGCCCGGACCCCGTACCTCGCCCAGCGCCGGATGACCGTCCTGCAAGGCTCGCAGACCCTCGGTGAGCTGGGCGCCCCGAGCGCGGGCGTTGCCGCAGAGATCCTCGTCGACGATCACGTCGATCGTCGCCAGCGCCGCGGCGCACCCGATGGGGTTCCCCCCATACGTGCCGCCGTGGGCCCCCTTGGGCCAGCGGTCCATCAGCTCCGAGCGTGCGCCGATGGCGGCGATGGGGAAGCCCGACGCGATTCCCTTGGCCATCACGACGATGTCGGGCGCCACGCCGCTGGCTTCCACGGCGAACATCCGCCCGGTGCGGCCGAAGCCCGACTGCACCTCGTCGGCCACGAAGAGAATCCCGTGCTCGGCCGCCATCTCGGCCAGCCCGACGAGGAAGGCATCGGGCGCCGGCAGGTAGCCTCCCTCGCCGAGGACGGGCTCGATCACGAAGGCGGCGGTCTCAGAGGGCGCGGTCTGGGACTTCAGGATCGTGCGGAGCTCGTCGAGGCACCGGTCGACGGCGCGCTCCTCGGTCTCGCCGCTGCGGAACGCATGGGGGAAGGGGGCCACGAAGATGCCGGCGGGCAACGGCTGGTACCCCGAGCGGTACGAGGCCTTCGATGTGGTCATGGCCATGGTGAGATGCGTGCGGCCGTGGAACGAGCCGTTGAACACCACGATGTTCGGCCGTCCGGTCACCTGCTTGGCCAGCTTCACGGCCGCCTCGGTGGCCTCGGCCCCCGAGTTGGTGATGAAGAACGAGTCGATGCTGGGCGGGGTCACGTCGTGCAGCCGGGCGGCCAACCGGTCGAGCAGCGGGTGGCGGTAGCAGTTCACCTGGGCGTGGATGAACCGGGAGGCCTGGTCGGCGATCGCCGCGACCACCCGAGGGTGGCAGTGACCGGTGCTGGTGACGGCGATCCCGCTGGTGAAGTCGAGGTACTCGGTGCCGTCGGCGGTGGTGACGATGCACCCGCGTCCCGACACCACGTCGAGCTCGGTGACCTGGAACCACACGTCTGACAGATGCGAACCCATGCTTGGCTCCCTCGTGTGTCGTACCGCGGCAGGCGCCCAGCGCCCAGCGGCCAGCGCCCAGCGCCCAGCGCCCAGCGGCTCCGTCGATTGCACCACATCGGCGCCGTACTGTGCTGGACATGGCAGCGGCTTTCCCCTGGCATCCCTGCGACGAGACCCCCGACGCGGCCCGGCCCCGTGTCGTCCGGGCGAGCGCGCCGGTGCGGGTGTGCGATCTCGGGGGTTGGACCGACACGTGGTTCTCCGGTCACGGTCGAGTGCTCAGCCTGGCGGTCGGCCCCGGTGTCGACGTGGCCGTCACGGTCGTGGCGAGCGGGACGTTCGAGACGCCGGTGGTCCTCGACGCCGTCACCCTCGGCGAGCGCTACGGACTCGTCCCCGGCCACCCGTTGACCGGCCGCCAACCGTTGCTGGAACAGGCGATCGCGTCGGTCGCGCTGCCGTCGGGATGCGATCTCGAGATCACGATCATGTCGTCGGTCCCACCGGGGTCGAGCCTGGGGACCTCGGCCGCCGTCACGGTCGCCCTCCTCGGCGCACTCGACGCCTTGACGCCGGGACGGCTGCGTGCCGGAGCCCTGGCTCGCGCTGCGCATCGAGTCGAGCACGGGCTGGTCGGTCGCCAGTGTGGGATCCAGGACCAGATCGCGGCGGCGTACGGCGGCATCCCGTGGATCGAGATGGACGCCTTCCCCGAAGCCCGGGTCACCCGTCTCGCCCTCGACCCCGTCGTGCGTCAGGCGCTCGCCCAACGACTCGTCGTCGTGGCCCTCGAGCAGTCCCACGACTCGGCGGCGGTGCATGAGGCCGTGATCGCCCGACTGGAAGGGACGGGACCGGCGTCGCCCGAGTTGGCCGCGCTCCGTGCCGCCGCCGAGGCCGGCCGCGACGCGCTGCTGGGCGGCGATCTCGAGGCCTTCGGTCGGGCCATGGAGTCGAACACCGGGGCCCAGGCCGCGCTGCACCCCGACCTGGTCAGTCCCGAGGCAGGACGGCTCATCGAGATCGGCCGCCGCCACGGCGCCATCGGGGCCAAGGTCAACGGCGCCGGCGGCCCTGGCGGATCGATCGCGTTCCTGTTCGGCCCCCTGGCCCCCATTGCCTCGGGTGGTCCTGCTGGCTCGGGTGGCCCCGGTGGCTCGGTCGGCTCCGCCGGCTCGGTGAGCCGCCCGGGGGAGCCGTTGAGCGACGGAAGCGACCGGCGCTCCGAGTGTGAACGAGCTTTCGTCCAAGCCGGCGGACGGGTGCTGCCCCTGTCGCTCGCCGAGTGGGGCGTCACGATCAGGGGCGAGGCCGGGCCGGCCGGTTGATCTCGTCGAGGTAGTAGGCGGGGAGCTCCATCTGGCGGGCGGCGACCTTGGGCATCACGCCCTCACGAACGGCGATCCCGTACATGCTCTCGTTGTTGCCCGTGTACGAGACGGGCTGGGCGAGCATCCAGCAGATGCCTTCGGCGGCTTCCTCGCTGGCGTGCCAGCTCGACGTGTCGAGCTCGGGAGCGTTGGCCACGAAGCCCTCCGAAGCCACGGCGACGTCGATGCGGAACGTGTTGACCGCGATGTGGTCGTCGCGGAGCTGCTCGGCGGCGCACATGGTCATGTGCTCCATGGCGATCTTGGCCATCCCGTAGGCCATCAGCCCCGGGAAGTACTCCTTGGCGGCGCGCGACGACACGTTGACGACGCGGCCTTCGCCAGCGGCGCGGAGGTGGGGGAGCGCGCTGGCCAGCGCCACGAGCGGGGCCCGCATGTCGACGTCCATGATGAGGTCGAAGCGCTTCATGGGGAGCTCGAGATCGCCGGGGAACGTGATCGCGGCATTGTTGACGAGGATGTCGAGGCGACCGAAGGTGTCGACGGTCGTGGCGATCATCCGTTCGACGTCGTCGTCCTTGGCCAGGTTGGTGGGAACCGCGATCGCCCGTCCGCCGACTGCTTCACAGCGGCGAACGGTGTCGTCGATCGTCCCCGGAACGGGGAGGGGCGTGGCGTCGGTGGCCCTCGCCGCGCAGGCCACCGACGCCCCCGCCTGTGCCAGGGCCACGGCCAGCGCAGCGCCCACGCCCCGCGAGGCTCCGGTGACGACTGCGACGCGGCCCGAGAAGTCGAAGGTGCTGTCCATGAGCCGGAACATACTCACGAATGCAGGCGGCGCGCCGTGAGCGTCAGCCGCGGTCGTGCGCCGCGAGGGCCCAGGCGCTGCCGGAGTTGGGATCCTCCACTGCGAGGTGCAGCCCCCATCCGGTCACGTGGGCGCCGGGCGACCACAGCCACCACTCGAGCGCGGCGGCAGCGTCGCCGATCTCGGACGGCTCCGGCGGCCAGTCGTCGAGCATCCCACCCAGAGCGCCGATCACCCACCAGGCACCGAAACGTCCCGCTGCCGCGCCCCGGCGTCGTCCGTGCACGCCTCCGGATGAACCGGCCCATGCCATCAGGGCGATGGCCTCGCTGGAGGAGATCCGCGTGGCGAGGAGCTCGGATGGGTCGTCGAGGCGGGAGCGCAGATCGCTGTCGGCCGTGCGTTCCACGACCGCAGCGACCGCGCCCATGGCATCGCCCTGCACAGCGACCGCGGTGACCTGACCCTCCGAGCCGTTCGACCACTCCTCGACGAGGGCGGTGAAGGCGGCGAGCACGTCTGGATCGTCGAGCATGTGCGCCCCTTCACCCATCGCCATGGGCTGCAACGGTGGACGCGACGGCTCGGCCACCACGCACCCGTCTCGCTCGTACTCGGCCAGGCAGTACGACGGCTCCCACCGCGCCAGGCGCAGCGGGAGATCGAGCACGCTGACGTTGAAGAACTCGTCGACCGGCTCCCGCCGCACCACCCGCTCGTGAGCGACGATCGAACGGGCGGGGCCAACGGCGAGATGGGGCTCGAGGTCGACCCAGGTGTGGTGGCAGGCCGCAACTTCCGTGAGCGGGCCCGGGCTCATCCGCGACGGGTCGTCGATCACGGTGCCCACCAACGCAGGCGGACCGCCGAGAACCACGAGATACGACGCCCGGTGCGCTGCCGGCCAGAGCTGGCGCCCACTGTCGACGGTCGCCCGGGACCGGTCCCTGATGTCGATGAGCCCGTCCCAGTCGGCCGCGTCGAAGCAACGGTCGCAATGCTTCAGGAGCTCGTCGATGTCGTTGCTCTCTATGAGGTCGTCGAGATGGCTCATGCGCCGGTGGCCGACGACGGGCTCGGCGACCGGATCGAGCACCGGGTGCGAGTGCTCACGCGAACGCCGGCATCACGTCGGCGATGAACGTCTCGAGGCCGTCGAGGTCGAAGGGCGGCCGCAACGCCAGCACGACGAGATCGGCGCCGGCTTCGCGGTACTCGCCGATCCGGTCGATCACCTGACCGGGCATCCCGGCCAGGGAAGCCTTCAACACGAACGCCGCGGCCGACCCGAACTGCTCGCCCATCCGGTCGCGTTTGGTGTTGGATGCAGCCTCGTCGGCGCCCAACACCAGGCCCACGTTGACGGAGCGGATCACCGACGCGGGGTCGCGCCCGAGCCCCTCCAATCGCTGGGTCAGGAGACGATTGCGTTCACCCCAGGCTTCGGGCGTGAGGAAGGCGGCGTTCCAGCCGTCGGCATGACGGGCGACGATCGACATCGCCTTCTCCCCCATGGCCCCCAGCCACAGGCGCGGCCGCTCCTGCACCATCTTCGGGTTGCAGCGGGCGTCGGTGACGCCGAAGTGCTCGCCCTGGAAGGTGGTCCGGTCGTTGGTCCAGAGGCTCTTGACGATCGCCGCTGCCTCGTCCATCTGCTTGAGGCGCTGACCGGCCGAGAGAAACGGGATGTGGTAAGCGCCGAACTCCTCGTCGTGCCAGCCGGCCCCGATGCCCATCTCGGCCCGACCGCCCGAGATGTGGTCGAGCGTGCACGCCACCTTGGCCAGCAGCGCCGGGTTGCGGTACGCCGCGCAGTAGACGAGGCAACCCACCCGGAGGTTCTTGGTGAGCGCGGCGAGCGCGGCGTGCGTCGAGACCGCCTCGAAGCAATCGCCGTCGGGGTCGTTCTGGGCCGGGTAGAAGTGGTCCCACACCGAGGCCCACCAGAAGCCGGCTTCGTCGGCCCGGGCCCAGATCTGGCGCAGCTCGTCGAACGTGCAGTTCTGGGGGCCCGTATGCACACCGAATCGCAACGGCTCACTCATGGCCAGCAGGCTACCTGCGTGCCCGTCGCACGGGCGCCGAGGCCAATCGCGCCCGAGTCGACCTGACATTCGGTGAGGCGAGCGGCACGATTGCTGCGTCAGCGGGCAGGCAGCGAGCCGAGATGAGAACCATCGCCCACCGGGTTGGCATTGGCCGGCTGGTCTGTACGAGCTGACCGTGGCCGACGAGCTCCTCGGGGCGACGATCACCGTCGACGGTCGCATCCCCTCGATACGCACGCCGCTCAACCTGGGCGGCGGCTTCGCGCCAGACAGCATCTTCACGACCTTTGCCGTCGCACCCGTAACCGACCTCGTTCGGCAACTCGGGTCTGCGTAACCGAGCCGACTCGAATCGAGCCAGGGCCAACGTCGGGGCTCTGGGCTCGGGAGCGCGCATCCGTGACCGGACCCTGGGGGGATGGGGAGGTCGCGGGTATCATCGCCGCCTCCATGGCTACCAACACCGCAACCAATCACGGTCTCGCAACGACCGTCGAAGAGCTCGAAGACAACAGGGTCAAGCTCTCGATCACGGTCCCCGACGCCGAGTTCGACAAGGCCATCACCACGGCCTTCCGCAAGATCGCCCAGGAGGTGCGCATCCCGGGATTCCGGCCGGGGAAGGCGCCTCGGCGACTTCTCGAGAGCCGTTTGGGCGCGGCGGTGGGGCGCGAGCAAGCCCTGCGTGACGCCCTCCCCGACTACTACGCCGACGCTGTGATCTCCAACAAGGTCGACGTGATCGCGGCCCCCGAGATCGAGATCACCGCCGGCCACGACCGCGGCGACGTCGAATTCACCGCCGTCGTCGAGGTGAGGCCCGTCGTGCACCTCGTGGGGTACGAGGGCGTGCAGGTCACTATCCCCGATCCGACCGTGGCCGAAGCCGACGTCGATAGCCAGGTCGACGCGCTGCGCGGCCGGTTCGCTGAGCTCGAAGACAGCGAGCATCCGCTCATCGACGGAAACTTCGCGGTGGTCGATCTCACAGGGACGATCGACGGCGAGGAGGTCGACGGGTTGTCGGCGTCCGACTTCATGATCGAGGTCGGATCGGGCTCGGTGCTCGACGAGCTCGACGTGGCCTTGCGGGGCAAGAAGACCGGCGACATCGTCGAGTTCACCGCCGAGCTGCCCGAGCGCTTCGGCGACCGCGCCGGCTCGACGGTCGGTTTCCGGTTCCTCGTGAAGGACATGAAGAACCGGGTGCTCCCCGAGCCCGACGACGAGTTCGCGCAGAACGCGTCGGAGTTCGACACCATCGAAGCCTTGCGGGCCGACGTGCGCCGGCGGATAGACACGATGCGTCGGGTGCAGGCCCAGATGGCGGTGCGGGAGAAGGTGCTCGAAGCGGTTTCCGATCTCGTCGAGATCGAGCCGCCCGAACCGCTCGTCAACCAGGAGATGCAGGCCCGCCTCGAAGACATGGCCCGTCGACTGCAGCAGCAAGGCGTGAGCTTCGAGCAATACATGACGGCCACGGGTACCGAGCCCGAGCAGATCACGAACGACCTCCGGGGGGCGGGGGAGCGGGCAGTCAAGATCGATCTCGCGCTCCGGGCTGTCGTGGTCCAAGAGGCCATCGAGGTCTCCGACGACGAGGTCGACGACGAGCTGCACCGGTTGGCCGAGCGGCTCGGCCGCAAGGTTGCCGAGGTTCGACGCAACCTGGAACGGGGAGGGCGTCTGGAGGCGGTACGCTCTGATCTGGCCCACGGCAAGGCGGTGGCCTTCCTCGTCGACCACGCCTCCGTGGTCAACGAAGAAGGCGTCGAGCTCGACCTCACGATTCCCGAGGCCCCGAGCGCCGACACCGACCCGCCCGACGTCGACCCGACAGACGACCAGTCACACGACCCATCAGACGACCCTGCGACGACAACGGAGTGATGCGGTGATCGAGCCGATCTACAACTATTTGGTGCCCACGGTCATCGAGCAGACCAACCGGGGCGAGCGTGCGTTTGACATCTACTCCCGCCTGCTCAAGGAGCGCATCATCTTCCTGGGCACGCCGATCGACAGCACGATCGCCAACCTGGTGATGGCCCAGCTCCTGCACCTCGAGTCGGAAGACCCCGACAAGGACATCTCGATCTACATCAACTCGCCCGGCGGCGACATCACGGCGCTGTTCGCGATGTACGACACGATGCAGTACATCAAGCCCGACGTGTCGACCATCTGCATGGGCCAGGCGGCGTCGGCTGCAGCCGTGCTGCTGGCGGCGGGCACCAAGGGCAAGCGCTTCGCTCTGCCGCACAGCCGGATCCTCATCCACCAGCCCAGCGGTGGCGCCGGCGGCCAGGCCATCGACATCGAGATCCAGGCCAAGGAGATCATGCGGATGCGGGAGATGCTCGACCGTCTCCTGGCGCATCACACAGGCCAGGACGCAGCGAAGATCAACAAGGACTCCGACCGCGACTTCATCATGTCGGCCATCGAGGCCAAGGAGTACGGGATGATCGACGAGGTCCTGACGAACCGTGAGTTGGCGGCCGTCGAGGCGGCTCCGGGCGTCGTCAAGGGCTGACCGGACCCACCGGTGGGTCCGAGCAGCACCGTCGTTTCGCATTTCTCGCAGCATCTCCACTCACCCCTACGAGGCCATTCGGGTCCACCCCGCTGGCGACGAGGAGAACCCGATCGTGGCGAAGTTCGGCGACGGCGGCGACCTGCTCAAGTGCTCCTTCTGCGGGAAGAGCCAAAAGCAGGTGAAGAAGCTCATCGCCGGGCCCGGTGTGTACATCTGCGACGAGTGCATCGACCTCTGCAACGAGATCATCGAAGAGGAGCTCGCCCAGACGACCGAGGTGAAGCTCGATGATCTTCCCAAGCCCAAGGAGATCGACGAGTACCTGAACGACTACATCATCGGTCAGGAATCGGCGAAGAAGATCCTCTCGGTCGCGGTCTACAACCACTACAAGCGGGTGCAGGCGGGCGTTCGCGGCGAGACCGAGGTCGAGCTGCAGAAGTCGAACATCCTGCTGATCGGGCCCACCGGGTGCGGCAAGACGCTGCTGGCCCAGACGCTCGCCCGCATGCTCAACGTGCCCTTCGCCATCGCCGACGCCACTGCGCTCACCGAGGCCGGCTACGTCGGTGAAGACGTCGAGAACATCCTCCTGAAGCTGATCCAGGCGGCCGACTACGACGTGAAGCGGGCCGAGACCGGGATCATCTACATCGACGAGATCGACAAGATCGCCCGCAAGGCCGAGAACCCGTCGATCACCCGTGACGTCTCGGGCGAGGGTGTGCAGCAGGCGCTGCTCAAGATCCTGGAGGGGACCGTCGCCTCGGTGCCTCCTCAAGGCGGGCGCAAGCACCCGCACCAGGAGTTCATCCAGATCGACACCACGAACATCCTGTTCATCTGCGCAGGGGCGTTCTCGGGCCTCGAGAAGCTCGTCGAGGGCCGCATCGGACGCAAGGGCATCGGCTTCGGCGCCGACATCCGCCGCTCTGCTGAGAAAGACCTCGGCGAGATCCTGGCCAAGGCCATGCCCGAGGACCTCCTCAAGTTCGGGCTCATCCCCGAGTTCGTGGGCCGGCTCCCGGTCGTGGGCTGCGTGCACAACCTCGATCAGGAAGCGCTCGTGCGCATCCTCACCGAGCCCAAGAACGCCCTGGTGCGTCAGTACCAGAAGTTCTTCTCGTTCGACGACGTGGCCCTCGAGTTCACCGACGACGCCCTCCAGGCCGTCGCCGATCAGGCGCTCCTGCGGGGCACCGGCGCCCGCGGGTTGCGGGCGATCCTCGAAGAGGTGCTGCTGAACGTGATGTACGAGCTGCCGTCACGCACCGACATCGGCCGCTGCCTCATCGACCGGCAGGTGGTGCTGGAGCGCGTCAACCCGACGCTCGTGCCTCGAGCTGAACTGCACGTCGAGACCGACACCCGCCGCCGCCGTTCTGCCTAGCCGCTGCCGGCCACGTCCAAGCGCACCCGTCCACGTCCACGGCTGCAGCCTCCTGATGCTCGTCATCGACCGAGCTTGCCGAGCGCTCCTGACGGTTGAACATGCCACGTTCGGAATCCTGCGCGCTGAGCGCCGAACAGGGGAACGGGTTGGGCATTGGATCAGACAAACCACCGCTCCGCTCAGGTGTCCGCGAGCCCATGATGTATCTGTTTCGCGATCGCGCCGGATCGCGAAACAGATGAGTTTTCTGGCTCTGACGTCCGGCCGATGAGCGGCCCCAACGCCGCCTCAATGCTCCCAAGCCAACTCCAAGGCCATGGCCATGTTCGCGGTGAAGCAGCTTTGCGTGCTGTCGACGCCGATGCTGCGATCCTCGGCCCCCGGGATGACCGGGGGCCGCAGCGGTCGTCGTCGGCGAGGACGCGCAAGATTGGGTTGCGATCCTCGGCCCCCGGGATGACCGGGGGCCGCTCCCAGTAGCTGGTCTCATCGTCGATCAGCAGGGCGTTGCGATCCTCGGCCCCCGGGATGACCGGGGGCCGCTTGCTCTTTCAGCCTGGTGTTCGCCGCGTCGA
>VFJJ01000124.1 GCA_009886115.1 Actinomycetota bacterium
CCGCAGTCGCGCCCTGTACGAACTCGATCTAGTACCGACTGGACTCGAAGCATCCAAGAAAAGGTGGCGCGGCCCTCAGGCCGCGCCACCGGCGCGTTCGGGCGTGATCCTCAACCCGCCCAGCGATCGGGGACGCCACCCCGCGCCGGGCGGGGCACCGTCGGGGTGTGGTGGGCGCCGCCGTCGGACGGCCGGACGACCTCGGCGGGCCAGAGGCTGACGGCCACGGCGTCGTCGTAGGAGACCAGGCGGCGCTCGACGAGGTCGGTGAGCGACATCTCGAGGGTCTGCATGCCCTCACGTTGGCAGGTGGCGATCACGTTTCGGAGCTGGCGGCTCTTGCCCTCGCGCACGAGGTTGCGCACGGCGCCGTTGCCCAGCAACACCTCGAACGCGGCGACCCGTCCACCGTCGACCCGGGGCAGGAGGCGTTGGGCCACCACGGCCGAGAGCGTCCCCGAGAGCTGCACCCGGATCTGGGTCTGGCGGTCGGCGGGGAAGACGTCGACGATGCGGTCGACGGCCGACGAGGCGTCGTTGGTATGGAGCGTGGCGAACACCAGGTGGCCCGTCTCGGCGATGGTGAGCGCGACCTGCATGGTCTCGGGGTCGCGCATCTCGCCCAGCATGAGCACGTCGGGGTCTTCCCGCAGCGCGGCCCTCAGCGCCCGCTCGAACGAGTCGCTGTCGGTGCCGATCTCCCGCTGCGACACGGCCGAGCGCCGGTGCTGGTGCACGTATTCGATGGGGTCCTCGATGGTGAGGATGTGACAGCGCCGGTGCTCGTTGATGTGGTCGACGAGCGACGCCAGCGTCGTCGACTTGCCCGAGCCGGTGGGACCGGTCACCAGCACCAGCCCCTGCGGCAGCGACGCCAGGTTCACGACGGCCTGGGGCAGGCCGAGATCGTCGAAGCTCGGGATGCGGAACGGGATGAGCCGCAGGGCCATGGCCACCGTGTCGCGCTGACGGTAGACGTTCCCGCGGAATCGCGCGATGCCCTCCCAGCCGAACGAGAAGTCGAGCTCCTTGGTGAGCTCGAAGCTGGCCCAGAGCTCGGGCGGGAGCACCTGGCGCACGATGTGCTCGACCGCCTCGCCGGTGAGCGCGGCCTCGCCGGGCAGGGGCACGAGCGACCCGTCGACCCGCACCATCGGGGCCGCTCCCGCGACGAGGAGCAGGTCGCTGATCCCCTGGTCCCACAAGGGCTGCAGCAGCGGGATCAGCGGTCTCGGGTCGACGTTGGCCATGCCCCCATTGTGCCCCGTCCCCCTCCCCCCGATCGACCAAGAGTGAGTAGAACCCCGCATACCCCGTACAACTCACCCTTGGTCGGGTGGTGTGGGGGCGTCGGGCGCGGGACCGTCGGGTGTGGGGGCGGCGGGTGTGGGGGCGGCGCCTCGTGCGGCCAGGGCTGCGCCGACCGTCGCTGCGATCTGCCGGGCGCTGAACGCGGAGGTGATCGCGACCGACAGCCAGCCGGCCGTGGCCACATCGTTCAGCCGGATCCGATCGTGATCGAAGGCACTGCGCGAGCCGTGCTCGGTCCAGCTGTCGTACTCGATGGCGATCATCAGATCGGGGTACGCAGCATCGAAGCACACCGAGCGGCCAGCGACGGTTGTCGGGAACTGCGGCACCGGGGCAGGAAGGCCGGCGCGCACGACGGCCCGCACGACGTCGAGCTCCGGTTCGCTCGCGCCCGGATGGAACCGCTCGCCTCGAGCTTCGAGGATGGCGCGCATCACCGTGCTCCGGCGCCGGCCCCGTTGCGCCAGATCATCGAAGACCTCTCGCAGCGCCCTCAGGGTGACGATCCCGCGCCGCAGGCCGTCGTCGAGCGCGCGCTCGACGACGATCGGGGGGACCGGGCGCGCCGTGAGATCCCACAAGGTGCGAGCGACCGACGTCACCGGCACCCCGTCGACCCGGCCCCGGTGGATCGGGCCGTCGACCCTCGATCGGTGGGCTCGCAGCCCGTCGAGCTGCCGTCGACCCGGGCCGAACGTCGTGACCTCGATGACCTCCGGGCGCCCGAACCCACGGAGGCACCAGAGATGCGCGGCGGTCCTGAACGACGCAACCGTCGCCCGTCCACCGGCGAGCACCGCAGCGAGGACGGGCTGCTCCCACCTCGGCCGCGCGCCCGCCACGGCGAGCACCCCACGGCGCACCGGCACGAGCCGACCGGCGTCGATCCGGTGCTCGATCTGATGTCGGCTCAGGTGCTCCCGGGCCTGATCCCAGGTCACCAACGAGTGCTGACGGGCCGCGAGGGCGAACAGCTCCGTGTCTCCCATGATCCGGATCTCAGCACGGCCATAGGACACTCACCGTGACCAGTCAGCCCACCGTGCGCCACCCCCAGCAGCCCCACACCCACCCACACCGACCCAGATCGACCAAGCGTGAGTACAACCCCGCATACCCCGGACAACTCACTCTTGGTCGAGGGTTTGGCGGTCTTGGTCGAGGGGGTGGGCCGCCGATGGCTACGGGGTGGGGAGCTGGAGGGTGCCGGTGAAGAACCCCGCGGCCATTCCCTGGTCGGTGTAGAGGACGGTGCCCGAGACCACGCCCATCACCTCGGAGCTGAGCAGCACGAGGGGCCAGGCCTGCTCGGCGGCCGTGGCCATGCGGCCCAACGTGGGATAGGGGAACGCGTCGAAGTAGGCCCGGCCGAGCTCGGCCACCGTCGGCACCATGAACGCGGTGTCGGTCGGGCCGGGGGCGATGCAGTTGGTACGGATGCGGCGCTGCTCACCCCAGGCGACGGCCGTCTGCATCGTCCAGACGATGAGGCATTCCTTCGAGAACGAGTAGCCCTCGCGGATCTCCTTGGGATGGCTCTCGCACCAGGCCCGGGCCTCGTGAGGATCGGTGATCGCCAGCAACTCCCCGACTGTCGCCATGTTCGCCAGGTAGCCCATCCCCGCCCCCGAGGAGATCGTGGCGATGGCGCCGCCGTCGACGATGTGCGGCAACAGGGAGTCGGTGAGGTGGCGCAGGCCCACGTAGTTGACGAGCATGCAGTCGAGCGGGCCGAACGTGTGCGGGATGCCTGCGCAGTTGAACAAGCGGGCCACAGGTCCCCCGCCGGCTCCGGCGATGGCACCGACCGTGGCATCGATGGCTGCCGGATCACGGAGGTCGGTCTCGTGGTACGCGGCGTGCGGCACGTTCGGGCGCTTCACGTCGACAGCGATCACCTCGGCGCCGAGCTCACCGAGGATGCGGGCCGTCGCCTCGCCCATCCCCGACGCGCACCCGGTCACCACGACCCGCAGGCCGTCGTAGCCGAGCAGGTTCCCATTGCTGACCAGAGACATGCCCGTCCTCCATCTGCTCGTGCGTCGCCGCCGTGCGCTTCGCGCTACTTGGGGATCTGGGTCCAGGGAAGGTCGCGGTCGACGCGGGGCTCGCCGGGCAGGCCCAATACCCGCTCGCCCAGGATGTTGCGCATCACCTCGGACGTGCCGCCCTCGATCGAGTTGGCCCGCGAGCGCAGGAACGACTTGCGGGGATCGCCGCCGTAGATGCGGGTGCCCTCGGGCCGGCCCCCCTTGTAGCCCTCGGGATACAGGAGGCCGTCGGAGCCGAGGATGGCCATCGCCAGCTCGTAGATCTCCTTGTTCAGCTCGGCCGAGATGAGCTTGCCCACCGAGCCGCCGGGACCGGCCTCGCCGCCACGCCGGCGGTTGGCCTGGGCCCGCAGGTTCGTGAGCCGGAGGCACTCGGCCTTGATCCACGTTCGCACGTAGCGGTCGCGCAGCACCGCGTCGGTGGGACGGCGCTCGTCCCACAGGCGGATGACGTCCTGGATGGGGCCACTCCCCCGCCCCTCCTTCGACCCGCCCAGCGCCACCCGCTCGTTCATGAGCGTGGTGATGGCCACGTCCCAGCCCTTGCCCTCGGGCCCGAGCCGCCAGGCGTCGGGGATGCGGGCGTCGGTGAAGAACACCTCGTTGAACTCGGCCTCGCCGGTGATCTGCACGAGCGGCCGCACGTCGACGCCCGGTTGGTGCATGTCGACCACGAAGTAGGTGAGGCCCCGGTGCTTGGGTTGGTCGGGATCGGTGCGGGCCACGAGCATCCCGTAGCGGGCCACATGCGCCAGGGTCGTCCAGACCTTCTGCCCGTTGACGATCCACTCGTCACCGTCGCGCACGGCCCGCGTGGAGAGCGTGGCCACGTCGGAACCGGCCGACGGTTCGCTGAAGAGCTGGCACCAGATGTCGTCGCAGGTGAAGATCCGGCGCAGGAACAGCTCGTGGAGCTCATCGGAGCCATGGGCCAGGATGGTCGGCGCGGCCATGCCGATGCCCATCGGGTTGACCCACAGGTCGTTGGCCGACACGCCGTGGGCCCGGAGCACCTCGTCGACGACCTGCATCGCCTTGGGGCTGGCGCCCAATCCCCCCTTGCCTGCGGGGAAGTTCACCCACGCCAGGCCGGCATCGAACTGGGCGCGGCGGAACACCTTGCGATCGGTCGTGCGGGGCGGCAGGTCGGTGACGAGCTTCGTGGCCCGCTCACGGATCTCTTCGAGGTCGACAGCCTGCCCGCCGTTGGCGCTGGCGGCGGCGCTGGTCTTGGTGGGCCCGGTGGTCGCGCTGGCTGTTGTGCTCACGCCGAAAGTGTACGAATGCCAGCCGCGACCCAACGGCTCGGGTAGCGGTCGGGATCGAGCGCACTGTCGCTGGCGCTCGCCGGGCTGGCCGCAGCGGCGGTGCCCACGCGGCCGGGGCGACGGCCACCGCGAAGATCGGCGCCTCGATGGGGACCCCTCCGAACGATCCGCGGAACGGCTGGTTGGAGAAGCTGAAGATGCCACCGTCGGCTGCGACCATCAGGTATCCGTTGGCGTAACGCACCATCCCCGTGACCGGTTGGTTGAGCCTCTGGCCCGGAGCCAGCACCCCGGGGATCGGCCCGATGAAACCGGCGTCGCCGAACGCGAAGGCCCGCCCGAGGTTGGTGAAGATCCAGTAGCCGTTGCCCGACGGGGTACTCGAGATGCTCGACGCGTACTCGACATCGGCTAACGGCACCTCGAGGATGTCGCCGAACCACGGCGCGTCGCCGAGGTCGAAGAGGGCTGTTCCGAAACCGACGCTGCGTCATGGCGCTCCTCGGTCAGTCATCGGCCTCGAGGAAGAGGAACGCCGTGTAACCCGTCGGTGGCTGGGCAGTCACGCGACCTTGAGCGGCCGATGAGCGGTCAGGGGCGAGATGTCACTTGGGGGCCATGCGAATTGCCCCGTCGAGGCGGATCGTCTCGCCGTTCAGGTAGGGGTTGGCCACGATGTGGGCGACGAGGTCGGCGAACTCCGAGGCCAGGCCGAGCCGGCTGGGGAAGGGGACGTCGGCGGCCAGAGCGTCGCGGGCGCCGGGTGGCAGGGTGTCGAACAGCGGGGTGTCGAACGTCCCGGGGGCGATGGTCATGATGCGGATGCCCGTCCGGGCCAACTCCCGGGCGATCGGCAGCGTCATGCCGACGATGGCGCCCTTCGACGCCGAGTACGCCGGCTGGCCGATCTGACCGTCGAACGCCGCGATCGAGGCCGTGTTCACGATCACACCACGCTCGCCGTCGGCCAGCGGCTCGGCGTCGGCGATGGCAGCCGCGCCCAGTCGGCACACGTTGAACGTACCGATCAGGTTGACCTCGATGACGCGACGGAACTGCGCCAGCGGCATCGGTCCGTCCTTGCCCAGCATCTTGCCCGCGATACCGATCCCGGCGCAGTTGACGACGATGCGAACCGGGCCGAGCTCGCGGGCGAGCCCGATCGCGGCCTGCACGTCGTCCTCACTCGTGACGTCGGCCTCGGCGAAGGCCACCGAGGCCGCTCCGAGCTCGGTGACCAAGGCTCGGCCTCGAGCCGCGTCGCGGTCGAGGATGACCGCTCGGGCCCCGTCGGCGACGAGTCTCCGCACGGTGGCCTCCCCGAGCCCCGATGCTCCCCCGGTGACCAGAGCGACTGCGCCAGCACGTTCCATCGTGGTCGTTCTCCCCAGCCGGTGCGATGACGCCGGGCATCGTAGGCGGCGGCCGGCCACGGGCCGCACCCGTCGCCTACCGTCAACGGGTGCGCCTCATGGGGATCGACGGGTGTCGTGGCGGGTGGCTCATCGCCACCGCCACCGCCAGCGCCAGCCGTGTGGAGCGCTGGCCCGAGGTCACCGTCACCGTGACCGGCATCGAAGTCGTCGCCCGCCTCCGTGACCGACTGGCCGTCGGCGCCGGCGCCAGCGCCGGTACCAGCAGCAACGAGACCGGCAGCAGCGCCACCGGCAGCGCCGACGCGGACGACGGCTCATGGTTGGCGGCCATCGACATGCCGATCGGTCTCCTCGATGTGCCGACACCGGGTGGCCGAGAGTGCGACCGCGCTGCTCGACGCCTCCTGGGCCCGCGTCGCTCGTCGGTGTTCTCCCCACCGATCCGGCCCGCGCTCGCCGCAACGAGCTACGCCGATGCCAAGGTGCGCAACGGCGGGATGACCGTCCAGACCTGGAACATCGTGGCCCGCATCGGCGAGCTCGACACGCTGCTGGCCACGGCACCCTCTCTGGCCATGCACGAGAGCCATCCCGAGCTGGCGTTCATGCGTCTGGCCAACGGTCGGGCACTCGCTCCGAAGCGGACGGCCGTCGGGCGCTCCGAGCGCACCGCCCTCCTGGCCGAGCATCTCCCGGGCGCCGCGGCGCACCTGCATGGGCCGTCGCCCCGGGGTGCGGCGCCCGACGACGTGTGCGATGCGCTCGTCCTGTGCCTGACCGCGGGCCGGATCGCCGCCGGGAGCGCCCAGCGGGTTCCCCAAGGGCCGATCCCCACCGACGCCCGACACCTACCGATGCTCGTGTGGTGGTGAGCGCCCCGTAGCCCAACCCCTGGCCGGCCGGCCGGGGTCGGACGCCGGAATCGCCGCCGGGACGGTCAGGGGACCCACGACGGGTGCTGTACCTTGGGCGCCGCCCGAGATCGACCAGGGAGACCACAACCGATGGAACGACTCAACATCTCGTCGCACTCGCCATGGGAGCTCGTCGTGGGCTACAGCCGGGCGGTCCGCGTCGACAATCGGGTCTGGGTGGCCGGCACGGCCCCGGCCTGGCCCGACGGCCGTGTCGACCCCGACCCCGCAGTCCAGGCCCGCCGCTGCTTCGAGATCATCGACATCGCCCTGGCCCAGGCCGGAGGGTCGCTGGCCGACGTGGTGCGCACCCGCATCTTCCTGACCGACGCCGCCGATTTCGACGCCATCTCCAAGGTCCACGGCGAGCTCTTCGCTGCGATCAGGCCCGCCAACACCACGCTGGTGGTCGCAGCGCTGCTCGCTCCCGAGTGGAAGGTGGAGATCGAGGTCGACGCCGTGCTCGGCGAGCGGGTCCGCGAACCCAACTGGGGCTGAGCCCGCCAGATCCCGCCGAACGGGGTGAAGCATTGGTCACGACAACGTCACACGACCGTCCAGGTGACCTGTGCTCGAAGGGGGACGAGAACCCGTAGCCCGCGCGGTGCCTACTCGGGCTCGGGTGTGGTAGCTGCGTCGGCGCCGTCGACCTCGATGGCCACCAGCGCCACGCGGAGGCCGTCCATCGTGACGACACGGAGCCGCCACCGGGCTCCCGAACCGGTGGCCGGCGCCACCTCGACGATGTCGCCCGCCACCGGGATGCGCCCCAGCCGAGCGAGCACGTACCCGCCCAGGGTGTCGTAGTCGCCCCCGGGAAGCTCGAGGCCGCAGTCGCTGAGGAGCTGGTCGGGTCGGACCGACCCCGCGGCCCGGTACCGTCCTCCCGCGACCCGCCAGACGTGACGTTCACGACGATCGTGCTCGTCGCGGATCTCGCCCACGAGCTCCTCGAGCACGTCCTCGAGGGAAGCTACCCCGGCCGTGCCGCCGTGCTCGTCGACGACGAGCGCGAAGTGCAGGCGACGACGGCGCATGTCGAGCAGAAGATCGGACAGGCGCCGGCTCTCGGGCACGAACAGCATCTGCCGCACCAGCGCTCGATCGAGTGGCGCGTCGAGGCCGTCCTGGTCGAGCTCGAGCAGGTCCTTGGCATGCACGAAACCGACGACGTGGTCGACGTCGGTCTCGAAGACGGGAATCCGCGATCGTCCCGACCGGGCGACGGTGGCCGCGATCTCGCCGGCCGTCGACGCAACCGACATGGCGACCACGTCGGGACGGGGGATCATCACCGCGGCCGCGTCGAGCTGACCGAAGCCCAATGCCCCGGTCAGCAACCGGTGCTCGAACTCCTCGATGACCCCTTCCCGGGCCGACTCGGCGACCATGGCCGCGATGTCGTCGACGGACGCCGCGGCCGCCAGGTCGCCCCGGGGCGTGACCCCGAACATGCGGACACCGAGGTTCCCGATCTTCTCCAGCGCCCAGATGACGGGCTGGAAGGCGGCGGTGAAGCCGCGGAGCGGGATGGCCGTCGCCAGCAGGGTCGCCGAGGGAAACGTGAGCGCCAGGTTCTTGGGCACCATCTCGGCGAAGGTCGTGTGCACGAACGTGACGAGGGCCAGCGTGGCGACGACCGAGGCCGTCGTGACCACGCCGTGCGGCAGCCCGCCGAAGCTGTCGAAGAGCCGCTCGAAGAGCACCTCCACCGTGGGCTCGGCCACGAACCCGAGCAGCAACGACACCACGGTGATGCCGAGTTGGGTCGCGGCGAGCATCACCGAGAGATGGTCGATGCAATACAGCCCCGCCCGGGCCCGAGCCCCCAGATGGCCGGCGCCGCCGGTGCGCTCCTCGAACTCGGTCCGGCGTGTGGCGATCAGCCCGAACTCGGCGGCCACGAAGAAGGTGTTCAGCACCAGCAGCACGACGCCGAGGAGGAGCAGGAGGGGGTCGACGCTGGCCGCCGACTCGGCCGCGGCGTGACCCTCGACCTCGGCGCCCTGGCGAGCGAGCCCCAGAACGGTCGCGATCACGGCGGGATCGCCGTGGAGATTCATGACCGGTCCTGCCCGCGCTCGACCCTGACCGAGGCGATCCGGAGACCGTCCATCTCGATGACCGTGAGCACGGCGCCGAGTGCGGTCTCGACGACGGCGTCGCCGGCCTCGGGGATGCGGCCGAGGCGTTCGAGGAGGAAGCCGGCCAGCGTCTCGTAGTCGCCTTCGGGCAGCACCAGCCCGGTGCGCTCGTGCACCTCGTCGGCGTGCGCCCGTCCCTCGAGGACGACGACGCCGACCTCCCGGTGACCCCGTACCGGAACGACCGGCGGACCGATCGGGTCGTACTCGTCCTCGATCTCGCCGACGATCTCCTCGAGGATGTCCTCGATGGTCACGATCCCCGCCGTGCCACCGTGCTCGTCGACCACCATGGCCAGGTGCACCCCGGCCCGGCGGAGGTCGGTGAGCAGGCTGTCGAGCTCGCGGGTCTCGGGGACGACCACCGGCGGCTTCATGATCCGTGTGACGGGGGTGTCGGCCCGATTGCCGGGCGCGATCTCGAGGACGTCCTTGACGTGCACGAAACCCACGATGTCGTCGATGTCGTCACCCATGACGGGAAACCGCGAGTGCCCTGTGGCTCGCGACCGCGCCACCAGCTCGGCCACCGACGCCGTGCCCGACAGCGCGACGACGTCGACCCGCGGGACGAGAACGTCGAGGGCGCTCTTGCCTGCAAAGCGCACGGCGCGGGTGAGCATCCGCACCTCGTCCTCGGCCAGGTCGAGCTGCTCGGCCGAGCTGCGGATCAGGATGCCGAGCTCGGCGAGCGAGCGGACCGAGGCCAGCTCCTCCCTGGACTCCACGTGGAAGAGGCGCAGCGTGGCCGTCGCCGTACTGTCGAGCATCCGAATCAACGGTCGCAGCGCCGTGCTGAACCAGCGCAGAGGCCCGGCGAACACCTTGGCCGTGGCCAACGGGTTGGCGATCGCGAAGCTCTTGGGCATCAGCTCGCCGACGACCATCTGGACGACCGCCGCCAGCACCAGGGCCACGGCCACGGAGATCCCTCGCGTCGAGCTCGCGGGTGCGCCCAGGGCCTCGACGACCGGCTCCACGAGCCGACCGATCGTGGGCTCGGCGATGAAGCCCAGCACGAGTGACGAGACGGTGATCCCCACCTGGGCCGCCGAGAGCTGGAACGACAGCTCTCGCAGGGACCGCAGCACCCCGCGGGCCCGCCGGTTCCCCTCGTCGGCCTCCCGTTGGACCTTGTTCCGGTCGACGGCGACGAGCGCGAACTCGCCGCCGACACATGCCGCGTTCAGCAGGACCAGAAGGAGGACGGCCGAGAGGCCGAGCACGGTATCGATAGGACAGGAAATCTAGGCGTCGGCGGGCACCGCGGTCGGTAACTCCGCATCGCCGGGCACGTGCGCGGGCCGGGACACCGTCCAGCCGAACCGGGGTCGGGTGCGCCGGAAACGCCGGGCTCCAGGGGTGGGTCGGCTGGTGAGCGCGTGGGCGCGGGCGTCGGCGGCGACACAGGCCCCAGCCCCCACGCCAGCCCCCATCCCCGCGGCGTCCTCCCCGTCGAGGCGCTGCTGGATGGCGTCACCGAAGCGGCCACCGAGCAACTCCGTCATGATCGCCGGCATCGCTTCGGCGTCCTTGAGCATCCAGGAGTGGCGACCTCCGTGGACGATCACCAGATCGCCATCGACGCGGCGGGCGGTGTCGACCGCGGTGCGCACCGGGACCCCGAGATCGCGACTCCCATGGAGGACGGCCACGGGCAGACCGGCATCTCGAATCCGATCGAGGACCGCAGCCGAACGTTCCGAACGCCAGAACGACAACCCGGGACCGGCCAGGCGCCAGGGGTTGCGGACGTTGGCGACCAGCGTCGGAACCAGCTCCCGAGCCAGCGCCGTGGCGTGCCTCCGATCGCGCACGATCGGGAAGGTGGCAACGAGATCGGCGAGGAGCAGCCCGCCGAGCGCGCCAGCGAGCGGGGGCCACACCCGGGTGGCCGTCACGACCCGGTCCCAGGTGTCGCCGACGATGGCGTCGACGAGCACCAGGCCCAGCACCCGTTCGGGTTGCTCGGCCGCCAGCTCGGCCACCAGACGCCCTCCCATCGAGTGTCCCACGAGCACCGCCTGACGGATACCGAGATGGTCGAGGGTCCGGGCCAGGAGCCGGGCGTACTCCTTGAGCTCGCGGCCGCCCACCGGGAGGATGTCGGTGCCACCGTGCCCGGCCGTGTCGACGGCCACGACCATGAACCCCTGAGCCACCAGCCGGCTGAGGGTGGCCGCGTAGAGCAGCCCTTCGGCGAGGTACCCGTGCGCGATCACGAGCGGGACGCCCTCGCCGGCGAGCGAGACGCTCACCTCGTGGCCGTCGTCGAGACGCACCTGGTGGCGGGCCAGGTGCACCTGCGCCACCCACTCCGACCCACCGGCGTCGCGTCGGGGACCCGGCCGCGACTCACCAGCCAACGCACGCCCCCTCGGTCCGCGGGTCGGTGGCACCCTGATAGCCACCGGCCGGATCGACGACGATCGCGTTGGCGTTGCCCATCAGCGAGTCGGGCCCGGCGGTCGAATGGACCGTGTGGCCCTTGGCTCGCAGCCCGTCGAGGGTCTCCGCCTCGAACCCGGGCTCGACGATCACCTCCCAGCCGAACGGTGACACGAACCAGCGCGGCGCCGCGAGAGCATCACCGACGTCGGCGGCATCGTCGACGAGCCGGGCGAGGAGCTGCACCTGGGTCTGAGCCTGGCCGTCACCGCCCATCGCTCCGAACGCCATCCAGGGTCGGCCGTCGCGCAGCGCCATCGCCGGGATCAACGTGTGCGGCGGCTGGCGGCCGGGTCCGACGACCCCGACGGCATCGGGATCGAGCCAGAACCCCGCACCCCGGTTGTGGAGGTTGATCCCCCAGCCGGCAACGGTGATGCCGGAGCCGAAGCCCCGGTAGTTCGACTCGATCAGGCTCACGATCATCCCATCGGCATCTGCGGCGCACAGGTACACCGTTCCGCCGGGGAGCGGCCGGGCCGGGGCCAACCTCGCGGCCCGATCGGGGTCGATGCTCGAGGCCAGGTCGGCGATGTGACGGTCGCCGAGGAGCTCGTCGACAGAGGTTCGCATGTGAGCGGGGTCGGCCAGATGGGCGCCCCGCTGCGCGAGGACCGCTCGCACCACCTCGATCAGCCGGTGCTGTCGCTCGACATCGTCGGAAGGGAGCGGGCCCAGCGAATCGAGGATCAGCGCGGCCTGCAGGACCGCCAGGCCCTGGGTCGGTGGCGGCATCTCGATCACGGTCGTCGCCTCGCGGTAGCGGGCCGAGATCGGTACCCGCCAGCGGCTCGCACCGAGGCCCTGGCCGAGGTCCTCAACGGTGTGGAGCCCGCCCCCGGCCCGGAGCGTGTCGACGATCGCGGCGGCGATCGGGCCCCGATAGAACGGCTCTGGCCCTCGTGCAGCAAGGACTTCCAGCGTACGCGCCAGCGCAGGTTGTGCGAGTCGTTTGCCGGCTGAGGCGTCGCCGTAGACAGCTCGCCACTCGTCGGTGACGTGCGCCGAGCCCCGGACCGCGTCGACGCCGACGACGCCGGTCTCCGTCAGCACGAAACCGTCGGCGGCGTACCCGATGGCCGCGTCGGCCAAGGCGCCGAAGCTCCGGGTGCCGAACCGTTCGAGCAGGCTGAACCAGCCGTCGACCGCGCCGGGCACCGTGACCGTGTGGGGCCCGTACTCGGGGAAGGGTCGTGTGGCCGGGCCGAGATCGGGCGAGCCCAGGGCGGCGAGCACGGCCTCGCGGGTCGCGGCGGCCGGCGCCCGTCCGGCAGCGTCGAGCGCGTGCACCGTGCGACCGTCGTGAACGAGAGCGAACAGGTCACCTCCCACACCGCACGCGTGCGGTGCGACCACGGCCAACACGAGGTTGGCGGCCACGGCGGCGTCGACGGCGTTGCCGCCGTCCGCCAGAACGGCCGCGCCAGCCTCCGCTGCGAGATGGTGCGGCGCGGCGACGCAACCGTTCGGGAACCGAGCGGTTCCGGTCGCGGCGACGATCGGGGTCGGCTCGAGCCCGGTCATGCTCCGACGCGGCTGAGCGTCGCTGTGAGGTGACCCTGGAGCGGCAGGCCGACAGCCGCCATCGCCAGGGTGTACCGCAGCTCGTCGCCGTCGAGGGTGAGCTCGCGAACGACGTCGGTGACCACCTTGGCCGACGGGGTGCAGGTGATCGTGGCGACGCTTCGCAGCACGCCGTCGCGCCACGACGCCGAGCCCAGCTCCAGATGCCCCGTCGGCATGCTCAGCACCAGCTCGACGGGTAGACCGGTGTGCGGCCCGGAAGCCGGGTGGGGGCCGGGCTGGGGTCGCAGATACCCGGTCTCGGCGTGCAGCGGCCGCCCGGCCGGCCCGGCATCGCTGGCATCGAGCGCCCACGTGCGTTGGCTGTACGCCAGGAACGGCTTGCCGTTGTGCGCGAACGCGATCTCCTCGCCGTACCCGAAGCTCGGGATCGTGGGGTAGACACCGGCCCCCTCGCCCCGCCAGGTGCCGACCAGGCCGGCGAGCGGCGCGCACAGGACATGGAGGGCCGGGGGCGCGCTCATGCGCCAGAAGGTAGCGCTGCCACCCCACCCAGCGCGGGACACCAGCGAGGCGACGGCTCAGCTGGGGCGGGCGAAGAGCTCGAGCGCGATGTTGTCGGGGTCGCGAAACGCCAGCACGTGGCCGTATTGCACGTCCTGCACCGGCGTGTGCTCGACCCCCAGGGCGTCGAGTCGGGCCTGCCAGGCGACGAGCCCGGCCCGGTCGGCGACGAGGAACGAGAGGTGGTCGAGTCCGGTGCGGCGCTCGTCGAAGAGGTCACGCGGCGAACGCGGGTGACACCCCAGGCAGAAGGTCATCCGGGTCGCCGGGTGCTGCATCAGGACCATCGTGTGCCCGTTGTCCTCGAGCTCCTCGAGGATCGCGAAGCCGAGTACCTCGTGGTACCAGCGAGCCGACCCCCTCGGGTTGCGCACCGTCAGGTCGACGTGGGCGATCCCGAGGAGCTCAGGGCTGTTCATCGCGCAACCCCGGAGCCGAATCGGCGCACGACCGGTGTGGCCGGGGTGACGAGCCGGTCAGCCTCGCGCCCTGATGGCCTCGATCAGCTTGGGCAACACCTTGTGCACGTCACCCACGATGCCGAGGTCGGCCACGGAGAAGATGGGGGCCTCGCCGTCCTTGTTGATGGCGATGATGTTGTCGGAGCTCTTCATGCCCACCATGTGCTGGGTGGCGCCGGAGATGCCACAGGCGATGTAGAGCTTGGGCTTGACGACCTTGCCGGTCTGGCCGACCTGCTTGGAATACGGCACCCAGCCGGCGTCGACGATCGCACGCGACGCCCCGCTGGCGCCCTTGAGCAGCTTGGCCAGATCCTCGACCATCGCGTAGCCCTCGGCCGACCCGAGACCACGGCCGCCCGACACCACGATCGTGGCATCCTCGAGCTTGGGGCCTTCCTGGGCCTCGACGTGGCGCTCGGTGACCCGCGTGTCGCCCGCCCGACCGGTGTCGACGGCTGCGACGGTCACCACGGCAGCGGCTGCACCGCCAACCGGCTCGGCGGTGAACGACTTGGGCCGGGCCATGGCCAGCTTCGTGCCGGCCCCGGTGAGCGCGGTGTCGATCAGCGTATTGCCGCCGAAGATCGCCGTGCCCACGACCACGGTGTCGCCGTCGAGCGTGAGGTCGGTGGCGTTCGTGACGACGTTGGCGTCGAGCCGAACCGAGAGGTGGGCACAGACGTCACGGCCTTCGTACGACTGGGCGAACAGCACGAGGTCGGGCCGGTGCTCGGCGACGGCGGCGGCCAGCGCGGCCGCGACGGGTGCGCCGGCGAGGGTGTCACCCAGCTCGAGCTGATAGAGCGTCGATGCTCCGAACTCGCCCAGCGCCGCGGCCAGGTCGGGGCCACCGGGGCCGGACACGAAGGCCTCGACGGTCGAGCCGAGCTCGCGGGCCTTGGTGAGCAACTCGAGGGTTGCGCTCGTGGGCACGCCGGCGACAGCTTCGGCGTAGACCCAGACCTTGGAGAGTGCCATGGTGTTCTCTCTTCTCTCGTTCCGACGGGCCCGTGGGCCGCTCAGATGACCTTGAGCGATTCGAGGAAGGCCACGACGCGCTCGTGCGCGGTGCCGTCGTCCTCGAACTTCTCGCCTGCCTGACGGGCGGGGGCCGCAGCCACGTTCACGATGTCCTGGCCCGAGCCGGCCCAGCCCGCGGCCCCGACCTCGATACCCAGATCGGCGGCCGTGCACTTGTCGACCGGCTTGTTCTTGGCGCCCATGATGCCCTTGAAGGACGGGTAGCGGGGCTCGACGACGCCCGCGGTCACCGACACCACGGCGGGGAGGGACGACTCGACGGTGTCGTAGCCGGCCTCGGTCTGGCGCGAGATGGTGACGGCTGCGCCAGAGATCTCGATCTTCTTGGCGAAGGTGAGCGCCGGCCAGCCGAGCAGCTCGGCGACGGCCGCCGGGACGATGCCGGTGTAGCCGTCGGTCGACTCGGTCGCGGCGAGCACCAGGTCGATGCTCCCCGCCCGCTCGACGGCCCGGGCGATGACCTTGGCCGTCGTGAGCGCGCCCGAGCCGGCCAGGGCCGGGTCGGAGACGAGCACGGCGCGGGCCGCGCCCATGGCCAGGGCGGTGCGCAGACCCGACACCTCGTCGTTGGGTGCCATGGAGATGAGCACGACCTCACCCCCTCCGGCGGCCTCGACGAGCTGGAGGGCCATCTCGACCCCATAGCTGTCGGACTCGTCGAGGATGAGCTTCCCATCTCGCTTGAGCTGCCTGGTGCTGGCGTCGAGAGCGCCGGGCAGGGCGGGGTCGGGAATCTGCTTCACGCAGACGGCGACGTTCATGCTGCTCCCGGGGAGGATCGCCCGCGCCGATGCTCGGCGCGGGCAGGTTTGGGTCGAGAGATCATGCCGCAGGGCCCGTCGCAGCCACGAAACCGGGCCGGTCCCGTCACGATCACAGGCGGACACCTGATCCGGACATGGCGCCGCGTCGCCACCGACGGGGCGTGAGCAGCAACCCACGCGGGTAGTCCTCCCACATCCACCGGGCGAAGCTGCGCCGGGTCCAGTCGGTGCTGTCGACGAGGCGCAGCGACATCCGCGACAGGCGCGGTCGCTGCATCACCGCTGCGAGCCCCCGGGCGAAGCGCTGGTCGACGGCCAGGTCGCGCGCGACGCGATGCTCGTAGTCGTCGGTCACGGTGCTCGGCGACGCGCTGCGGCCCCCGGCGATCACTGCCCGCGCGGCCCACGTACCGGTCTCGAGCGCCTGCGCAATGCCTTCACCGGTGAGCGGATCGCCGGCCGCCGCCGCGTCGCCCACGAACAGCACCCGCCCGGCTGTGAGGGGCCGGCGGTCGAGGCGGGCCGGGATGGGCCAGGCCCGGTGGTCGTCGAGCGGACGGGCGTCACCGAGGATCGACCGTACGACCGGGGCCGCGAGCAGCTCGGGCCAGAGTCGCGCGAGGTACCTGGTCGTGACGCCGGGACGCCGGTGCACCCCGAAGCCCACGTTGGCCAGACCCCCGGCCAACGGGAACACCCAGAGGTAGCCGGGGAGGAGGTCGTCGATGAATACCACGTGTAGGCGCGTGTCGTGAAATCCGTGGAAATACTGGCGAAACGCGTGCATCTCACCGAGATACGTTGGGGTGGCCGCCGGTGTCGGAGCATCCAGGCTCTTGCGCACGCTCGACCACATCCCGTCGGCGGCGACCAGGAACCGGGCTGCGACCTCTCGTCCGTCGGCCAGCTCGCTCACGACGAGACCGGCCTCGTGACGCACACCGGTCACGCCGCAGCCTTCGACGACGTCGGCTCCCTCGACCCGAGCCCGGGCCACGAGCGCAGCGTCGAGGTCGCGGCGCATGACGGTTGCCGCGAACAACCCGTCGGCCGGAAGCGGGAGCACGACGCGCCGACCGTCGGGACCCGTCAGCACGGTCTCGCGGATGGGCAACCACGACGCCAGGCCGGTCGGCTCGAACCCCAGCGATGCCAAGGTGCGCAAGGCTCCGACGGTGAGACCGTCGCCGCAGGTCTTGTCCCGCGGGAAGGCGGCCTTGTCGAAGACCTGAACGCGCAGCCCGGCCCGGGCGCCTTCGATCGCGGCGGCACAACCGGCCGGCCCGGCCCCCACCACCACCAGATCGACCTGTTCGCTCACACCGCCGGACATGGCGCCGACGGTAGCGGGCACGCTCGCCCGACGGGCAATGGCCGACCGGCAATTCCCGACGCGCCTGACCGACGAGCACCGCGTCCAGGGGGCCTGGGCGACGAGCACCGCGTCCAGGGCTACAGGTACATCCCGGGAGCGGTCGAGGCCGCACCTTCGTTGGCCAGACGC
>VFJJ01000135.1 GCA_009886115.1 Actinomycetota bacterium
CTGAAGCCTCCGCTGAAGTCGCTCGAACCCGAATCGGAGTCCGAGCTCGAACCCGAATCGGAGTCCGAGTTCGAGCCTGAGTCCGAGTTCGAGCCTGAGTCCGAGCCTGAGTCCGAGCCTGAGTCCGAGCCTGAGTCGCCTTCGAACCCGGTGGTGAAGAAGTCGTCGTCGAGCAGGAAGTCATCGATGAAGTCGGTGAAATCGTCGTCGGTGAACTGGTCGTCGGAGAAGAAGTCCCTGTCAGAGAAGTCCTCCGCTGTGAAGCGACCGCTCGGCGGATCCGCGACCTCGATGACGAGCTCGAACCTTCCTCGCGATCCTTCACTCCCCCGGACGACGAAGCTGTGGCTGCCCTCGACGACCGCCAGGTCGAAGACGCGCTCGTTGTCGCCCTCGCCGCGGTCGTCGAACGACGCCGAGAAGATGAGATCGGCGATTTCGTCGGGCTCGTCGATGTCGTTCCCCGAGTAGAACTCGGAGTTGAAATCAGTGAAGTCTTCCTCGATCGCACGTACATCTCGGATCTCGCGCGCCACGGCGACCCCGATGACAGCGTCGAAGTCGCCTTCGGGCCGAAGCGACGCGCGGTAGAAGGTGCCCAGCGGGATGTCGACCTCGAAGATGGCGATCGGTTCGTCGCGGGTGATCTCGCCCTCGAACGTGCCCGGCTCGCGGGCTCCGCCACCGTCGTCTCCACCGTCGACGAACACGATCACGCCGACGACGACCGCCGCGGCCACCAGCGCGATCACGAGCCCGGCGGCGAGCCCCTTGCGCTTCTTGGGTGGGGGGCCGACACCGGGCGCCCCGGGGGGCAGGGGCGGCGAGTAGCTCGACGCCCCGCCGAGGTACGACGGGACCGGCGGAACGCCTCCTGGTCCGTACCCGGGCGACCCCGAACCCGGAGCCCCCGGAGCCCCCGGCGCCCCGGGTGCGGACGGGTATCGGGCGGGACCGCCAGCCTGGAACTGCCCGGCGTTGATGGGCGGCAGCGACTGGGTCGGGAAGGTCGGCGGCGCGCTCGGCGCTGAACCCGGGGGAGGAGGGGGTGAGGTCAGTGGATCCTGGCTCGGCGCTCCCCGGTCGGAGACGTTGGCCGTCCAAGACGTTCCGTCCCAATACCGGTACTCGTGGCGGCCCGTCGGGTCGGGGAGCCAACTCGCAGGTTCGGGGGCCATCACACCATCCAGTCGTCGAACCGTGGCCTGGGCAAGGCCGGCGCCAGCAGACTATCGGTCGCCTGGACGGACCCGGGCGATCTCCCATACCCGGGCGATCTCCCATACCCGGGCGATCTCCCCGAGCCCGCCGGCGCTCGGTACCGTGGACGCACACGCACCACGCGACGACGGGTCAGGACGAGGGGTCAGGCGGCCGAGCAATGGGGACGAGGCGAGAAAAGGTGCTCGGCACCCCCTTCCTCCAGTTCCTCGCCGCCGTCGTCGGGGTCCTCTCCGGTGCGATGGTGCTCGTCGGGTGCGGTGACACCCAGCGCCTCGACCGCCAGGAGGCGCAAGCGCGGGCTCGCAGTTGCGCCAGCCTGATCGAACGACGCCAAGGTGAGTTGTTCGACCCCGATCCCGCTCGGGTCTATGCCGCGATCCTCGAGCGCTCGGGTCCGCAGCGGTTCGAGGCCACTGCCGAGGAAGGGCGCCAGCCGGGCCGGTTCTCGTCGAACGTCGTCGAGTTCCTCGCCGCCTGCAAGGCGCCGCCCGCAAGCTCCCCGGTCGCGAATGATGACTGACTCGTCCGGCAAGCCGTCGCGCCGGCCGGAACGGGAAGGGCCACCGGCACTCACCCGTCGCGCCATGACCTGTGGCGCGTTGGTCAGCTTCGTCGCGGCCGTCGTCGTTCTCGCCCCGGGGCTCACTCGACCCGACGCGTTCGTGTTCGACGAGGTGTACTACGCCTCTGACGCGCTCGACCTCCTGCAACGAGGCGTCGAGCAGGGTCAGCCGGTACACCCGCCGCTCGGCAAGTGGATGATCGCCGGGGGCATCCGGCTGTTCGGGTTCACGCCCTTGGGCTGGCGGATCGCGCCCCTCCTGGCCGGCGCGGCAGTCGTGGCCCTGGCCTTCCTCGGCGCGGCATTGCTCACCCGGCGGACGTCGCTCGCCGCCATCGCTGCGGCGCTGGTGCTGTTCGACGGGGTCGCCTTCACAGCCAGCCGGCTCGCCATGCTCGATGTCTTCGTCGCGCTCTGGACGACAGCGACCGTGGTCGGGGTGCTCTGGATCAGACAGCGCGGCTACCGGCCCGGCTCGACCCTTCCGGCCAAGCTGGCGGTCGGCTTGCTCGGCGGGGCCGCCGTGGCGACGAAGTGGTCAGCGGTGCTCGTCCTCCCGCTGGCCGTGATGGCCCTGTTCGAGGCCGACCGCCGGGTGCTGCCGCCGGGCCCCATCCGGCGGCGGGGCGTCGTCGCGACACTGGCAGCCATGACCCTGGCGCCGATGGTGGTGTACGCAGCGGCGGCCGTCCCCTTTCTCGTCCAGATCGACGAGACCCGCGCCGGCGCCGCTCAGTGCCGCGCACCCGAGGACGCGCCCGAGGTCGGGCCCCAGCCCGGATCAGCGTCAGCGCCCGGGGTCGACCTCGCGAACACGTGCGACTGGTCGATCGGCGAACGGCTCTCGGTGTGGTGGGAGAACCAGCTCGACGTCCTCGCCTTCCACCGCGGGCTGCGACCCCGAAACTCCCAGGCGGCCTCGGCGACCCATTGGGTGCTCCAGACCGAGCCGACGGCCTTGTACGACAAGACCTGCCGCTCCAGCTTCGCCGCCGCGCCCCCCGCGCTCGACGACGGCGTCTGCGACGGTGCCCGTCCCGGCGACCGGGCGATCGTGATGTCGGTGGGCAACCCGGTGCTGTGGCTGACGGCGACGCTGGCGGTGGGCGTGTTGGCGGTTCGGGCGAGTCGGCGGCGCGACGTGACAATCGCCCTCGTGCTCTCGTTCGGGCTCGTGCAGTGGCTCCCGTGGACCGTCGCCGAGCGCGAGGTGTTCACGTTCTACGCCGCGCCGATCGTCCCGCTCCTCGCATGGTGGGTGGTGATGGCCGTTGCGCCGTGGAGCGCCACGCGACGGATCGCCGCGTCCACGATCATCGTGGGCCTGGCTGTGCTGGCCTTCGCCGGGCTCCGGCCGGCAATGACCGCCAGTCCGCTCGCTCGCGACGATCTGGGCTCGAGCCTGTGGTATCCGTCGTGGCCATGATCCTGGCGGCGAGATGGCCTGCGGTCCGCACGGGCAGCCTGGCCGCGTACAGCGGCGTTGTCGTCTGGTCGATCGACACGCGCGGCGTCCCGTTCGACCGCGAGACCGTGCTGGCCTGGGTCTGCGGGTGCCTCGTGCTCGTGAACGTCGGACGGCCGTGGCGCCAGTCGATGCAGGTGGTCATCGACTGGCTGCCGTTCCTCGCCGTCATGCTGATCTACGACCTCGTCCGTGGCGCGGCCGACCAGGCCGGCGCGCCCGTGCACTACACGCCGCAACTCGATGCCGATCGGGCGTTGTTCGGGGGCACGGTCCCCACGGTGTGGCTGCAGGATCGCCTCTACGACGGGGGTGCGCCGCGGTGGTGGGAAGTCGGGCCGGCGCTGGTGTATGCGTCGCATTTCGTCGTGCCGTTCGTGGTGGCCGGTGTGCTCTGGCAACGCGACCGCGAGCGCTGGTTGGCCTTCACCGGTCGATTCGTGTCGCTCAGCTTCCTGGCGACCTTGGGGTTCTTGGCGTTCCCGGCCGCGCCGCCCTGGCTGGCATCGCGGCGCGACCTGCTCCCGCCGATTTCGCGGACCTCGCCGCGGGGCTGGTCGATCCTCGAGCTCGACGTGGCCAGTCGGCTCATCGACAAGGGGCAGAAGGCCTCGAACCTCGTGGCTGCCATCCCGTCGCTTCACGCGGGATACACCGTGCTGCTGCTGGTGTTCCTCTGGCCCCGGGCGAGCCGTCGGCTCCGAGTTGTGCTCGTGGCCTATCCGGTGGTGATGGGCTTCGTGCTGGCCCTCACCGGTGAGCACTACGTGGTCGACGTGCTGGCCGGCTGGGCCGCCGCAGCCGTCGTGTGCATGGGCTGGACGGCCTGGGAGCACCGTCGCTCCCTGCGAGACATCGAGCAGGCTGTGCAGTGCCAAGAAGCGCTGACCGGACCAGGCTCTACCCTTGGGCCATGAGGATCGGTCTGTTCGCGATCAACTTCTCGACCTGCGCCGACCCCGAAGCGGCCGTGGCCGTGGCGCAGGCGGCCGAGGCTGCCGGCTTCGAGTCGGTGTGGACGGGCGAGCACATCGTGCTCCCCGACCCCATGGTCGAGCGGTCGCCGATGCCCGCGTCGACACCGATCCTCGACACGATCGTCGCCCTCACGCTGATCGCGTCCCACACTCCACGCTGCGGGTCGGCAGCGGCTGGTTACGGTTTCGCGACCGACCTCGCGCTCGCCGCGGAGTGCATCGCCGCGATTCGACAGACGGCCGATGGGTACGAGCGCCCGCCCGAGCTGGGGCCGCTCGAGATCACGGTCACCCCGGTTGGTGATCTCGAGCCCGAGACGGTGCAGCAGTATGGCGCCCTTGGTGTCGATCGGCTGGTGCTGCTACCTCAGCCCGACGCCCGTCTCGACCAACGCCATGCACCGGTTCCGCTCGAGACCATCCTGGCCAACGTCGAGCACGTCGGCACCACGATCGTCAATCGGTAGCGCTGTCCCACACGACGGGAAGGGCTGTGGGCATCCTGAAGGTCAGGCCGGTGAGGTGCGGGGTCTCGGCGTCGGGGTCGAAGCGCAGGTTGGGGAACCGGTCGAGGGTGGCCTCGAGCATGATCCGCAGCTCCATGCGGGCCAGGTTCACCCCCAGGCACCTGTGGCGGCCGAACCCGAAGCTCAAGTGGGGCTTGGCATCGCGGAAGATGTCGAACCGCTCGGGCTCGGGCCAGACCGCCGGGTCGTGGTTCGCTGCGCCGATCGTCGCCAGCACGGGACAGCCCTCGGGGATCGTCACCCCGCCGAGCATGGTCTCGCGTGTCGCGAGTCGACCGATCGCTGACAGCGGCTGGTCCCAGCGCAACGATTCCTCGATCGCCTGGGGTACGAGTGACCGGTCGCGGCGGACGGCGTCCATCTGATCGGGATGGGTGAGGAGCGCGAACAGGAGGATCCCGTAGGCCCGGAACACCGTGCTGGCCCCGGCGATGATGAGCAGGCGGGTGAACACCGCGAGCTCGTCGTCGGAGAGCGGCTGACGGCCGATGCTGGCGTCTTCGTCCTCGGCGACCTGCGCCTGCACGAGGATGCCCAACAGATCGTCGTGGGCCGACGCCCTCCGCTCGACGACCAACGGGGCGATGTACTCGGCGACGGCCCGGCCGGCCGCGAGGCGCTCGTCGGCCGAGACCATGGGCGACGTCATCCGCAGCGACCATTCCACGAAGAGGTCCTGATCGCCGGGAGGCAACCCGAGCGACACCGCGGTCACGTGGATGGGGACGTGCGCCGCGAACTCCGAGTACAGATCGGCGCGGCCCCGCTCGATCAACGGATCGAGGTAGCCGGCGATGATGGGGGTCACGAACTCGTGCTCCCAGCGTTGCATCTCACGGTGCGAGAACGCCCCCTGGAGCAGGGATCGGAGGCGCTGGTGCTCGGGCGGATCGATCCCGATCAGGGTGTCGTGTCCGACGGTGGGCCCGAGCGATGGCTCGTACCACCGCGACGAGAACAACGCGTGGTCACGCAGGATTCGCAGGCTCTCTTCATGGCTCAGGGCCGAGTAGGTCTGGCGATCGCCCCAGTAGATCGAGTCGGTGGTGCTCTGCAGGCCGAAGAGCTCGCCGACACTTCCTGTGGCGACGGGGCACCGCGCGCGCAGCTCGTGGTAGCGCGGATACGGGTCGTCGACCAGCCCGGCGCCCATCAACCGGTTGCGATCGTCGTCGGTCGTCGACCGGGCAACCACCGAATCGTCAGTCATGCGTTGGTGGGCCCCTCATCGAGCGTTGGCGGTCATGCCGCCGTCGACGGGAATGATGGCACCGTTGAGGTACGACGATGCTGGGAGCACGAGCGAGAGGATCACGTGGGCCACCTCGTCGGGGCGGCCGTACCGGCCCACGGGCACGCGCCGCTTGACGAAGGCCTGCTTGGCTTCTTCGGGGATCGGCGCCGTCATCGAGGTGAGGATAGGCCCCGGACAGATCGCGTTC
>VFJJ01000177.1 GCA_009886115.1 Actinomycetota bacterium
ATCGAAGTGCGCCGCACCCTCGCCCACGTCCCTGTCCTCGTCTGTGTCGATCGTCCGCGTCGTCGTCCGTCGGCCAGCAACCCCGACGCCCGCAGCTTACGACGACACCACCCCACTCCCGTCGGGGGCGGCCTCCCCAAGAGGGTCGACCGACCGTCAGCGGGCCAGAAGAATCTGCAGCGCCGACGCGGCCAGGATCACGACCCCGCAGGCCAACGCCGTGAGAATCAGCTTGCGCGTGCTCATGCGCCCATGATCGCCGATGCGGCCGGGTCCGGGAGGAACGCGGCATAGACCGTTACCATGGCCGATCGGCGCACGTCCGCTCGGGTCGCCTCGCGTTCGCCACCGCCCACACTGCGCCCGTCATCACGCCGAGGAGCTCCCGCTGCGACCGTCCCGCCTACTCGATCGGGTCAACGAGAAGAACCCGCTACCGGAAGGGACCCTGGCCGTGGGCGCGGGTCTCGCGATCGGAGGCCTGACCGCCTACACCTTTCTCGCCGTGGCGAAACGGTCGCTCACCGACGACGCCTACAGCTCGCTCGGTGCGATGTGGGCGTTCGTGTTCCTGGTCGGTCCCGGCTTCTACCTACCCGTGGAGCAGGAGGTCGGACGGGCGATCTCGGCGCGGCGCGCGCTGGGAATCGGCGGATGGCCGGTCATGCGCAAGGCGGCGGTGCTCGCCGGCGGTCTCGCCGCCGTCCTCCTGGTGGTGTCGCTGGCCATCTCTCCGATCCTGGTCGACAAGCTCTTCGACCACGAGTGGTGGCTCTTCGCCGGGTTCCTGATCGCGATCGTCACGTTCTCCGCGATGCATCTCGTTCGGGGCGGGTACTCAGGCAACGGCCATTTCGGTGCCTACGGCTTCATCTTCGGCGCCGAAGGATTCCTCAGGCTGGCCGGGTGCATCATCCTCGCGGTCATCGGTGTCGAGCAGGCCGGCCCCTACGGCGTGGTCATGGGGGTCGCACCTCTGGTGACCCTGGTGATCGTCTTGGGGCGCAACCGTGATTTTCGTCAACCGGGCCCCGAGGCCGACTGGCAGGAGCTCACGGTCGCCCTCTGGTGGCTCCTCGCTGCGTCGGTGTTCGCTCAGCTTCTCGTGAATTGTGCTCCCATCGCCGCCAAGCTCCTGGCCGACGACAGCGAGAAGCAGGTTGCCGGACACATCCTGTCGGGCCTCCTGATCGCCCGGATCCCCCTGTTCTTCTTCCAGGCCGTACAGGCGGCGCTCCTGCCCAAGTTGGCGGCCCAGGCGGCCGAGGGACGCCACGACGACTTCCGCCAGGGTCTCCGTCGACTCACGATCGGAGTCGCCGGGGTCGGGGTCATAGGTTCTCTGGTCGCTCTCACGATCGGGCCCACTGTCGTCAAGATCATGTTCGAGAAGGACACGGATCTCACGCGCACCGATCTGCTCTTCCTCGCCGCGGCCAGCGCCTGCATCATGCTGGGCCTCACCTTCGCCCAGGCGCTCATCGCCCTCGGTTCGCACGCAGCAGCAGCTGCTGGATGGGGGGCCGGCGTCGTGGCCTGGTTCGTCGTCACCGCGATCCCCAGCGACGACCTGCTGATGCGGGTCGAGCGAGGCTTCCTCTCGGGCACGGTGATCGCCGCAGCGGCGCTCGGCGCCCTGCTGAGGCAGCGCCTCAAGGGTGTCACCACCGCATCCGCCCAGGACCTCTACGAAGCCGTCGCCCATGAGTTCGTCGAGCCCTGAGCCCGTGGAACACGATCCCGGCACTGGTGGGAGCCGCACACAACTCGTGTCGGTCGTATCGCCCGTCTACTGCGAGGAGGACGGGATCGAGGCCTTCCACGCCCGCCTCGTCGAGACCTTGGAGCACCTCGACGACGGCCTGAGCTTCGAGATCATCTACGTCAACGACGGCAGCACCGATCGCTCGGGGGCCTTGCTTCGCAAGCTGTGTGTCGACGAGCCTCGAGCCCGGCTCATCGACCTCTCCCGAAACTTCGGCCATCAACTGGCCATCACGGCCGGGGTCGACCACGCGTTGGGCGATGCCGTCGTCGTCATCGACTCCGACCTGCAGGATCCCCCCGAGGTCATCCTCGAGATGGTGGAGCGCTGGCGAGCCGGCTCCAAGGTGGTCTATGGCGTCCGCACCCACCGGGTTGGTGAATCACGGTTCAAGCTGCTGACGGCGCGGTGGTTCTATCGGATCATCAACAGCCTCTCCGATGTGCAGCTCCCGCCCGACAGCGGCGACTTCCGCCTCATGGATCGCGCCGTGGTCGACGTGCTGTGCACCATGCGGGAAGAGAACCGGTACGTGCGTGGAATGGTCGCGTGGATCGGCTTCAGCCAGTCCTCGGTCGAGTACGAACGCGACCCCAGGCACGCCGGCGAGACGAAGTTCACCGTGCGCCGGATGGTCCGCTTCGCCAGCGACGCCATCACCAGCTTCTCCGAGAAGCCCTTGCGCATGGCCACACAGATCGGCACGACCATCACGCTGTTGGCGCTCGTCGTCATCGTGTGGGTGACCGTCGGCCAGATCGTCAACCCCGATGACTCGGTCAGAGGGTGGCCGTCGCTCATGGCCGCGGTGCTCTTCCTCGGCGGCGTGCAGCTCCTGTGCGTCGGCCTTCTCGGCGCCTACATCGGCCGGATCTACCGCGAGAGCAAGGGACGCCCGCTGTACGTCGTCGCCGAGGTCGTCGGAACCCTTGACAACCAGAGCGGCTCCCCGTGACCGCGTTGGTGTCGGTCTGCATCCCTGCGTACCGAGCGGAGCGTTTCATCGGGCAGGCGATCCGATCGGTGCTCAACCAGACCCTGACAGACTTCGAGCTCATCATCGTCGACGACGCGTCGCCCGACGGCACCTGGGACGTGATCGAGTCGTTCCACGACCATCGAATCGTGGCGTCCCGGAACCCGAGGAACGTGGGGGCTGCAGCCAACTGGAACGACGTGGTCAGCCGGGCGGCAGGCCGCTACGTCAAGCTGCTCTGCAGCGACGACTGGCTCCGCCCCGACTGCCTCGCTCGCCAGGTGGCTGTCCTGGCGCAGGACGACCCACACGAAGAGATCTCGCTGGTGAGCGCCCGCCGCGACATCGTCGACGAGGTCGACCGGGTGCTCCTTGCCGGCCGTGGCCTGGCGACCATGCGCGGACGCGTCCCCGGCGCCGTGGCCGTCAAGACTGTCGTGCGAGGCGGAACCAACCTCATCGGCGAGCCGTCGACGGCCATGTTCCGAAGATCATTGTTCGATCGCGTCGGCGGTTTCGACCCACGAGCCGCCTACATGATCGACCTCGATTTCTGGCTTCGGCTGCTCGACCATGGCGACTTCCACGGCATCGAAGACACCCTGGCGGTGTTCCGGGTACAGCGCGGATCGTGGAGCGCCACCATCGCCCATCACCAAGCCGCCCAAGCGCGAGCATTCTTCCGCAGGCTCGGCCCACGCGGGGAGGCGTGTCGTACGCGACCGGCCTTGGCCCAGCTGACGGTGGCCGATATCCGACTCGGCTGTCTGAGGGCCACCGGTCTGGGCTATGCCCGCAACGCCTTCTTCGGTCTCCAGGCCGCTCGCGCTCGTCGTTCGTCACGTCCGGTCGGTGCGCCGACGTCTCTCGTCCGATGACCGTGCCGCGTCTCCTGGTGCTGATTCCCTGCCTGAACGAGGAAGAGGCTGTCGGGGCGGTCATACAACGGGCGACGGCGGTGCTCGATGCGACCGTTCTCGTGATCGACGACGGCTCGACCGATGGCACGGCTCGCGTCGCCCGCGAGAACGGGGCGGAGGTGGTGCGTCTCCCGTTCAATCTCGGGGTGGGAGCGGCTATCCGCACCGGGCTCAGGTACGCCTGGCAGAACGGATACGACCATGTCATCCAGATCGACGGCGACGGGCAGCACGATGCGGACGAGGCCCGCAAGCTTCTCGCCGCCGTCACCGCTGGTGATGTCGACCTGGTGGTGGGTTCACGATTCGGCTCGTCGTACCGGGTCGGACGGTTGCGACGCCTGTGCATGCGCTACCTCGCCCGCGTGACGACGAAACGCCTCCGGACGCCCATCACCGATGCCACGAGCGGTTTCCGGGCCTTCGGGCCCCGCGCGGTCGCGCTCTTCTCGCGGTCCTACCCCTCCGACTACCTTTCTGACACGGTCGAGGCGCTGCTCCTGGCCGCCGACGCCGGCCTTCGAGTCGTCGAGGTCCCGACCCTGATGCACCCAAGGCAGGGTGGCGTGCCCTCGGCCAACGCGTGGCGGAGCGCATTCCACCTCGCTCGTCTAATGCTCGTGATCTCGCTCCACCGCTTCCGGCGACCGCTCACCCCTCGGAGCCCAGATCGCTGATCCGGCGCCCAAGCTGTCGGGGGTTCAGAAGGAAAGGCCCAGGATCACTCATGAAGAACAGGCTCGACGCCTTCTCGATCATCGTGGCCGTGGCGAACGTCGCTGTCATGGTCGAACTCTTTCGCAGACGCAAGGTGCGTGAGCGCTTCGCGCTGCTCTGGATCGTGGTCGGGCTCGGGGGCGTCATTCTGGCCGTCGCCCGTCCACTCCTCGATGACCTCTCGCACGAGCTCGGCATCGTCAACGGAACGTCGTTCCTGTTCCTGCTGGCCTTGCTCTTCTTGATGTTCGTGTGCGTGGCGCTGTCGCTCCAGGTCTCACGGCTGGCCGAACGAACTGAGATCCTCGCCGAGGAGATCGCCCTGATGCGCGCGCCGACCGACGAAGCGAACGCGAGTCGTTGAGGCTGGACCGCCTCCTCAGCGCGCAGCGTTCTCGCTGGATCAGCGGGTGACGGGCGCGCGATCCGCCCTGCGGGCCACGATCACGATCGTGTAGCCGAAGAACGAAGGTCTGAGGTTGCCCAGCCAATGGGCGACCCGGCACAGCGGGTCCCATGTCACCCTGGGGACCGGAATGGCCCCCGTCAGCTCGATCACGTCGAAACCGGCGTCGGTGATCATCTCGATCATCGTCCGCTGGGTGTAGAACCGGAGGTGGGTCCGATCGAGCAGCCCGCGCTCCCGGTAGCGGAACCGTCCCGTCAGGAGGGCGAGACGCATCGACCAGTTGGCGATGTTCGGGATGCTGGCGACGAGGGTCCCGTCGACGACGAGACGGTCGCGCAGCCTCCGGAGCAACTCATCAGGATCACGCAGGTGCTCGAGCGTGTCGCCGAACAGGAGCAGGTCGTACCGGTCATCGAGCTGGGCGGTGTCGAAATCCTCGAGGTCACCGACGATGACCCGCTCGCACACCTCGCGGGCCGAGCCCGCAGCCACCGGGTCGAGCTCGATGCCGTGCACCCGCCGACCCGCCTGCACGATCGGCGCAGCCAGGTACCCGGACGAGACCCCGCCCTCCAACACCACGTCGCCCGCATCGCTGTGGCGCAACACCGCATCGACGATCAGCGCATGTCCCCGGTAGCGCACCGCCCGAGGCGGAACGTACGACCCCGCTCGATCCGCGAGCTCTGCGATCGCCCCGAGGTACGGCACCACGGCCTCGGGCGGCGGGCCCATGGGAACCCCACCTCGCATCGACCGGGTCGCGCAACGCGCCATCCTGCGGCCTCGTGCCTGGGATCTCATGCCTCCGTTGCCTCCACAGCGGCGGCGCCGACCGCCGGGGACGGCACTCTCGTCCGGTCGATGGCTCGGGCGGCGAGACCACTGGCCAGAATCGCTATCCAGGGCCACCACATCTTGAAGTAATGGAGGCTCCCAAATTGAATGGCCCCCGCACTGACAGCCCGGAACGACAGATAGAAGACCCAGGCGACGAGCCAGGCCACCGTGGTCACGCCGATCAACCAGCGACACTGTCGCGGTCCCCTGATCACGGCGAGCACAGCTGCGAAGGGCGCAGCGATGACCCAGAACATGGCCATCAACAACGGTGTACCCCCGTAGCGGGCACCGCGCAGGAAGGGGCTGACGAACATCCCGAACGCGGCGTCGGGAACCTGAGACAGGCTGTACGACGACAGGGCTTCGTCCGACTTCCCGTCGTCTCGAAGGTGTAGCGAGTACGGGGTGGTGAATGGGTCACCAAAGGCGTGATCGTGGGCGTAGAGCACCGGGGCGATGAAGAGCAACGCTCCGCATCCGACGAGCGCCGCACTCGCTACGACCCGCCGCCACGGCAGGCCGACCAGCGGAGGCAGCGTGAGCGCGCCGAGCCAGAACACGTCGACGTAGCGAGCCGCAAACCCCCAGCCGACCAGACACCCGGCAAGCACCCAGGCCCAGGCCGGCCGGCGAGGCGCCGTGGAAAACAGCAACAAGCCCGACGCCGCGACCAGTGAGACCGTCGAGTTCCAAGGGACGGTGCAGTACTCGACGAGCGGGGTGGCGAACAGGAGAGCGGCGGGGGCGAGCCAGCCTGCAGTGGGCCCGAACACCCTGCGCGCCACGACACTGGTCGCCGCCACCGTGAAGATCACCGCGAGCCCGTTGAACAGGAGGTACGGGTCGTAGTCGAAGCCCAGCCAGAGTGACGGCACCCCGACGATCGGATATCCCGGGCCATACAGGAAGTCGGCCGCGGGGAGGTCGAAGCTCGAGAGATCCTTGGTCATCTTCAGGTAGGCACCCTGGTCGAAATAGCCGCGCCACCCTTCCGGGTAGGCGACCCCGGGTCGCTCGGTCTCGATGCCGTAGTGATACGCGAAGTACACCGCAGCGGCCAGGCACACTCCGAACACGATGCGGTCGCGAACGATCCACCGACCGAGTCGACGCAGGCTTGTCATAGTTCCTCCACAACGAGATCCTCGACGGCAATGCGAAGATCTCTCGGGTCGCCTGGGGCAATGAGACGCAGCGCGTCGGTGCCCAGTCGGATCTCGACGCGCTCGGCGTCAAAATCAAACGGGATCTCGACCGTCGCGTCGTCGGCTCCGATCGAGATCCGACGTTCGTCGCCAGCCACTCCGACCATGAGGGTCGCGGCTTCACCGGTGGCGGTGTGGACCCGGAACCGTACGACGGCAGCGCCAGCACCTTCCCGACGAGTCGCCGTGATCTCGGCGCTCGACGAGCACCACCGGAAGTAACCGCTCGGCTCGATCAATTCCTCGAACGAACAGCCGGTGCTCCACCAGAGGATCACCGGCTCCAGCGTCTGGTCAGCCAACTCGTCGACCCCGATTGAGCCCAGCCTCTCGGCAAGCACCGGTCGGTGCAATCGAAGGTCGTACACCGCCTCGCGCCCGTCGGGGCTCACGAGGAGGGGCTCGCCCAAGAGCGCGACCAACTCGGCTTCGATCGCAGTTGCGCCGTCGGCGTAGCCGAAGCGATCGACGTACACGACCTCGAATCCCGCCGCGGTGACCGCATCGACCAGCTCCGGGGTCGGTTCTCGGGCAACGTAGCGCTGCCACTCCGCCTCTCGGGCCCGCATCCCGCCATAGCTCCACTTGAGCGTACGGGAGTGAAGGTACGGCCGCAGATGGTCGTAGTCGACCATCTGCATCACTGGCGGGTGCTCAGGGAACGGGACGAAAGGTAGCTGGAACACTTCATCACCGGGCTGGAGACGAGCTTCCAGCGTTTGCACGAAAGTCTTGTCGCTGTTCCACTGGTCGGCGTTACGACGAGCGTCGGGAACGATGGTGGCGCTCGTCTGATCGAGCACGGCAACGATCACCGTGAGAGCAGCCAACCCCACACCGAGGGCTCGCCGGCGAGGCCCGGAATCGAAACGCGGCCGCACCACGCGATCGAACCACGCTGCGAGGAAGAAGAGGCCCAGGAACGCCAGGACGATCGACAGGCGGTTCCATGCCCGGATCTGCTCGTATCCCAGCAACCCGATGATCCAGGCCAGCCCGCCCGAGGTTGAGAGCAGGATCGCCGCAACGGCGAGAACTCCAGCGGCGGGCACCAGCGGGTGGACAGATCTGCTCGATCCCACTGAACGAGCGAACAAGGATACCAACAGGGCCATGAGTCCGACGGAGCTCAGGAGGCCCAGGAACTGGCTGATCTCGGAGTTGTTCGGTGCCGCGAGTACCCGACCGGTCCACTCGGCGAGTGCGTCGATGCGATGTCCGGGAACAGGCGACAGCATCTGGATCGGTCGCAGCGGATACGCGTCGATATCGAGAAGATTTCGCTGAGCAACCTCGGGGTTCTGCCCCTCGCTTCGCTGCTGCAAGATCGTGGGCGCGAGGTTGATGAACGTCACGCCAAGCAACACGAACGTCGAAGCCGCTGCGGCCGCGAAGGCGGTAACAGCCCGTCGGGCGATCGATGCGACGGTCCCGGCCACCAGCGCCAGGACGATCGTGAACAGCGCGTAGTAGCCGTTGGCGGAGGCCACGACGGCACACACGATGAGATCGAACACGACGCTTCGGTCACGCCGTATAGCGGGTCGCCTGGTGTGACCATCGCGGACGAACGGCGGGTCGTCGCCGAAGATCCGCAACACCAAGACCAGCGCCAATGGCACGGCGTAGTACGCACCGAGGAACTCGTGTCCGGTCCCACGGAGGAAGTGATAAGGGGCGAACGCGTAGACGATGCCGGCACCGATCGAGACGATGCGGGAGAGCATCAGCCAACGCAGCGCGAGGTAGGCCGAGATGGCGATGAGGACAAACGATCCGAGAAAAAACAGGTTCAGCACGAGCGCGGCATCATCGGTGAACCAGCCAAGCACCTTGATGATGAGCCAGTGCAGGTTGTCGGTCCCCAGCGGGAAGTCTGCAGCCTCGCGCCCGAACGGTGCACCCACCCGTTCAGTGCGCGAGTACCAACCTGTTTCGATCACCGTCTTGATCCACGACTGCTGCGAGACCGAGTCGCCCCGGTAGTCGAACGGGACGCGCAGCGGCTGGTCGAGGAGGTCGAATACGTACGTCAACAAGATCATCACCGAACCGGTGATGATCGCGAGGTCGACCACAGCCGCACGCCAAGGCGGTGTTGAACGGATCGCGATGTCGACGACAGCCGCAGCCGACTCGCTCGTCGCCTCGGAGGCCGGCCCAGCGTCGGCCACGGCGTTCAGATTCGGTATTCGGCCGAGGCAGCGTCGCGGTGGAACATCTTGACGGTATCCAGCGAGAAGTCGTCGAGGTCGCGACCGAGTTGCGGCAGCTTCTTGAGGAGGTCCGGGGTCACGGTGATCACATGGCATCCACAATCGGCAGCTTGCTTGATGTTGTAGACCTCGCGAGGGCTCGCCCAGATGACCTCAATGCCGGGGTAGGGCTCTACTGCATCGACTGCGGCCTGCACGTACGGCACCGGGTCGTGACCGGCATCGGCGATCCGCCCGGCAAATACCGACAGGAACGACTCCGGTCCACCAGCCAAGGCGCCGACGACCTCGTCTACCTGAGCCCGAGTGAAGACGGCGGTCACGTTCTGCTTCACGCCAGACCCTGCCAGGCGACGCTGCAGATCACGCGACGATTCGCCCCTCGTGTTCGTGACCGGAATCTTCACGAAGACGTTGTCACCCCACGACGCGATCTTGAGCGCCTGATGTTCCATCTCGTCGAACTCGTCGGAGAACACCTCGAACGAGATCGGCACGTTTGTGACGACCTCGAGCACACCTCGCGCAAAGGCTTCGTAGTCGCTGACCCCGGCCGAGCGCATGAGGGTTGGGTTGGTGGTGAAACCCCGAATCAACGGATCGACCGCGAACTCGGCGATGGCGGCGAGATCCGCCCCGTCGGCGAAGAGCTTCAAGCTTCGGAGATCAATGTTGACCTGAAGCATCGACTACAGCCCCCTCGAGTAGCCATGACACCGCATCCGCCAGCTCACCCACGACGAGATCGGGTTCGTTGGCGAGGCGCTCAGCGTATCCGCGGTCAATGAAGACAGTACGGATCCCGGCCGCCCGGCCGGCTTCAATGTCGCGCCAGCGATCGCCGACGATCGCGCTCGCTGCGAGATCTATACCCCACCTTTGTGCAGCGTCGACAAGCATGCCTGGCCGGGGCTTTCGGCACGCACAAGCATCGACATCGTCGTGCGGGCACACGATGATGTCGTCGACGGTCACCTCCGACCGCAGCCGTTCATGAAGCTCTTCGACGGCCTCAGCGGTTGTCGAACCTCGTGCGATGTCGGGCTGGTTCGTCACCACGATCATGAGGAACCCGGCGCCTCGCAGTCGCTCGCACGCGTCGCGGACCCCGGGGAGGATCTCGAGCTCGTCCACCGTGGCCGGTGGGTGGGGCACTCCGTCGCGGACGAAGGCCCGGTTCAACACACCGTCCCGGTCGAGGAATACCGCTCGCCGGGAAACCGGCCCGACCCCGGTCTGCTCACTCGCGGCAGGTCCGTGAGTGGCGGGGCGGGGCCCCCGCCGAGACCGTCGACGATCGATCAGCGCCGCGATCGGACAGACCAACAGCCCGAAGAACGCAATCACCAGCCCCCTACGCAGCCCCGGCGGCGCGAACTCGAACACCACATGCGATCGGCCGGCGTCGACGAGCACACCTCGAAACGCGACGTTGGTCGGGAGAATCTCGGCGTCGTCTCCGTTGACCGTCGCCTCCCACCCTGGGAAGTAGGTGTCGGGCAGTACGAGGAGCCCGCGGCATCCGGTCTCGACCGTGAGCTCGACCCGGTTCGCCTCGTAGCTCTCGATCGCCACCGAATCGCCAGCGGGATCGCACGTCTCGACGAAGGGCGCCAGATCTCCCGACTCGACGACTGCGTCTCGGCGAGGGTCGAGCCGGTCGATGTCGACTCGACCGTCGGCCTTGGTCGTTCCGGTGGCGATCAGGTGAGCGAGCACGGTGTGCTGGTCGGCTTCGACTCCGACGCTGTGCACGACCCAGGCTCGCGGGAGCGCGTCGAGGTTCTCGTAGATCCACGTCCCGTTGATCTGATCGACGAACGCGAGACCTCGAGGTAGCGCTGCGCTCGCTACATCGGTGGGGCCTCCGTACCGTAGGTCGGTCCAACCGGAGGCGTCGCTGGCGCCGGTGCCCCGGGCTTCGGTGCGCAGCCTGACCTCGACGATCCGATCACCGCTCGACGAGAGCTCCACCTCGCCCGACCGCCACTCTGGCTCGACCGGGTCGACCTTCGGAACCATCTCGTCGGAGAACAACAGGAAGCGCGACTCGTCCTCGGTGATCCCGATGACGTCGAAACGAACCCCGTCGGCAGCAGGATCCGGCCAGGCTTGGGGCCCGACCGCGTAGGAGAACGACAGGCTGGTCGCCTCAGGAGGCGGGGCAGGAAGTACCACCTCCTGCACCGGCTGCTGGTAGAGCACAACCCGAGCGTCGCCGCCGATATCGATGACCGCCCGTTGAAGCGTTGCCGAGGGGGCGATGGTCGCCAGGGTGTCGACGAGGAGCGAGGTCGTGACCGCGGGCCCCTGCCCCACGAGCACCTTCACCGCCAGTGCGTCGAACATCGGGTTGCCGAGGATGTGGTCCGCGGAGTTGAGTTCGTTCGTATAGAAGGGCCCGCCGATGAACCGGTCGTACACGGTCGGCGCGAGGAAGGCCTTCACATAGACGAGGTAGCTCTCGATGTAGAGCGCGTCGAGCATGCGGATGTCCTGGAGGCCCAGGGCTCCAGCCGTGTTGGGGTAGAGCTTGCCGTCGAGACCGTACACACGCGAGTAGGGCGACGACGCCAACTGGGCATTCACGGCCGCGAGCCAGGTGGGTTCACGGAACGGGTCGGCTCGCTGGGCGAACATCCGATACGGCATCAACGAGAACAGCTCGGCGACCATGATCAGCCCAGCGATGACCGCGACCGACCTGCGGAGGCTGATCAGCGCCACGATCGCGATCAGCGCGGCCGCGGCAGCGGCCACCCCGACCTGTCGCAGCACCTGGGGCGTGGTTGCGAGGCTGATCGCCTGTCTGACCTCGTCGTCGCCGATGACATGGGCGACGAGCAGGCCCGCCGCCGAGAGCCACAGGGCGAATCTGCGACCGTTGAGATCGCGGGCTGCCATCACCTCGACGCCAGCGCCGGCCATCATGGCCAAGGCGAACGCCAGCGCCGGTGTGCCGAAGACCACGAAGTTGACCATGGCGACTCCGGGCAGGCCGCCGGTGAAGTCCAACAAGCCGAAGTCGTAGAGCTTGAGAAAGGCAACCAGCGCGATCACGCCGAACACGCCGACCTGCGTCCGCTGGCGAACCGAACGGCCGGAAAGGGCGACGAGAGCCAGGGTCGGCACGGCGGCACCCACCCAGTTGCGTGTGCCCGTGAACCCCGCACCCAGAACGTCACGATACGGCGCACCCCGGTAGAACGGGGCGACGAGATTCATGAGCTGTGACAAGGGATTCGTGTACCGCCCGACTCCATCGGACGCATTGTGGATGTGGAATGCGAGCTCGAGGTAGTCGACCAGCATCAGGATGAGAGGCGCAGCCAGCATCACCCCGACGGCGAAGCCCGCGGCGAGTCGCACGAGTGATCGCGCGGTTCGACCTTCGCGCCGGACGTTGAACACGCGGCACAGCCCGTAGAGCGCGCCCGTGCCCATCACGACGAATGAGGCCTCGGGCATTCCCGCGACGATGTTCGCCGCGACGACCAGGCCCAGCCCGAACACCGACCTCCAGCCCTTCGACCTGACCACGATTTCCACCAGCAGGCAGACGATCGGGATGTACACGAAGGATCGAACAAAGGCGTTGTTGCTGTATACGTAGAAGTACCCCGACATCGAGAACGCCGCGGCCGACACGAGCGCCGACGTCACGCGATACGTCAACAGGCGGGCGAGGGAGTATGTCCCGAGTGCCCCGATGCAATACGCGAGCAGGATCGCCAGGTCCCACATGAGGGGCGTGGGGTTGAGGTTCACCGGTGCCAGCAACGGATCGAACGGTGCGCTCTGCATGTTCGCTGCCTGGGGGGATCCTGCACCCTGGTAGGGGTTCCACAGCGGCAGCTCGCCGTTCTCGTACAGCCGATCGTTCACTTCAACCCACGGCTCGAACACCCAGGCCGAGGCCCCGGGATCGACGTGGTAGTACTGCTGATAGTCGGCCGGCGGGGAGTCTTCGAAGCCCGACAGGCCGTTCACGCCGGCGACGGTCCGAGCCGTGCTGAACGTCCGTCCGCCGAATGCGATCGGCCAGAACGCCACCAGCACGATCAGGATCGAAGCCGATCCACCGATGAGATCCGGCTTGACGCGCTGCCACCGCGTCAACATCACGACCGAAGCGTCGTCCATCACATGGTGCCCGGCTTGTCAGCCCACCCGCTCGGCGAGCACAGTCATCTCGCCGAGGCGGGCTGTGATCGGCGTGTTGTCCAGCGGCGCGCCGATTCGGTGCATGATGCGTACCAGGGGAGTGACAACGGGGTGCGGGTAGGCCTCGGCCTGCCGATGGACGTATGCCAACGTGAGGGTCTTCCCGGTCGGTCGGACCGAGACGGCGGTGAGGCCGCACCGTTGCAGGAGGGCCTCGAGACCCCGGCGCGAGAAGTACGTGAGGTGCTCCTCGCGGTACTGGGGCCACGCACTGCCCATGATCCGGTGCATGAGGGAGTCGATTCGGGGGGTCGAGATCAGCACCCGCCCTCGGGTCGACAGCCGCGTGGCGACTGCGGCCAACTCGTTCTCAGGTTCGCGTACGTGCTCGATGCAGTCGACCAACGTCACCAGATCGAACTCGACTCCGGGGAACGGGTTCTCCGCCAACACCCCGCAATGGAAATGCCCACCGGGAACGCGTTCCTCCGCGCCCTTGATGGCTTTGGGGTTGAGGTCGACGCCGTACGCGTGGGCACCCCGGACGGTCACCATCTCGGCGAGCGATCCGGTTGCGCATCCGATGTCGAGCACGCGCTCGCCGTCTCGCAACCCGGCCTGATCGAGCAGCCGACTCATGGTGATCGCCTTCATCGTGACCGCGGAGGCATCCCCGTCCATGCCCCACGGGTCGTAGTAGCCCTCGCCGTAGATCTCGGCGAGTCGGTCGTTGGACGGTTGGGGATCGAGGAACTGAGTGGCGCACGATCGGCATTCGTGAAGATCGCAACCGGGGTGCATCCCGGCTCTGCACATCGCGGTCTGGCCCGATCGGCAGGCCGGGCAGCGTCGAGAGCTCAAACGGGTGCTCCAGTGCTCACGTTGGTCATGGTCCCGATCACCAGTTCACTCTCTGTCGTGTCACGGAAGTCGAACTTGGTCGCGGCGGCCAAGTGCGGTCATCGCGGACACGGTACCCCGCCGATCCACCGGGCCATCGACACGGGCCGGAACACGACGCGGCCGCGTGTCGTCAAACGATCGACGTGGCCGCTCTTGTCGAGTCGGACAGCTCGTGCGATGATGATCTGATCGAGTCCCTCGGCTCGGCGCCCATGCTCCCGCGTTCGCGGTCTCGGGCGCCATCGAGCTTCC
>VFJJ01000049.1 GCA_009886115.1 Actinomycetota bacterium
GGTGACGCGGTGACCCGGTGACCGTGACGCCGGCTCAGCCGGTGGTCGTGCTCGACCACGTCTCCAAGTGGTTCGGTGACCTCGTGGCCGTCAGCGACGTCTCGTTCAGCATCGGCCGGGCGTGACCGCGCTCCTCGGGCCCAACGGTGCCGGCAAGTCGACGTTGCTTCGGATGCTGAGCGGCCTGGCCCGTCCGTCGAATGGGACCGTGAGGGTGCTGGGCCACGATCCGAGGACCGCGACGGCCGTCCGGCGCCAGATCGGACTTGCGCCACAACAGGAATCGGTGTTCGAGCACCTCGGTGCGCTGGAGCTGGTTCGGGTGTGTGCGGCGGTGCGCGGGGTCGCCGAGCCCGAGGCCGCCGCGCGACGTGCCCTGCTCGAGGTCGAGCTCGATCCCGACGACACCCGTCGGCTGCCGACGTACTCAAAGGCATGCGCCAGCGGGTGAAGCTCGCCCAGGCCACGGTCCACGAACCGGCCGGGATCCTGCTCGACGAGCCTCTCGCCGGGCTCGATCCTCGTCAACGGCTGCACATGGTGGAGCTCTTCCACCGTCTCGGTGACGCCGGGCGTTGCGTGGTGGTCTCGAGCCGCGTGTTGGAGGAGGTCGCTCGCTTCGGCTCCGACATCGTCGTCATCGCCAAGGGCCGCCTTACGGAGCATCGATCAGGCTCCAGTTGATCCAGTGGATGCCGACGCCGGGAAGGGGAGCAGACGCGATCTCGGAACCGGCATTCGCCGACGCCCGGCTACAGCGCCTGGAGGACGGAGTCGGGGATGTCGAAGTTGGCGTGGACGGCTTGCACGTCGTCGTGGTCCTCGAGGGCGTCGAGCAGGCGCAGCACCTTGCGCACGTCGCTCTCGCTCGACAGCGGGACGAGGTTCTGGGCGACCATCGTGAGGTCGCTGCTCGCCACCTTGATGCCGGCCTCCTCGATGGCGGTGCGCACCGCGTGCAGGTCGGTGGGCGCGGTGGTGACCCGGAAGTTGTCGCCCTCGTCGGCGATGTCCTCGGCTCCCGCGTCGAGCGCCGCCAGCATGAGGTCGTCCTCGGTGACGCCGCCGGCCTTGTCGACGACGATCTGACCCTTGCGCTCGAACTGCCACGCCACGGCGCCGGGCTCGGCCAGGTTGCCCCCGTTCTTGGACAAGATGTTGCGCACCTCGGCGCCGGTGCGGTTGCGGTTGTCCGAGAGGGTCTCGACGAGCATCGCGACACCGGACGGGGCGTACCCCTCGTAGGTGATCGACTCGTACTTGACTCCCTCGAGCTCGCCTGCGCCGCGCTTGACCGCGCGCTCGATCGTGTCGACGGGCACCGAGGCGTCGCGCGCCTTTTGGACCATCGTGCGCAGGGTCGCGTTGGCATCGATGTCGCCGCCGCCCTCCCGGGCCGACACCTCGACCTGGCGCAGGAGCTTGGCGAAGAGCTTGCCCCTGGCTGCGTCGGCGGCGCCCTTCTTGTGCTTGATCGTCGCCCACTTCGAATGGCCGCTCATGCCGTCCTCCGGGAAAGGTCGTCCTGCACAACCTCGCGCAGGAACCACTGGTGGATGCGTTGATCACCCGACAACTCGGGATGGAACGTGAGACCGACGGCCCGGCCCTGACGCACCGCGACCGCCAGGCCCTCATGGGTGACCAGCACGGTTACCTGCGGGCCGACCGACGTGATGACCGGAGCTCGGATGAACACACCCGGGAACGGCCCGCCCGGCGCCAACGCCGTGATATCGAGATCGGCCTCGAACGAGTCGAGCTGACGCCCGTACGCGTTCCGGTCGACGGTCACGTCGATCGCCGAGTACCAGCGTTGGTCGGGACGGGCCCCACCGACACCGGAGGCGAGAAGGATGAGCCCGGCGCAGGTCCCGAGCACGGCCAGGCCGTCTGAGAGGCGCCGCTGCAGCGGTTCGAGCAGGCCCGAGGTGACGAGGAGCTTCGACATGGTCGTCGACTCCCCGCCGGGCAGGACGAGCGCGTCGAGCGCGTCGAGGTGCTCGGGGCGCCGCACCTCGACCACGTCGGCGCCGAGCCCGCCGAACACCTCAGCGTGCTCGCGGAAGGCTCCCTGGAGGGCAAGCACACCCAGCTTCACCTGGAGGCACCTCGCCGCGACCACCTGAGCAAGGCTCGGCGATCACGCCACTCACCAACCCCGCTCGGCCAACTTGACGGCCACCGTGCGAGCGTCGTCGCCCCGCATGGCCTCACCGAGACCCCGTGACACCTTGGCCACGATCGCAGCGTCGGCGTAGTGCGTGGTGGCCTCGACGATGGCCTTGGCCCGCGAGGCCGGATCGGACGCCTTGAAGATGCCCGAGCCCACGAACACGGCCTGGGCCCCGAGCTGCATCACGAGCGACGCATCGGCCGGCGTGGCGATGCCGCCGGCGCAGAACATGGGAACGGGGAGCTCGCCGCGCTCGGCGACCTCCTTGATGAGGTCGTACGGAGCCCGGTGCTCTTTGGCGGCGACGAACAGCCCGGGCTCGTCGGCGACGGTGAGCTTGCGGATGTCGCCGAGGATCGTGCGCAGGTGGTACACGGCCTCGACCACGTCGCCCGTGCCCGCCTCGCCCTTGGAGCGGATCATGCAGGCGCCCTCGGAGATGCGCCGCAGCGCTTCGCCGAGGCTCGTCGCACCGCACACGAAGGGCACCGTGAAGGCCCACTTGTCGACGTGGTGCTCACGGTCGGCCGGGGTGAGCACCTCCGACTCGTCGACGTAGTCGACGCCGAGCGACTGCAACACCTGGGCCTCGGCGAAGTGGCCGATCCGGCACTTGGCCATCACCGGGATCGACACGGCCGCCTTGATGGCCTCGATGAGCGCGGGATCGCTCATGCGGGCGACCCCGCCGTCCCTCCGGATGTCGGAGGGCACCCGCTCGAGGGCCATGACGGCGACGGCGCCGGCGTCCTCGGCGATCTTGGCCTGGTCGGCATCGACGACATCCATGATCACGCCGCCGCGCAGCATCTCGGCGAGGCCCCGCTTCACGCGTGCGGTGCCGGTGGTCCTGTTCTCGGTCATGGGGACACATCCTCGGTGCAAGGGTGGCGTATCGGAAGTGTACCGCCGACGGTCAGGATTTCTTCGTGGTTGTGGTGACGCCCGGGCGCGTCGTGCTCGTCGCCACGATCGGCGGATCGGGAGCGCACTCGGGAGAGACCGTGACCGTCGCTCCCGGGGGGAGCAGGTGCACCCAGGTCTGGCCGGGACGCAGAGCGATCTCCGACCCGGCGCCGTCGAGGTACCGGGCGCCGAATGCGGCATCGGGCCGATCCCACGTGCCGACGATCTCACGACCGGCGGTGTAGACGGCCGCCTCGCCCGAGCCGAGCACGATCGTCTCCAGCACCTTGGTACCAGCGGCGTCGACGTACTGCGTGGCCTTCAGGCTCACACGCTGGACGATGAGGTTCCTCGGCGCGATCAAGGCGCCCGAAGCGGCCGTGTGGGGCTGCCCGTTGATCGAGCGGAGCCAGAGCCCGGTGGTCGGGTCGAGGTCGTAGTGCAGCTTGACCTGGTTGTTGTACACGATGTCGACACTGCAGATCGGGGCTCCGGTCGGCTGCGGTGCGTTGGCGGGTGCATAGACGAACTGGGGCGTCGGAGCCACCTTCTCGCCCCGCTGGTTCCACAGCTCAGCTGCGTGGGCCAACAGGTTGTGCGGGTTGCGCCGATCGCCGGCCCGGAAGAATCCCTCGGCGTTCGTGTCGAGCAGCTCCGAGACCTTGCGCGCCGACGACACGAACGCCCCGATGCCGCCCGAGATCACGAAGACCCCGTTCAGGGGCTGGATGATGTTGGCGTCCATCGGCCGAGCCGAGCGGATGGGCCCCACATCGCCCGGATCACGCGACTGGAAGACGGCGATGTAGCGGATCAGCCCTTCGACGGGCTCCTCGTAGACGATGTCGGCCACGTCGAGACCGACCTGGGGCTGGGCCTCCCGGGCGCCATCGATCTTGACGGCCAGGGCCGGGCGGGACGGATCGTTGCCGAAGGTGTAGGGCAGACCCGTGAGCGGAGCGAGCAGGGCAGGGTCGACGATGCCGAGCGTCGTCGACGTCGCGGGCGATGACGATGTCGACGCTGAGCTCGACGTCGTGACGCCCGTCCCGGTGACGGTCGTCGTGGCCCCGCTGGAGGCACCGCCGTCGCCACCGCACGCCGCGGTGCCGACGATCAGAGCCGCGAGACCGATGCGCAGCGCGAGCCGGGGCAGTATGGGATTCGGTTGCCGCATGATGGAGACGTCTCCTGGATCGAGGGCCCGTGGAGGGCCCTCTCGTCGCCGGGCCCTCGTCGCCGGGGCACCCGGAGCGCCGCCTGCGAGAGCCCGTCAGCGACGGGCGGTCACAGCTCCTTGAGCGCCATGATGCGCTCGTCGAGCGGCGGGTGGGTGTCGAACAGGCGGTTCAGCCGGCTCCCCCGATGACCCTGCACTCGATCGACGGGCGACTCGATCCACAGATGGGCCATGGCGTTCGAATGGGCCCGCACGACGGTTTGGTCGTCGCGGAGCTTCTCCAGAGCGGAGACGAGACCCGGCGGGTACCGGGTGAGCGAGACGGCCGAGACGTCGGCGAGGCTCTCTCGTTGGCGGCTGACGGCCATCTGCATGAGCTTGGCCACGATCGGCGCCGCGATGAGGAACACCAGCCCGAGAAGGAGCAGGATCGGCGCTCCCGAGCCACCCTGGTTGTCGCGCCGGCGGCTCCCGCCTCCGAACCACAGGGCCCGGAGCCCGAAGTCGGTGATGAGGGCGATCGTGCCCACGAGCGTGACGGCCAGCGTCATGACCAGGATGTCGTAGTTGCGGACGTGGCTGAGCTCGTGGGCCAGCACGCCTTCGAGCTCGACCCGGTTCATGCGCTCGAGCAACCCCGTCGTGACGGCGAGCGCAGCGTGCTCGGGGTTGCGACCCGTCGCGAAGGCGTTCGGCGCCGAGTCGACGATCACGTACAGACGGGGCATCGGGATCCCGCCGGCGATGCACAAGCCCTCGACGAGGTTGTGATAGCGCGGGTACTCGTCGCGCGACGCCGGCTGGGCGCCAGAAGCTCGCAACGCCACGGCGTCGGACTTCCAGTACGCGAAGAACGCCGAGCCGCCCGCGATGATCAGTGCGAAGACGGCCACGAACGGGCCACTCGCGCCGAGCACCAGCCCCACGGCCCACACCGCGGCGACGAGCACCACGACGAAGGCTGCCAACATGACGACGGAGCGGCGCTTGTTGGCCGCAATCTGCTCGAACACGTCAGCGCGAAACCGGCGAGGGCGACGACAGCGCAGACCGGCGCTGGAGCGGGGCCGAGGCGCGAACGATGGTGGGCTTCACGGGAATCGCCACTCAGAACTGAACCTTGACCGGGCCGCGGGCCTCGGGCTCCTCGACCTCGAAGTACTCCTTGTCGGGGAACTTGCCGGCGATGAGGTTGCTCGGGAACGTCTGGCGCTTGTTGTTGTACTTCAGCACGCTGTCGTTGTAGAACTGCCGCGAGTAGCCGATGCGGTCCTCGGTGGCGGTCAACTCCTCCTGCAGCTCGAGGAAGTTCTGGTTGGCCTTGAGGTCGGGATAGGCCTCCGACAGCGCGAACAGTCGACCCAGGGTCTGGGTGATCATGTTCTGGGCTGCGCCCTGCTCCTCGACCGTGCTGGCGCTCACGCCCCGCTGGCGAGCGGCGATGACCGCTTCGAGGGTCTCGCGCTCGTGGGACGCGTAGCCCTTCACCGTCTCGACGAGGTTCGGGATCAGGTCGTAGCGCCGGCGGAGCTGCACGTCGATCTGCGACCACGCGTTCTCGACCCGGTTCTTGAGTCGCACCAAGGCGTTGTACGTGAGGACGAGCCAGAGCACGAGGATCACCACCACCGCGGCGATGATGATGATTCCGACGTTCATGATGCTGCCTCCATCTCGGGCGGGTTCCGCCTGGTGACGTTCATCGTACCGATCGGCCGGGGCGAGCCAGGACCTCCGTGTAGACGTCGGCGTATTCGCCGGCGAGCCGGGCCATCGAGAACTCATCGGCTCGCATCCGTCCGTAGCCGGTGAGCTGCTCGGCGAGCATGGCGTCGTCGAGCACACGCCTCATGGCGTTCCGGAGCGCTGGGGGATCGCCCGGCGCCACCAGCACCGCCTCGACCCCGTCGCGGGCCACCTCGCGGTAGCCGCCGATGTCGGACGCCACCACCGGCGTGCTGGCGGACATGGCCTCGAGCAGCACCACCCCGAACGACTCGCTGTGGAGTGACGGGGCGCAGTACACCGACGCCGCGCGCATCCGGCGGGCCAGCTCGGCATCGCCGATCTGACCCAGCCACTGCACCCCGGGCATGCGGCGGGCCTGGAGCTCCGCGGTTTCCGGACCGAGGCCCACGACCCACAGGTCGGCATCGCGTTCGAGGCCCGCGAAGGCGTCGAGCAGCACACCCAATCCCTTCCGGGGCTCGTGTCGGGCGGCGAAGAGGATCGCCGGACGGCGCAGCGGCCACGGATCGGCCTTGGCGAACTTGGCGACGTCGACCCCGTTCGAGAGCACCCGGACCGGGCCACCCAGGTTGGCCTCGACCGTGTCGCGCGCCGCGTCGGAGACCGCGATCATCGCCCGGAATCGGCGACGCGCGGCCCACCTGCACATCGGCCCGAACGTTCGGTAGAGCTGATGCCCTGCGGCATGGAAGGTCGCCACGACCGGGTACCCGGTGGCCAGCACGACCGTCCAGTTGGTGCCGATCGCGAACGGCTCGTGGAGGTGCACGATGTCGGGGCGCTCGGCGTGCAGCGCTCGAAGCACCCTGAGCTGCGCGGCCGGATCGGGTGCGATCGGGGCGATCGAGCCGTTCGCGGCCACCGGGATGCTCCGACCCAGCTGGGTGACGCCGGGCTCGGGTGGCGGACCGTCGCACGGGGCATAGGCGCGGGCGTCGATGCCGATCTCCCGCAGCGCGTTCGTGAGGCCCAGCACCTGTCCCTGCACGCCGCCGGGTCGCGACAGGGAGAACGGCGAGAACACCGCGATCCGAAGCGGACGAGGCTCGGTCAGGACAGTCCGCGCAGTCACCGAGGGACGAGCGGACACGGACGGACCAGACACCGTGGATCGGGCAGTTCGCATCGCCCGCCATGATGACAAACTCGTCGAGCCCATGCCCGGATCATCCACGCCGACGGCCCGGCCGGACCAACCCGGGATCGTCGTCGGGGGTCGGACCTGCGATCGTCACACGCCCCGGCGACCCGAGCCCGACGAACGTCGCGCGCCGCCACTACGCCCGGCCGGCGCAGAAGACCGACCACGACTCCCGTGCGAAGCCGACGACCGGGCGACGCGCACCGGCTCCGGAGCTGCCGGGGGCGGCGTCACCCGGGGCGCCGCCGGCCCGCTGAGAGCGCCGATCTGGGGTGCACCCGGACCGACGAGCACGGGTGTGGCCTTGATGCCGGCCTGGCGGGTCAGCACGCGCACCTCGTCAGCCTGATCGGGAGTGCTGATGGTGACGACCGTCCCCGCGGCGCCGGCGCGGGCCGTCCGTCCGGAGCGGTGCGTGTAGGCCTTGTGCTCGGAGGGCGGATCGACGTGCACGACGAGCGCGACATCATCGACGTGGATGCCCCGGGCGGCGATGTCGGTGGCCACGAGCACCCGGGCCGAGCCCTCGGAGAACGCTGCGAGGTTTCGTTCCCGCGCGTTCTGCGACAGGTTCCCATGGAGGTCGACCGCCGGGATCCCGGCTGCTGTGAGCTGCTTGGCGAGCTTCTTGGCCCCGTGCTTGGTGCGGGTGAACAGGAGGCTGCGCCCGTGCCCGGAGGCCAGCTCGTGCACGACGGCCGACTTCTGGTCGAGCGACACCCGCCACACGTGGTGCTCGGCCTCGGCGACGGGTACGTCGGCCGGGTCGACGGCGTGGTGCGCCGGATCGTGCAGGTAGCGGCGGATCAGCACGTCGACGCCGTTGTCGAGCGTGGCCGAGAACAGGAGCCGCTGGGTCCCCTGCGGCGTCTGGTCGAGGAGCCGCTTGACGGCGGGGAGGAATCCGAGATCGGCCATGTGGTCGGCCTCGTCGAGAACGGTGATCTCGACGGCGTCGAGGCGGCAGTACCCCTGGCCGATGAGGTCTTCGAGGCGGCCGGGGCAGGCCACGACGATGTCGACGCCCGTGGTCAGCGCCCGCACCTGCGGAGCCTGTCCGACGCCGCCGAAGATGGTGACGGTCCGCAGACCCAGAGCCTCGGCGAGCGGGCTGAGCGTGGCCGCGACCTGGCTGGCGAGCTCACGGGTGGGCACGAGCAGGAGGGCCCGGGGTCGCTTGGCCTGACGGGTCTTGCCGCTGCCGGCGAGCGTGGCCACCACGGGGAGAGCGAAGGCGAGCGTCTTGCCGCTGCCGGTCTTGCCCCGGCCCAGGACGTCGCGCCCGGCGAGGGAGTCGGGCAGCGTCGCCACCTGGATGGGAAACGGTGCGGTGATGCCCTGGCGAGCGAGCACGGCCACCAGGGCCGGGGCCACGCCGAGCGCCTCGAACGACCCGGCCTCGGACGGAGTCGCCTTCAACGGACGGGGCAGGGGCTGCGCGTCGCTCCGGGGCTCGGCGATGCGCACGGGGCTCGCAGCGCGGGCCTCGACTGCGGAAGACGTGCGGTCGGACGACGTGGTGCCACGCGACTCGGCGCCGGTCACGGATGCCGGACGGAGCGTACGACGACGGTTACGACGCGGTTGTCCCGCGTCGGGGAAGGTTGCAGACACGAATGGTTCCTCTCGGAGATCGGTGGCCGGTGATGCAATGGCCACTGCTCGTCACGAGCGGTACCCGGCGCCGGAACGGCGCTCGCATGTCGACCTGTGCGACCGGGGATTCCCGGCCACGGGTCAACCATACCCCATCGAGCCCCCGGTCCCGCGCATGGGGTGTTCAGACGGTCACGGCGTGTCGCATGACGGTGAGACTTCCCCGCCGAGATCGGGCCTGCAGCCGGCGCACCACGGGCAGTCCCAGTCGCAGCACCGCAATGCGCTCAGCCGGACGACTCGGGTGCCAGCGGCGGCGGACGCGAGCGAGGCAGCATCCGGGCGACGCAACGAGATCACGAGTTGTTCCCGCAGCAATCGTGGCTGGTCAGGGTATCGAGAATCCTACTCAAATAACTCTGCGAGTAAATACTCTCAGAATCTTCGGTACACTCGATGTCGTGAGCGTCTCCACGCCGTCCGCCACGTCTCCAGGTCCCGCCGATGCCTTGTCGGTCGACGAGCTCGCCCGGGCCGCAGGAACGCTCACGTCGACGGTTCGCATGTACCAGTCCCGGGGCGTGCTCCCTCCACCCCGACGGAGTGGGCGGCGCGCTTTCTACGGGCCGGCGCACCTCGACCGTCTGCGCCGCATCGACGAGCTCCGACGCCAGGGCTTCTCGCTCGCGGGGATCAAGAAGCTCCTCGACGCCTACGAGACGGGAGCCACGCTCGGCGCCGTCCTCGGCATCGGGCCCGTGGGTCCTCGACGCCTGGTGCTCAGCGCGCCGCAACTCGCCGCCCGGTTTCCCGGTCTCGGGCTCACTCCCGAGGTGATGGTCGACGTCATGGCCGCGGGGCTCGTCGTGGTGCGCGACGACGCCAAGTACGTCGTCCTCGACGCCCGCGTCCTCGACCTCGCCAGCGCGCTCGGCACGCTCGGCGTGCCCCCTGAGCGCGTCATGACCGAGTGGCGTGCCGTGCGGTCGATCACCGACGAGGTGGCCCTCCGGTTCGCGGCCGTGTTCGACGACCATCTCCGGCCCCCGTTCGCCCCCCGACCTGGCGACGATCCCGCCGTCGCCTTGGCCCAGGCCAGCGCGACCCTCGATCGGCTGATGCCCCTGGCCAAGGCCATGGTCGACGTCGCCCTCGACGCCGCCCTCACCCGGACCGTCGACCGCCTCGTCGCCGGTGCCCCCTGACGGCACCCGTGTGCCGGCGTCGGGCACGTCGCGTCCGGCCGACGATGGCACGGCCGACGATGGCACGGCCGTTCCCTCCTCTGTAGTGTCCGCGGAGCCACGCACAGCAGATACCCGGCGTCGACGAAGGCTCGGAGTGAGACCGTGAGCGACCTGTCCGGAAGCGACCAGATCGTGGATGATGCGACGGCGGGAGTGCTGCGGGTTCCCGAGCGCATCATTCAGGCTCCGGCTCATCTGAGCCCCCACGCCCAGGCAGTGGTGAGCGCGAGCTCCCCTCCCCCCGAGCCGTACCCCCCCATCGACGACAGCCCCGCTTGGAAGCGGCTGATCGCCGAGATGGACGAGCTGATGCTGCCGATGATGGATGCCATGTCGGCCCACATCGACGCACGCACCACGACCATGGAGATCGAGGGCACCCCGGTGTTCGACATCGAGCCCTCGTCGATCACCCCCGGCGGTGACGGTCACATCCTGCTCAACTTCCACGGCGGCGCCCTCGTCGCCGGCGGCGGCCCGGGCTGTCGGGCCATGGGCACCCTGTCGGCCCACCAGGCCGGTCTGCACACCTGGTCCGTCGACTACCGGATGCCCCCCGACCACCCCTACCCCGCACCTCTCGACGACTGCGTCGCCGTGTACCGGACCCTCCTGCGTGAGCATGCACCCGAGCGGATCTTCGTCTCTGGCGCGTCGGCGGGAGGGAACCTGGCCGCAGCCATGATCGTGCGGGCGCGCGACGAGGGCCTTCCCCTGCCGCGGGCCGCGATCTTGATGACACCCGAGCTCGACCTCACCGAGTCGGGCGACAGCTTCCAGACGAATCTCGGGATCGACACCGTGCTGGCCCGGAGCCTCATGCCGGCCAACCTCCTCTACGCCGGGGGCCACGATCTTTCCCACCCCCACGTCTCGCCCCTGTTCGCCGACTTCTCCCTGGGCTTCCCGCCGACCTTCCTCCAGGCCGGCACGCGCGACCTGTTCTTGTCGAACGCCGTCCGCATGCACCGGGCCCTTCGCACGGCCGGCGTCGCCGCCGAACTGCACGTCTTCGAGGCCATGCCCCACGGCGGATTCTTCGGCGCCCCCGAAGACGCCGAGATGGCGGAGGCCGTTCGCGACTATGTGCAGCGACAACTCGCGATCAGCTGACGCCGTCAGTTCAGGATCGTGGGCCGCGTCGTGTCACTCCCCACCAGGTCGCTGGGCCAGTTGGGCTGCATGAGGTGCGGCACGTTCCTGACCAGGAGCCTGTGGAGGGCTGCGCCCCGGGGAGCCGATGCTCACGATGGTCAGCCCCGCCTCGGCGAACCCGTCGACTGTCGGGGCGAGATCGTCACGCCACCAACGGGCGATCACCCGACGTAACAACCCGTGCTCGATCGCACCGACCCATGTCTCGGCGCAAGCGTCGGCCTGGGCCTGTACGTCAGCCTCGACCGGCACCGGACCATCCGCCCTGGTGTCATCCCACTGCCAGGTCCCGTCGGCCTGACGGGAGTAGAGCCGCACCTCGCACGCCTCGACCCACCACGGAGGTCGTGCACCGAGCGCACCATCCACAGCCGGCATGGTACCGGTCGCGGACATGACGAACGTGGACGACACAGACCGCGAGTTACTTCCCGGTGCTCTTCGGCATCTCAGCCAGCAGCTCGCCGGCCTTGCGTTCAGCTCTGAGCTTCAACTCGGCCCGTTGCGGCACACGCCGGGCGACGGCCCTGGCGACCTGCTGGGCGGTCGGCTGTGCCCCGTCAGATTCATCGACCGCCTCGGCCCGCGCCTGCGCAGCGACCTCAGGCTGGTTTCGAAGGGTAGCGAGCGGACGGACCTGGCGCTCCGACCGGGGCTCAGGAATGCCAACCATGGTTGGCATTCCTGAGACGATGCTGGCGACATGAGTCGTTTGGCATGAGCCCGTTGCATCCCCCAGCGCGATGGTCGCTGAGTCACAGAACGCCCCCCCATTGATGCCCGACTCGTGGGTGGCGGCGGTGAACACCGGACGCGCCCAGGATGCTCTGAGATCGTGGAACGGGCTCTGAACGCCCCCGGCGTGCTGGCCGACCTTCAGCTGCTCAAGCTCGAGGAGCACGGCCGTGTGCTGCTTGGCGGTCACCGCCGTCCCGAGACCCTGACCGGCGTCGAGCGCCTGGGCCAGCACGACCGCCGTCGCAGCGAGGGCCTCCCAGGCGGCGCGATCGTCTCGGCCGTCCTCGACGAGACGACGGAGCGTCTTACGCGTCGCCCGCTATGCTTCGACGAGATGCCCCGGGACCGGGGTGCTCGGAGTCACATTGATGCCGCCCGTCTCGGTGACCACGACCCGGGCTTCGAGGCGTTCGAGCCCGGCCAGGGCGTCGGCCGGGTTCCACGTGGAACCCCGTCGAGCTCGACGGCGAGGGCCTGCGCGCAGCCGTGGCAGAGGCGCTCGCCCCGGCTCCAATACGGCGTCACGGCCGGAGGTTCGCCGCAGCCGCAGCAGGTCTCACCTGTCAGCGCTTGGAGCACCGCGGGTTCGTTGGCGAACAGGAGCCGTGCAAGCTCCAGGGTATCCGTGGTGCCGGACACGACGAGCGCCCCCGTCGGGCTTGACGGACACGCGCAGCCCGGCGGCGGCGGCGTCGTCGGCGAGGGCCTCGGTCAGCTCCATTGGTCCCGACCCCCGCTGATGACCTCTAACTGCCCGTTCGTCTCGATGGGTGACGGGGGTTCCGGTTCCCCCCGCGAGAAGCCTCGCGGGAATCAACGGGGACCCCTGTCACCCCCGTCACTTGGACGCCTTCCCACCGCCGAGCGCCCCCGATCCTCGGACAGATCGGGCCCCCGCAGCGCTCAGCGCCGCGGCGACTCGGGCCCAGTGCCGCTCTGGCTCGACCGGGACGGCGTTCTCGTCGAGCCATGTGCGATGCAGCGTTTGGAGCTCAGCGGCCAGGACCTCGCCATGGGGGTCGAACTCGACGGTGTCGGCGATGAACCGGGCGGCCGTGTCGGACTGGCCTCGGTACTCGGCCGTGGCGGCCCGTCGCGGAGCGACGTGACAGTTCTGACGCCCAACAACACCACACCCGCTGATCCGCGGTTCGCGTGGCGATGGATGCGCGGCGATGCGCCATTCGGCGGGACCGTGGGTGATGAGCATCAGACCCTTGGGAACGAACGCTTCTACTGGGAGGCGTCCCCTGATGTCGAAGATGCCGTCGAGCGCGTGCTGCCTGGCGTGAGAGCGCTTCGCGGGATGGCAAGCAACTTGGCCTTCGCCGGCGCGATCACGCCCACCAAGGAGAACCCCGACCACCCGCGCGCCCAGGCGCTCCGGGACGTCGCGGAGCTACTCGAGATGATGAGCGAGACGATCAAGGGCATGTCGCGGAACGTCAAGCGAATGATGGCGAAGGGGGATTCCTGATGGCCTCGATCGACAAGCGTGACGACGGCACCTACCGGGCCCGGTGGCGCGAGTACCCGGGCGGCCCGCAGCGGACGAAGGCCTTTCGCCGCAAGGTCGACGCGGAGCGGCACCTGGTCGAGGTGCAGCACCAGCTCGCACGGGGCGAGTACCTCGAACCGAAGGCCGGCCATACCCCGTTCGACGCCTACGTCGCGGCCTTCGTTGCCCGGGGCATGTGGCGGGATTCGACGACGGCATCGGTGCGGGCCGCGTTGGCGCATGCGGTGCGGGCGTTCGGGTCGCGGCCGCTGGTGTCGATCAAGCGGGCCGATCTCCAGCTGTTCTTGAAGGGCTTGGAGATGTCCGACGGATACCGGCGGATCGTCCGGCAGCATCTCGGGTCGGTGTTCAACGCCGCGGTGGCCGACCAGATGCTCGCACGGAGCCCGATGGCCGGTCTACGGCTCGATACGGCCACGACGGCTCCGGTGGTCCCGCCGACGGTCGAGGCCGTGCAGCGGCTCCACGAGGCCGCTCCGGGCTGGTTCCGGGTCGCGGTGGTGCTCGGCGCCGGGCTCGGGCTCCGTCAGGCTGAGGCGACCGGGTTGACCGTCGACCGGGTCGACTTCCTCCGCCGGACGGCTCGGGACGATTCTGCGGGCGCCCGATGGGGAGCCGCTCAACCGGAACCGGTTCGGTGACCTCTGGCGCGCGACGTCGAAGCGGGCCGAGCTCCCGGGGGTCCGGTTCCATGATCTGCGGCATCACTTCGCGTCGGCGCTGATCTCGCCCGGATGCTCGGTGAAGGCGGTGCAGTCGGCGCTCGGGCACGAGGAGGCGACGACGACGCTCGAGACCTACGCACACCTCTGGCCGGAGGACGACGACCGGATCCGCGAGGCGATCGAACGGACCTGGGCTGGATCAGCTGAGGACAAACTGAGGACAAGCGAGGCCGAGTGAGCCTCCTGCACCTGCTATGAGCTGCTGTTATGTCAGGGTTCCAGGTCGCTGGGCCAGTTGGGCTGCATGAGGTGCCATTGCTCGGGCGCTTCGCGGATGATGGCCTCGAAGACGTGGGCCATCTCCTGGGTGATGCGGGTGACGTCGTCGCGGAGCGAGCCCTGGCGGCTCACGTCGAGCGCAGGGTGGATCACGGAGTACTGGCGGCCGCGGGGACGGGCGAACGTGGCGACGGGCAGGATCTCGACGCCGTGGCGCAGCGCCAGCATGGCCGGGCCGGCGGGCAGGCGGGTGCGTTCACCGAAGAACTCGACCTCGACTCCGTTGCCCGTGAGGTCGCGATCGGCGACCAGGCACAGGACCCGGCCGGCGTCGAGTGCTCCACGCAACACGGGGAGCACGTCGTCACCGAGCGCCACGACGTCGATGCCGATCGACCGGCGCAGCTCCTTGAACCACTCGAAGAGCTCGGGTGGCTCGAGGGGTTCGACCACCGCCGTCAGCCGGTAGCCCTGGAGGCTCACCCAGCGGCCGGCCATCTCCCACGAGCCGAAGTGCGGCAGGGCGAAGATGGCACCGCGTCCGCCGGCCGTGGCGGCTGCGAGGTGCGCCATCCCGGCCGGATCGGCATCGGCCAGCGCCAGGACCTCGTCGTCGCTCAGATGCGGGAGCCGGAACGAGTCGAGCCAGTACCGGGCGTAGCCCTCGAAGGTCTCCGTCACGGCTCGGCGCTGTGGAATCGACGCGAGCGCCGACCCGTTGACCCGATCGAGGTGGGCTGCGACGAGCCGACGCCGGTCGGTCATGGTGAGCGCGAACACGCGGCCGATGCCGAGTGCGAGCGGCTCGGCGATCAGCCGTGGCGTGAGGGCGGCGATAGCGGCTCCCGACCGGTAGCCGTGGAACGCCAGCCGGTGCCGCCAACCCATGGTGCTCATGCAATCGCCGGCGTCGGGGTCGCGCCGCGGCAGGCGCGGACGACGCTCAAGGGCGCGTGCGCAGCCCGCGCGTACCCCGACCACGAGCCACCCGGGCGGCACGTGACGGACGGGGCTGTCGAGGCTGACGCGGCTGCCGGCGGGCACGAGCGAGCCCGCCCGCGCCGACGGAGCGCTCGCTACGCAGCTCGGCCCGACGGGTCGCACCGACGGTGGGCTGACGCTCGGGCGGCGCATCGGCTTGGCGCCAGACCTTGACGAAGCGCTGGATCGCGGTGAAGCCGGTGAGGGCCAGCATCACCCACAGCACCGGCACGAGCAGATCGGTGAACGCCAGCCCCAGCCCGAGCAGCACCATGCGCTCGGCGCGCTCCATCAGCCCGCCGCGGGCTTCGTAACCCAGGCTCTCGGCCTTGGCCCGCTCATACGAGATGATCTGCGAGCAGCCGAGCACGGCGAGGGCGAGGATGGGCGTGTGGCCGCCCTCGGCGTCGGTGAGATACCAGGCAGCGCCGCCGAACATGAGACCGTCGGAAAAGCGGTCGCTCACGGAATCGAAGAACGCACCCCGCTTGGAGGTCTGACCACTGGCCTTGGCCACGTTGCCGTCGAGGATGTCGGTGACACCGCTCAGGATGAGCGTCACCAACGCCAAGATCAGGTGCCCGGCCCCGAACAGCACACCGGTGGCCACCGAGGCGACGAGCCCCAGCGCCGTGAGCCCGTCGGGCGAGATCGGGGTGCGACCCAGGGCTGAGGCCAGGGGCTTGAGGCCCTGTTCGACACCGGCACGCGCTCGGCGGTCGAGCATGCTGTGATTCCTCCTGGCGCTGGGGATCGACCCGAGATCACCCGGTGAGACCATCATCGACCGGCGCCGTCGCGGACAATGCGAGCCAGGGTAGTACGGCCCGACCGCAGCCCCCGTGACGAGCCCCCGTGACGAGAGCACGTGCTGGTGCCTAGGATCGATCGAGCGTCGATCGTCGTGCACTGACCAGGCCGCTTCGCTCTCGCTGGGAGGACCTCGTGAAGACCGTCCCGTCGTCGAAGATCCGCAACGTCGCGTTGGTGGGCCACGGCCACTCCGGCAAGACGACCCTGGCCGAGGCCATGCTCTTCACGACCGGGGTGATTCCCCGGATGGGCAGCGTCGACGCCGGAACCACCGTGTGCGACTTCGACCCCGAAGAGCACAGCCGCCACTGCACCGTGTCGTTGGCCCTAGCCCCGCTCGAGGTCGACGGGCACAAGATCAACGTCATCGACACGCCGGGGTACGCCGATTTCATCGCCGACGCCGCTGCGGCGATGCGGGTGGCGGAGCTGGCTCTGTTCGTCGTGTCTGCGGTCGACGGCGTGGGCGTGCAGACCGAGATCCTCTGGAAGATGGCGGAAGCCAACGCGGTGCCCCGCGCCATCGTCGTCACCAAGCTCGACAAGGAACGGGCGTCGTTCGAGCGCACCCTCGAGCAGCTCCAGGCCCGCTTCGGCGCCGGGGTCGCCCCGCTCGAGCTGCCGATCGGCGAGGAGGGCGGATTCCGGGGCGTCGTCTCGCTGATCGACGACCTGGCCTTCACCTACAGCGGAGGTACCCCGACCGAGGTGCCCATCCCGGCCGAGCTGGCCGAGGAGGCTGCGACGCTGCGCAACACGCTCGTCGAGGGGATCGTCGTGGCCGACGACGATCTCATGGAGCGCTATCTCATGGAGGACGACATCTCCACGAAGGAGTTGGCCAAGACCCTCGGGATCGGCGTCGCCGCCGGATCGGTCTTCCCCGTGTTGTGCGTGAGCTCGACGAGCCAGATCGGCATCGACCGGGTGCTGCAGTTCCTGATCGACGCCGCTCCCGCGCCCGAGATGGCCGAGGGCCCGGCCGTCGCCACGGTCTTCAAGACGATCGTCGACTCCTACGTCGGGCGGATCAGCCTGTTCAAGGTGGTGCAGGGCACGGTGCGGCCCGACGCGCATCTCGTGAACGGGCGAACCGTCGTCGACGAGAAGCTGCACGCGCTGTTCTCGTTGCGGGGCAAGGAACAGCTCACGCTGGCCGAGGTCGTCCCCGGCGACATCGCTGCGGTGGCCAAGCTCGCCCACACCGGCACCGGCGACGTGCTCGGCGAGCGGGGCACCCAGATCACCGTGCCCCCGTTGGTGTTGCCCGAGCCGACCCTGCCGACGGCCATCCATCCCAAGTCGAAGAACGACGAGGACAAGCTGGCCAACGCCCTGCACCGCATCGTCGACGAAGACCCGGTGCTGCGCATCGAGCGCAACCCCGAGACCCACCAGACGATCCTGTGGGGGATGGGCGAGACCCACCTGAACATCACGATCGAGAAGCTGGCCCGCAAGTTCGGGGTGGCCGTCGAGCAGGAGCCGGTGCGGGTGCCGTACCGCGAGACGATCCTCACGATGGGCGACGCCGAGGGCAAGCACAAGAAGCAGTCGGGCGGCCACGGCCAGTACGGCGTGGCGTTCCTCAGGGTCGAGCCACTCCCACGCGGGATGGGCTTCCAGTTCGTCGACGCCATCGTGGGCGGCGCCATCCCCCGCCAGTTCATCCCTGCGGTCGAGCGGGGCGTTCAGGAGACGATGGAGCGAGGCGGGGTGTTCGGCTTCCCCGTCGTCGACGTGAAGGTCACCTGCTACGACGGCAAGTACCACGCCGTCGACAGCTCGGAGATGTCGTTCCGGATGGCCGCGTCGCACGGCTTCAAGGACGCCATGGCCAAGGCCCAGCCGACCCTGCTCGAACCGGTGTCCGAGCTGTCGGTGATCGTGCCCGAGCAGTACCAGGGCGACATCATGGGCGATCTGAACTCCAAGCGGGGACGGGTGCAGGGCACCAGCCCGGTCGGCGGCGGCGAGGTCGAGGTCAACGCCACCGCGCCCACGTCCGAGGTGTTGCGGTACTCGATCGACCTGCGTTCACTGACCCAGGGCCGGGGCCGCTTCGTCACGAAGCACTCGCACTACGACCCGCTGCCGGCCCATCTCGTCGACAAGGTCCGGTCGGAAGCCAAGGCCGTCCCCGACGCCCACTGACCGGACCCCTCGAAACCCCGGACCCCTCGAAACCCCGGACCCCTCGAAATTTGTGCAGAAATCGTCGCCTGGCGACGATTTCTGCACAAATTTGGGGATTGGGCGGGGCTGTGCGGCCGTCAGCGCCAGCCGCTGGCCTGCCAAGCGGCCCACACGGCGTCGGCGTACGCCTCGGCGCCATCGGCATTGGGGTGCACGCAGTCGACGCCGCTGACCCAGTTGGGATCGTCGCCCAGGTTGTGGCCGTCTGCGCAGTAGGGGTGGATGCTGTCGAGCGCATCAAGCGCCCACCCGGTCCCCTCGGGGAGCAGCGACTCCGGCACCCAGTCGGCCAGCCCCCGATCGCGCAGCGCGTCGGGACCCCAGCCATTGGGCGCTCCATGGCCCACGAACATCGGCGCCACGTCGACGAGCGCCACACGGCCCGCCGGGAACGAGCGGACAGCCTCGCCGATCACGCCGTTGAGCTGCTCGACCACGGCGCTGGACGCGGCCCGGAAACACGGACCGGAGCATCCGGGGACGCCCACGGGGTCGTCGGCCGTCGGATCGTGGTACGTCGTGACCACCACCCGGGCCCCGGTCCCGTCGAGCAGGCGGGCGATGGCTCGCCGGAGGTCGGCGCGGAGTCGAGACAACCGTGCGTCGACGGTCGCCTGATCGAGCACGCCTCCGGGTAGCAGTCGCTCGGGGTGGGTGAAGCCCAGGTCGTTGGCCCCGATGGTGATCGTCACCAGGCCGGGGTTGCGGGCTCGGGCCTGGTCGATCTGACCTCCCGGGCTCAGCATGTCGACGACCGTCGCCCCGCTGCAGGCCAGCAGCTGATAGCTGCGCCCGAGCGCCTGCGTGCTCCAGCGGGCGAAGAAGCGGCCGGGATAGGAGGCGTCCCGAGCCCGCCAGCAGGGGTCGGTGCGCTCGTAGTCGTACCAGTCGAGCCCATGGCCCGCCGGCACCGAATCGCCCAGCGCCAGGTACTCGCCCGAGTGGGCGGGCGCCCGCACCACGAGGTTCAGGGTCGCGCTGGCCCGACGTCCGCCGGGGTCGTGGGCGATGAGCCGGACGGCCCGACGCCCGATGTGGGCAGCGGTCGGGGTCCACGTGAACGTGGCGGTCGAACCGTCGAACACCGCACCCTGCGGGAGTCCGACGACCGACCACGTCAGCGGATCGCCATCGGGATCGAACGCCTCGATCGTCACGAGTGCCGGCTGATCGGTGACCAGGACCGGCACGCTCGGGACCGAGACGACCGGAGCGCGCTGAGCCGACCGGACCGGTCCGGCCCACGCCGCCGATGTGCCGGCGGCCGTCCAGGGAATCCCAGGGACGCCGGCCACGGGGACGACGAGCGATGTCATCAGCCCGGCGGCGATCACGGCGAGCGTGGTGCGCATGCGTTGCACGCCGGAATGGTAGGCGCAGCGGCCGCCCATCCGGCTTCGGGCTCGCGCCCGACCGGTCGGTAGATTCCGCCCCTGCATCGAGCGTCGCTTCACGACCAGACGGGGGCCGAGCATGGCGGAGATCGGGTTCGACAACAGGGTGGCGATCGTCACCGGTGCCGGCGGCGGGCTGGGTCGCTGCCACGCGCTCGAGCTGGCCCGACGGGGTGCCCGGGTCGTCGTGAACGACCTCGGCGTCGCCAAGGACGGGGGCGGATCGTCCCTCAGCCCGGCCCAGCAGGTCGTGGCCGAGATCGAGGCCCTCGGCGGCGAGGCGGTCACCGACGGCCACAGCGTCGCCACCCCCGAGGGCGGCGCCGCGATCGTCCAGGCGGCCATCGATGCCTTCGGCCGGATCGACATCGTGGTCAACAACGCGGGCATCCTGCGCGACAAGACGTTCGCCAAGATGGAGCCGGCCGACGTCGACGCTGTGTTCGACGTGCACCTCAAGGGGGCGTTCAACGTCACGAGGCCGGCCTGGATCTGCATGCGCGAGCAGAACTACGGGCGCATCGTGATGACCGCGTCGAACGCCGGGATCCTCGGCAACTTCGGCCAGACCAACTACGGCACGGCCAAGATGGGCCTCGTCGGGATGACCAACGTGCTGGCGGTCGAGGGCGCCAAGTACAACATCCGGGTCAACGCCATCGCCCCCGTCGCCGCCACCCGCATGACCGACGGCCTGATGGGCGACCTGACGAGCGCCATCGATCCGGCGCTGGTGAGCCCGGTGGTGGCCTATCTCGCGTCCGAGGCCTGTGAGGTGACCGGCGAGGTGTATTCCTGCGCTGGCGGCACCGTGGCCCGGTTCTTCGTCGGACTGACCCAGGGCATCTACGACCGTGGGCTCACCGCCGAGGCTGTTCGCGACCGGCTCGCCGAGATCCGTGACGAGACGGGCTACGACGCCTTCGCCGACAACAAGGGTGAGATCAAGAAGCTCGCCCGCATCCTCGGCGGCTGATCGAGGTCACGACCGTGAACCCGTCAGCGTCATCCAAGCCCATCGAGCCCATCGAGCCCATCGACGAAGCGCTCGTGCGCGACCCCGCCCGGCCCGCCGGGACGCTGACCTGCTGACGCTCGGGCAGGCTCACACGCTCACGGCACGCCGCGACCGGATCACGACGGTGGGACGTCTCCGTGACGTTCGATGGTGATGTGCCGAGCCAGGAAGATCCGGGCGACGACCAGCAACGCCAGCCCGTAGCCCACCGTCAGCAGGAGCGGGCCGGTGATCGCTCCGTCACCGCCGGCGCCGACGTCGACGAGCTGCCTCGGGCCGTAGAACGGGAGCAGCTTCGACGCCAGAGCGTCGGGGCTCGCGGCGAGTTGCATTCCCACGACCCCGATGAGCACCAACGTCCCCTCGAGCTCGCGAGGCAGCGCCGCTCCGACTGCAAGCCCGAAGGGAACGGCCTGGAACGCGACCGTCACCACGGCGAACCCGAGTAGCCACGGACGCTCGGGATGCGAGACGAGTCCCATCAACGTCGCGAAGCCGACGGCGATCACCAGCCCGAACGGTCCGAGGAACAGCAGCCGTCCGAGCAGCAGCTCGATCGGGCGATAGCCGCACAGCAGCAGCCGTTGATCGACCTCACGCGACGACAGCACCGAGAACAGCGTCGCCCCCGCGATCGAGAACGCCATGCCCACGCCGCCGGCGACGAAGGCATCCGAGCTCCCATCGCTCGTCTCACTCGCCGCCGAGAGGTAGAAGCTCAAGGGCAACACGATGAGCAACCCGATCGCGACGTGATGACCCAGGAGGTCGCGCCCGTGCATCTCGGCCATCGTCACGACCCGTCGCAGCGAGTTCATGGGGAACGCTCGGCCCGCGACGGATGCGCCGGCAGCTCGATGACCCGATCGACCCGATCGAGCTCAGCCAACATGTGGGTCACGACGACCACCGCCTTGCCGGCTCGGCGCCACGTCTCGCAGTGGTCCCAGAAGTTGATGTAGGTCCCGTGGTCGAAACCCTGGTAGGGCTCGTCGAGGAGCAGCACGCTCGGATCGGCGAGCAACGCCAAGGCCAGGTTGAGCTTCTGTCGCGTCCCCCCCGAGAGATCGCGGGTGACGAGCTTCTCGCGGAGCGGGAAGTCGAACTCGCCCAGGATCGCCCGTCCGCGGCGGAGCGCCTCGTCGCGACCCATCCCCGCGCCCCGGCCGAACATCACCAGGTGGTCATCAGCCGTGAGCAGCTCGAACAGCCCGGCGGCCTGGGGGCAGTACCCGATGCGTCCCCGCACACCGACGGTCCCCGTGTGGGCGCGAAGCAGGCCGGCGCAGATGCGCAGGAGCGTGGTCTTGCCCGCGCCGTTCTCGCCGGTGAGCGCCACGACCTGGCCCGCGTGCACCTCGAGGTCGACACCCTCGAGGATGACCGTACGCCCGTAGCGCCGCCCGACCCCGCGGGCGACGAGATGGCGGTCGGGCGGTTCGAAGGCATCGAGCGGCTCGTGCGCAGAGCGTGGGTCCACGGTCCCGATCGTTGCACCCGACACGGCCGTTGGTCAGCTCGGGATTTCCTCCCGTCGGCTCGTTCACGAATCCACGGCCAACCAGACCCGTCACCGCCACGGACACTCAAGTGGTCAGAACAGGGGGTTGATAGTAAGTTCATGCTTGTGAATCGATATGAGGAGTCGCATCCCTGGATCACGTTCAAGGCCACCGACATCAACGATCTCGGACCGAGCACCTGGATGCTCCTCGGCGAGGCTCGATCGAAATGCGAGCACCTGGCCGGGACGCCCCTTCGGCCCGACATCGCCCGTCAGCTGTATGAGGTCACGTTGGTCAAGGGCGCCCAGGCAACGACGGCGATCGAGGGCAACACCCTGACTGAGGACCAGGTGGCCGGCATCTTGCACGGCACGTTCACGGCGCCGCCGTCGCGGGCGTACCAACAGCGCGAGGTCCAAAACGTGCTCGACGCGCTCACGAACATCGACGCCCAGGTGATGCTCGGCGAACAGCTGCCAGTCACGTCGGCACTGATCTGTGGGTACAACCGCCAGATCCTCGAAGGTACCGAGTTCGAGGCCCACGTGGTCCCGGGCCGGGTACGCGACTACTCCGTGACGGTTTCGGGGTATCGCGGCGCACCCGCCGAAAACTGCGGGCACCTCGTCGAGCGCCTCGCTGAATGGCTCGAAGGCGACACGTTCCGCTCGCGCGATCCTGAGATCCAGTTCGCGCTGGCTGTGGCGTCGGCCGTCTACGCGCATCTTTACATCGCCTGGATCCATCCCTTCGGCGACGGGAACGGGCGAACGGCGCGGCTGCTCGAGTTCCTGATCTTCGCCCGGTGCGGGATGGTCCCACTCCCGGCCGCCCATCTCCTGTCGAATCACTACAACCTGACCCGGGACCGGTACTACCGGGAGCTGGGCGAGTCGAGCCGGACCGGTCGCACCACCAACTTCCTGGCCTATGCGCTCCAGGGCTTCGTCGATGGCGTCCGCGACCAGATCGCCAGCGTGCGCGAGCAGCAACTCAGCGTGACGTGGACCAACTTCGTGCACGAGACCATGGGGCTGTTCCCCACGAGCCCGAGTCGCGAACGCCAGCGGGCACTCGTGCTGGCGATGAGGTCTGGCAAGGTCATCTCGCGTTCCGAGCTCAGCGGCCTGACCCCGAAGCTGGCCGCGCTCTACGCCAAGGCCGGTCCCAGAACGCTCAGCCGCGACCTGAACCGGCTCCGCGACGCCCAACTCATCCTCAAGCGAGGGACGGGCTGGCAGTCGAACGACGCCATCATCAAGGCGTTCCTGCCTCCGATGGCCCACGGCGATCCGAACCCCTGACCCGTCGAAACCGTCGCAACCGGCGACAAGGCAACCGTGTCAAAGCACCTTGTGGACGTGTACATTCGCCAGATGTCGATCTCGGAGTTCCGGGTGTCGCGACGAGGCCAGATGGCGTTGCCGGCCGAGGCTCGCCGCCGGTGGGAGCTCGTCGAGGGCGGCTCGGTCGAGGTCGTCGACCTGGGCGAGGCCCTCCTCATCGTCCCAGCCGCCCGGGGCGGGCTCCGGTCGCTCCTGCACAGCGCGGTCGAAGCTGCCGGGGGCTACCAGGCGCTGGCCGCGTCGGTCGCCGCCGACGATCCCGACCTCGTCTGAGCGGTGTCAGCCTGTGAGCGGTGTGAACCCCTCAGCGGTGTGAGCCAGTGAGCCGCGGCGACATCGTCATCGACGACCACCTCCTGCTGCGCATGATCCTGGGCGACGAACCCGCCGCGTTGCGCCCGAGGGGAGGGCGACTGTCGACGACCGGGCTCTGGTACCACCGCCTCGGCCGAGCGCTCGCCAACCCGACGGTGACCGGCGTCATGTCGAGATCGCTCGGCGACGCCTACCCCGGCATGGGCGCGGCCGCCGTCCGGGCGATCACCGCGCTGCCCGATTCCGTCGGGCTCGTCTCGCTTCGTGAGCTGGCCTGGCCGATGGCGCAACTGGTTGCTGACGGCCTGCGCCTGAACCTGCTCACGCTCGAAGCTCTGGCCGCGGCCGAGCACCTCGAGGCCGAGCTGTGCCTCGCTGCCGCCGACGAGAACCCACCGCTCCTCGAGGCCGCCACCCACCGAGGTGTCCCGATCCGCCTCATCGCCGCCTGACGGTCAGCGGACGGAGCCCTCGGCTCGGAGCCGCTCGGCCACACCGATCGCGTAGCCCACCCCGTGTCCGCAGGTACCTCTGCTGCTTCATGGGTCACCCTCGGGTCCCACCGTGAAGCGGTCGACCACGGTGGGGAACCGCGCTATGAGAACTGGGACCAGTCTTCGGGGTTGTCCTGGGTCATGGTGCCGTTGACGCGGCCGCTGAAGGCGTCGACTTGCACGAGGCCTCGCTTCGACGGCGGCTCGTCGGCGCTGTAGAGGAGGATCCGCCATTCGGGGCGGCTGCGCCAGCCCCGCCAGGCCATGCCGGCCGAGGCGTGCCCGACCGGGAAGCCCACGGTTCGGGTGGCGATCACCAGGGCGTCGGTCTCGTCGAGCTTCACGTCCCAGGCTGTGACGTGGTGGTAGAGCCCGATCACCCCGAGCAGCACGGCCACCATCGCCAGGCCCCGGTTGTCGGACAGCAGCCAGCCGCCGGCGCACAGCGCAGCGACGATCAGGTGCAGGGTGCCCGCCGTGCGGCGGCGCTTGATGTTGGGGAACTGGTAGGGCCCGACGAGCCCGGTGACGTCGAGCTCGGCCGGGAGCACGTCGCCTTCGGGCTCGGTGTCGACCGTGGTGACGTCTTCGTGTGCCATTGGCGCCAGCGTCGCCGCCCCGGCTCGGTCGGGGCAAACCGTGGAGACCGTGGAGACCGTGAAGACCGTGCGGACGGGCGAGCGGCGCGACAGACTGACCCCGGTATCGGCATCGACGACAGGGAGCGCAGCACATGGGTGTGAACAACTGGGGCCGCTGGGGAGCCGACGACGAGCTGGGTGCGCTGAACCTGCTGACTCCCGAGGTCGTCAAGGCTGCGGCGGGGTCCATCCGCACCGGCAAGACCTACAGCCTCGGCATCCCCATCCAGGGCCACGGCGTGCCGCTCATGGACTACCGCGGCACCCCCATGCGCCTCACGCTGCAGGACTCCACCGACGACGGCATCTACGACATCTACGGCGCCAAGCCCGGCACCGGCGCTCACGAGGACGTCCTCGTGATGGCCTCGCACACCACGTCGCACATGGACGCCCTCATCCACGTGTACGAAGACCACCAGCACTACAACGGCGTGTCCTCCAAGGCCATGAAGGCACAGTCGGGGGCCCAGAAGCTGAGCATCGACAAGGTGGGGAGCTTCGCGGCCCGGGCAGTGATGCTCGACATGGTGCGCCACTTCGACGAGGGCGAATGGGTGCGGCTGGGCCGCAACATCACCGCCGACGACCTGCAGGCCGCCGCACGGAACCAGGGTGTCGAGGTGCGAGCTGGCGACATCGTGCTCGTCCGCACCGGCTACCTCCAGTGGTGGTGGCAGAACAACGCCGCTGGCGGCCCGGCCGGGTTCGACCAGGCCGGCATCGGCGAATCGGCGGCCGACTGGCTGGCCGAGAAGGACATCGTGGCCGTGGGGGCCGACAATGCCGCCGTCGAGGTGATCCCCTTCGACGACAACGACTTCCTCATCGTCCACAAGGTGCTGCTGGTTCGGGCGGGCATCTACATGCTCGAGTTCCTGAACCTGGCCGAGCTGGCAGCCGACCAGTGCTACGAGGGTCTGATGACCGTCTCGCCGCTCAAGGTGACCGGCGCCACCGGCAGCCCCATCAACCCGGTGTTCATCGGCTGACGCCGGGCCAGGCGGCGCGAAGGCGATCCCATGACGAGCTCAGCGACTCGGGCATGACCCGGGTGTTGGCGATGGCGGTCATGAAGTTGGTGTCGCCGCTCCAGCGGGGCAGCGCGTGCAGGTGGGCGTGGCCGGGCACGCCCGCACCCGCCGCATGACCGAGGTTGGCGCCCACGTTGATCGCATGGGGGTCGTACGCCCGCCGGATGGCCGCCTCGGCTCGCTGCAGCGCCGCGAACATCGCCGGGCCCTCACCCGGCGCCGTGAGCCCGGCCAGCGACGCCTCGTGTCGTAGCGGGGCCACCATCACGTGGCCGTTGGTGTACGGATAGGCGTTCATGACCGTGAAGGTGTGGGGGGTGCGTTCCAGCACCATCATCTCGTCGTCGGTACCCTGCTGGAGCCGGCAGAACAGGCACTCGGCCGCATCGGCCGACGGAGGACCCGTGGCGACCGCCGCGTCGATGTACGTCGAGCGCCAGCCCGCCCAGATCGTGTCGAGGCTCACCTGCCACCCCTCCCGTTCTTTGTGGCCAAGACCGCGCCCGGAGCAGGCGCAGCCACAAAGAAGCGGGGTGTCCGCGGGCGCTCGGGCGGGGGCGGGGTCACGCGGGCTCGAGTCGACGCTCGGCGACCTGGTCGTGCATGCGATCGACGAACGCGGCCAGAGCCACGTCGCGCTCGGGACGGTCGCCGCCGCGCAGGTTCACGCCCACCGTCTCGGCCTCGACATCGCTGTCGCCCACGACGAGGATGTACGGCACCTTCTCGAGCTTGGCGTTGCGGATCCGATGACCGAGCGCACCCCGAGATCCGTCGACCAACTCGGCCCGGAACCGCTGTGACCGCAAGCGTTCGACAACGAGGGCCGCGTAGTCGTCGTGGCGATCGGCGACCGGCAGCACGACACATTGGACCGGCGCCAGCCACGTGGGAAAGGCCCCCGCGTAGTGCTCGACCAGCACGCCGAAGAACCGCTCGACGGAGCCGAACAGGGCCCGGTGGATCATGATCGGCCGGTGGCGGTCGTTGTCGCTGCCGACGTACTCGATCTCGAAGCGTTGGGGGAGCTGGAAGTCGACCTGGATCGTGCTCATCTGCCACGTACGGCCGATGGCATCGCGGGCCTGCACCGAGATCTTGGGACCGTAGAACGCCCCACCGCCCTCGTCGAGCACGAGCTCGAGGTCGATCTCCGAAGCAGCGCTGCGCAACGCTTCGGTGGCCTCGGCCCATTCCTCGTCGGTACCGACGGCCTTCTCCTTAGGCTTGGTCGACAATTCCAGGTAGAAGTCGGTGAGTCCATAGTCACGTAACAACGACAGGACAAAGTCCAACAGCGACCGCAGCTCGTCGCCCATCTGCTCCTTGGTACAGAAGATGTGGGCGTCGTCCTGGGTCATACCCCGTACCCGGGTGAGGCCGTGCACGACGCCCGACTTCTCGTAGCGGTACACCGATCCGAACTCGAAGAACCGCACCGGAAGCTCACGGTACGACCGCATCCGTGATCGGAAGATCAGGATGTGGAAGGGGCAGTTCATGGGTTTGAGGTAGTAGTCGGTGCCGCCGTCGAGCTCCATGGGCGGGAACATGCCATCGGCATACCAGTGCAGATGCCCTGAGGTCTCGAACAGGTTCGACTTGGTGATGTGTGGCGAGTACACGAACTCGTAACCGGCCGCCTCGTGGCGGGTGCGTGAATACTCCTCCATCACGCGCCTGATCACGCCGCCTTTGGGGTGAAAGACCGCCAGCCCCGAGCCGATCTCCTCGGGGAACGAGAAGAGGTCGAGCTCGACGCCCAGGCGCCGGTGGTCGCGCCGCTCCGCTTCAGCCAGACGGTGGAGGTGCTCGTCGAGCGCCTTCTGGTCCTCCCAGGCGGTGCCGTAGATGCGCTGCAGTTGCTTGCGTTTCTCGTCGCCCCGCCAGTAGGCACCAGCCACCCGCGTGAGCTTGAACGCCTTGAGCGCCTTGGTCGAAGGGACGTGCGGCCCGCGGCACAAGTCGGTGTACGCGACCGATCCGTCGGCCCGCACGTTGCGGTACACGCCCACGGTGCCGCCGCCAACGCCTTCCGCCGCATCGTCGACCGCGTCGTCAGCACCTCCAGCACCGGCAGCACCTCCGGCACCGGCCCGGTCGGCCCCTGAGACCCGGTCGATGATCTCGAGCTTGTACGGCTGGTCGGCAACGGCGAAGAGCGCCCGTCCCTGTTCGAGGCCGAGCTCGAAGCGCTCGAAGCGCTGGTCCTGGGCCGCCAGCTCGCGCATGCGGGCCTCGATACGCACCAGGTCGTCGTCGGTGAAGCGACCGTCGCCGGGCAGGTCGAAGTCGTAGTAGAAGCCGTCGGCGATGGCCGGCCCGATGGCGTACTGCGCCCCGGGGAACAGGTCGAAGACGGCTTGAGCCAGGAGATGGCTCGTGGAGTGGCGGATCACCTCACGCCCCTCGGGTGTGGCCCGCGTGATGATCGCCACCTGGGCATCGGCGGCGATGGGTCTCGAGAGGTCGGCCCATTCGCCGTCGATCGTGGCGGCGACGGCGTCGGCCGCCAAGCGCCGACCGATCGAGGCCGCGACGTCGCCGGCCGTGACGCCGGGGTCGTAGTTGCGTTGCGAGCCGTCGGGCAGGGTGATGGTGATCGGAGCGCTCATCGGGGCCCGAGGTTACTGGTCGCCACGCCGGTCGCCTGGCCCGTCCGGAGGCTGGACCCGCCCCGGCTCACCCCGAGTGCCGACTCACGACGCGGCCTCGACCCACGAAGCCTCGAAGTCGGCTCGCGGCCCGCCCCATACGGCATCGAACGCCTCGGCCTCCGATGCGCCTTCACCGATGACCTCGAGCAGCCGCAGCGGAGCGTCGCTCCCCCGCCGCTCGGCCAGGAACGCGATCGCCGAGCTGGCGCGTCCGTACGCCGACTGCACCACGTCGACGCTCGCCGAGAGGAACTCGTCATCGGACGGCAACGACGTGGGCCCGGGCGACGGGCTGGGCCCGGGCGGAGGTCGGTCGTGGGCGTACCACTCGGCCAGCCCTTCGAGCAGCCACACCGGGGGGGCATCGCCGGCCACACCGAAACCGACGACATGAACCAGCTCATGGGCAAGGGTGATGGTCTGGTCGGCCACCGGGAGCCCAGCGACGACGGCGTCGTTCACGACGATCAACGGCACGGGCCCCGTGACCGTGAAGGCGTTGAAGCGCGAGAGGTCGCCGTCGACCTGCAGGATGGCCGCCAGGTGGGCCTCGACCGGGGTGGCCATCACCAGCGCCCGTTCGGGAAGATGGGGGCCGAGCCCCGCGGCGACCAGCGAGGCCTGCGCGCCGGCAACGATCGAGCTGAGCTCGGACGGGCGCCCGGTGACGACCGCACCGTCGGTGGCGACGATGACCGTCGAGGCATCCGACTCCACGACAGCGAGCGGGCCGTAGTCCCAGAGTTGGGTGGCTGCGCCCGGCGCCTGCCCGCTCACGTAGCGGCTCCCGTCGCGCACGATCGTCTCGTAGCGCAGGGAATCGAAGACGACGGGCGTGTCGGCCGGGAACCCGTCGAGCCGCCAGCGCACGCCGTCGTGAGAGACCGCGTAGACGGCGAAGGGAACGCTCGACAATCCGGCGAACAGCCGCTCCTGGGCTTGCCGGAACGGGGCGGGCGCCTCGGGGTCGACGGTGGCCATGAACGCGACGTGATCCGACGCCATCACGGCGGCCGACCGTCGAGCCCACAGCGCGCCGACGGGTTCGGGACCCGCCGGGCCGGAAGCACACGAGGCGGCGACCAGAACCATCGCCACGGTTATCGCCACAGCAATCGCCCTCTTGGCCAAGACGCGCGTGGCGATCCGCCCCACGAGACGCCGGCTCAGGTGCGATGTCCGGCGAGTGTGATCGGCCGCACCAAGTCGACCCCAACCAGTGCGGCCATGCGACGAAGCTCGTCGGGAGCGTCCCGACGATCGCCGCCCGACAACACCACCGACGCGAGATCGTCCAATGCCGACAAGGCACTCGGGGCGTCGAGGTCGTCGTCGAGCGCGGCCTCGACCCGGGCCACGTACGGTCGGGGATCGCCGCCGGTCGCGCACCCCGCAGCGGCGAGCAACCGCCGCAGCAGCGCAGTTCCTTCGTCGATGTCGGTGTCGTACCACTCGAAGCCCGCCCGGTAGTGGTGGCGTAGCAGCGACAGCCTGATCGCCCGCGGATCGACCGTCTTGAGCAACTCGCTCACGAACACCAGGTTTCCCAACGACTTCGACATCTTGGTGCCCTCGTAGGCGACCATCGCCGAGTGCATCCAGTGGCGCACGAACGGCTGACCGGTGATGGCCTCGGTCTGGGCGATCTCGCACTCGTGGTGGGGGAAGATGAGATCGGTGCCGCCGCCGTGGAGGTCGAGGGTGGGACCGAGGGCGTCGGTGGCCATGGCCGTGCACTCGATGTGCCATCCGGGCCGACCGGGCCCGAACGGAGCGTCCCACGACGGCTCGTCGGCGGCCGAAGGCTGCCAGAGCACGAAGTCGAGTGGGTTCCGCAGGCGGGGATCGTCGGGATGGCCGCCGCGCTCGCGAGCGAGGGCCACCATCGCATCGGTGGTGGCGTGCGAGAGGCCGCCGAAGGCCGGAAAGCGGGACACGTCGTAGTGGACGGTCGCACCCGCGGGCCCGTCGGACACGTACGCATGGCCGCTCTCGAGCAGGGCCGACACCAGCTCGATGATGCGGGGGACGGCCTCGGTGGCGCGGGGCTCGGCCAGGGCGGGCCGCATCTCCAAGGCGTCCATGTCGGACCGGAAGCGGGCCATCTCGGCCTCGGCCAACTCGAGGTAGTGCACCCCGAGAGCGCGCGCCTTGGGCAGGATCGAGTCGTCGACATCGGTGAAGTTGCGGACCAGGCGCACCTCGTGACCCAGCGACTCCAGCCGGCGGATCAGCAGGTCGTAGGTGAGGTACGTGGCTGCGTGACCCAGGTGGGTGGAGTCGTAGGGCGTGATCCCGCACACGTACATGCGCACGACGTGAGGCGGCGCGAACTCCACCACGTCGCGGCGGGCCGTGTCGTACAGGCGCATCACGTGAGCCCTCGGCGGCGACGGTGGCGGCAACGGTGCTGGGACTGCTGCTGGGACGGAATGAGGGTCGATGCGGGTTTCACGGGAGCCCGACGATCTCCAGCATCGAGTGGATCTTGTGCCGCACGTTGACCGTCAGCAACACCGCAGTCAGCGCCTCGACGCCGGCGGCGTTCACGAGCGGACCGGCGCCGACCGGCCGGAGTCGCGGCATCCGCGCTGTCATCTCGCACACCGTCTCGACGGCGGCGGCGTCGTCTCCGCACACGAGGACGTCACCGTGCATGTCGACAGCGAGATCGCCGAGCTCCCGGGCCGGGAGGTGCTGGTAAGCAGCTACGACGCGGGCGCCCGGGGCGACAGCCGCCACCTGGACCGACAGCGACCCACCCTCGGGGATGATCGCGGCGAACTGCCGTCCCTGCTTCACGAGCGCGTTGGCCATCGAGACCACGACCTTGCCGGCCAACGCCTCGGCGTGCTGGCGGGCGGTGTCGACGAGACCCTCCCACTGCGTGGCCAGCACCACAATCTCGCCCTCGACCGCGGCCGTCTCGTTGGTGGCCGGCACGAGCCGGCTCACCCGATCGCCCCAGGTGGCCCGGAGCTCGACGACGGCGGCCTCGGCCCGCTCGAGGCTTCGCGACCCTGCGATGACCTCGTAGCCCGCGTCGGCCAGCCTCGCCGCCAACGCCATCCCCGCCGGTCCTGTTGCTCCGATGATGCCGATGGCCCCTGTGCGCACCCGTCCATCCTCGCACGCGCCGTGGATGCCCGCCGAGCCGCGCCAGCCGACTGCGCTCAGCCCACGAGCGAACGGATCCCCAGGCTGGCGATCGCCAGTCCGCCCACCATCGCTGTCAGCCGTTGCACCGACGGCGACAGGACCCGGCCCAGCACGGCTCCCCCGCCAACCAGCCCGGTGTGCCACACGAGCGACACGGCAAAGACGACCAGCGCGAACACCGGCACCGTGACCGCGGTGAACTCGACGCGGATGCCGGTGGTCACGGCGAGGAACGCCACGATCGTCAGAGGGTTCACGAGGGTGAGCCCGATGAAGCCCGTCAGGAGACGGCCCGGGGATCGGGGGGAGACCTCGGCGGTCGGTTCGGGTCCTCTGGAGCCCAGGGCTCGGACCGTGCACCAGGCAGCAACCGCGATGAGCACGAGCCCGGAGCCGACCGACACGACCCGTTCGTGCCCGTCGATCATCGACCGGGCCCGCGCCCCGCCCAGCCCGGCGACCGCGGCGTACACGAGATCGGTCAGGGCGACGCCGAGCGCGGCAGGGAAGCCCCGACGAGGGCCGAGCCGGCGCCCGGTCTCGAGCAGCAAGAGGCTGATGGGTCCGAAGGGGGTGGCGACGGCGACCCCGGCAACGGCTCCTACGGCGACGATCGAGAGTTCCATGCCCGCAGTGTGCTGCACCGTCGACCGCATGTGGGACCATGTTCATGAGCTGGATACCCAGATGACCAGAGGGAGATACAGTGATCGACGATATCGACCGCACAATTCTCAGTATCGTGCAGACCGACGGCCGGATCACGATGCGCGATCTCGCTGCGGCCGTGCACCTGAGCCCCAATGCCGCCGCCGAGCGCTACCGGAAGCTGGTGACGAGCGGGATCGTCACCAAGGTTGCGGCCGTGGTGTCGCCCGTTGCGTTGGGCCGGCCGATCCGGGCGTTCGTCGACGTCCGGCTCGCGCCGACCACACCGGCGGAGGGGTTCGAGGCGAACCTGCGTCGTCTCGACCAGATCGAGCACGCCGCACACGTGACCGGGACGTACGACCTCGTGCTCCAGGTGGCCTGTCGGGACACGGCCGACCTCGATGCGCTGCTCACCGTCCTCAAGCGCGATGCCGGAGCCCTCGAGACCAGCACCCGGGTCATCCTGCGTGAGGTGACCGATATCGCATTGGCGCCGTGACACTGACTCGTCGCCGCTCCGTGACGCATCCGACGCAGCCGACGCAGCCGACGCAGCCGACTCCGCCGACTCCCCGGCTCAGTGGCCGAGTCCGCCGAGGTAGGCCTGGCGGACGGTGTCGTCGTTGAGCAGGTCGCCGGCCGCGGCCGACTTCACGACCCGGCCGCTCTCGAGGATGTAGGCGCGATCGGCGCGGCGCAGCGCCTGCTGGGCGTTCTGCTCGACGAGCAGGATCGTGGTGCCCTGGCGGCTGATCTCGGTGATGATCTGGAAGATCTGGGCGATGAGCTTGGGGGCCAGGCCCATCGACGGCTCGTCGAGCAGCAGCACCTTGGGTCGGGCCATGAGCGCCCGTCCGATCGCCAGCATCTGCTGCTCGCCGCCCGAGAGCGTGCCGCCGCTCTGCGTACGTCGCTCGGCCAGGCGCGGGAACAGCCCGTAGACCCGTTCGAGATCGCGCGCCTTGATCCCGGTCTTGCGGTCCTTGCGGGTGTAACAGCCCATCTCGAGGTTCTCGAGGACGGTCATCCCCGGGAAGATCCCCCGCCCCTCCGGTGCCTGGCAGATGCCCATCTCGACCCGGCGGTGGGGCGCCACCTTGGTGATGTCGGCGCCCTCGAAGAGGATGCGACCGCCGGTGACGTTGCGGACGCCCGACACGGCCTTGAGCGTGGTGGTCTTGCCGGCCCCGTTGGCGCCGATGAGCGTGACCACCTCGCCCTCGTCGACGGTGACCGAAACCCCTTTGACCGCTTCGATCTTGCCGTAGTGGACGTGGACGTCGTCGAGCTCGAGCAACATGGCTCAGCCCTCCCCGGCGGGCTCGGCACGACCGACAGGCTCGGCATGTTCAGCATGTTCAGCATGTTCGGCATCCCCTGGAGCGCCGGGACCCGTCGACGCGAGAAGGTCCTCGTCGTCGGAGGGCACGCCGAGGTAGGCCTCGATCACCCGCTGGTCGGCCTGCACCGAGGCGGGTGAGCCGTCGGCGATCTTCTCGCCGAAGTCGAGGACGGCCACCCGGTCGGAGATGCCCATCACGAGCGACATGTCGTGCTCGATCAGCAGCACCGTGTATCCGTCGTCGCGGATGCGTCCGATGAGGCTCATGAGGTCGGCCTTCTCGGCCGGGTTGAAGCCCGCAGCCGGCTCGTCGAGCAGCAGCAGCTTGGGGCGGGTGGCCATGGCCCGGGCGATCTCGAGTCGGCGTTGGTCGCCATAGGGCAGGTTCCTGGCCGTCTGGTGGGCCCGACGGGCGATGCCCATGAACTCGAGCAGCTCCATCCCCCGCTCGTGGGCCTCCCGCTCTTCGCGCCGCTGGCGGCCGAGACGCAGGATCGCTCCCCCGACGCTGGAGTGATGCTGTGCGTCGACGCCCACCATCACGTTCTCGAGCGCGCTCATCTCGCTGAACAAACGGACGTTCTGGAACGTACGGGCAATCCCGAGCTTCGTGCGCTGGTAGCGCTTGCGCTTGACGATCGAACGCCCTTCGAAGAGCACGTCGCCGCCGCTGGGGTCGTACACGCCCGTGATGACGTTGAACACGGTCGTCTTGCCTGCGCCGTTGGGCCCGATGAGCCCCAGGATCTCGCCGCGGTCGATGTGGAGGTCGACCTTGTTCAACGCGTGCACTCCGCCGAACCGCATCGTGAGGTGCCTCAGCTCGAGCAGGCGCTGCGACCCCGAGCCCGACTCCGGGCCCGACTCCGGGCCAGCGGACGCTACCGACGGCGAGTCGCTCAAGATCGTCGCCTCAGCCATGGTCGCCGTCGCCCGCAGGTGACCTGGGATCGGGTGCGAACGGCTTGTCGAGCGACACGGTCCCGGGCCCGAAGACCTCCCCCAGCTCGTACCCGGCCAGCTCCTGGCTACTCGTCGAAACGTCGGCCATCTCCGGCGGTGTGACGGGATCCTCCAGCTCCGCAGCCCGCCTCCGGCTCGGGATCAGCCCCTGCGGCCGGAAGATCATCATGACGACGAGCGCGATGCCGAAGAGCATCACCCGCTTGTCCTCGAATCCACGGAAGCGCTCCGGCAGATAGGCGATCATGGCAGCCCCGACGATCACGCCGACGAGGTTCCCCGATCCCCCGAGCACCACTGCGGCGAGGAACAGGATCGAGAGGATGAGTTGGAACGTTCCCGGGCTAGCCAGACGGTGCTGGCTCGCATAGAGCGTGCCGCCCGCGCCACCGATACCGGCACCCATCGCGAACGCCCAGAGCTTGAACGTGAACGTGGGAACGCCCATCAGCTCGGCGGCGTCCTCGTCCTCTCGGATGGCCGTCCAGGCGCGGCCGACACGACTGCGTTCGAGCCGCCGCACGATGAAGACGATCAGCACGACCAGCGTGAGCCCAAGCCAGTAGAACGGTCGGTCGTCGAGGACGTTGTCGAACTCCAGGCCGCCCACGTTGGGCGGGACGGGGATGTCGGAGATGCCGCGGGGCCCGCCGATGCTCTCGGTGTTGTTGGCCGTGAGGCGGATGATTTCGCCGAAACCCAGCGTAACGATGGCCAGATAGTCGCCCCGCAGGCGCAACGTCGGCGTGCCCAGGATCGCCCCGGCTGCCATGGCCAGGGCGATGCCCGTCGGGAGCACCAGCCACCAGTTCCAGTCGTGCAGGCCACCCAGCACGGCGGTTGCGTAGGCGCCGATGGCGAAGAAGGCCACGAACCCCAGATCGAGCATCCCGGTCCGACCCACGACGATGTTGAGGCCGATGGCCATCATCACGTAGATGAGGATCGGAAAGAACAGGACCGACTCCCATTTCGTACCCTGGGTCTCGATCAAGCCGAGCGGGATCTCCGGGAGTAGGTACAACAACGCCACCCCGACCGTCCCGATCGTGTACCGCGCCGCCCGGGGAAGGCCCGTCCACGCTCCCTGGAGAGAACTCGAAATCCCCAGCGGTCCGCGCCGCCTCAAGCGCACTGACGCCCACACGGTGCTCATGCGCGAGCCTTTCCGAGGCTCTCACCGAGCAGACCCGTGGGCCGGAACATCAACACGGCAACCAACAGGGTGAAGGAGATGACGTCCTTCCATTGGGTGCCGAACAGCGCCGAGCCGTAGTTCTCCACGAGGCCGAGGACGAACCCTCCCAGAAGTGCCCCCCGGAGATTGCCGATCCCTCCCAGCACGGCCGCCGTGAAGGCCTTGACCCCGAGGATGAAGCCGATGTTGTACCGGGTCTGCTCGAGGAACACCATGTCGAGGAGGGCGGCACCGCCGGCCATGAGCCCGCCGAGCAGGAACGTGAGCACGATCACCCGGTCGATGTTGACGCCCATGAGCTGCGCCGTCTCGGAGTTCTGGGCCACGGCCCGTACGCCTCGACCCAAACGTGTCCGGCGCACGAACTGGTCAAGGGCGACCATCATGAACAACGCCGAGAGGATGATGAGCACCTGGTCGGCCCGAACGTCGTACCCGAAGAGCGTGAAGACCGTGTGGGTCTTGTCGAAGAGCCGGGGGAACTGCTCGAAGTTTCGTCCCCTCCACAAGGCGAAGGCCTCCGAGATGGCGAACGACGCCCCGATGGCCGAGATCAGCGCCGCGAGCCGGGTCGAGCCCCGTCGACGGAGTGGGCGGTAGGCGATGCGCTCGAGCACGACCGCCGAGGCTCCTGAGACCGCCATGGCGATGACGAGGCAGAACAGCAGGACCCCGATGAGCGCAATCCCCGTCTTCTTGGGATCGCCGGGATCGAAGCCCAGCCATTGCGTGGCATAGAGCGCCCCGAAGGTCCCGATCATGAAGATCTCGGAATGGGCGAAGTTGATCAGGCGCAGCACGCCGTAGACCAGGGTGTACCCCAACGCGACGAGCGAGTAGATCGCTCCGATGGTGGCCCCGGTGACCGTGTAGTCCCAGAAATTGTCGCGTAGCAGGCGCGCGCCCTCTGAAAGCGAAGCCAGCACCACCGTCGCGATCACGGTCCCCCCGAATGTACCGCTCGAGTTTCGGTGCGACGATGGGGGCGCCGAGGCGCCCCCATCGTCACCACATCGTGCACATCATGCACCCGGATGGGGCTCGCTCACCAGTGAGCCCCAATGCGAGCTGGACAATCAGACGTCAGCCGCCGATCTGGCCGGCGCCCACGAGCACGCCGCCTTCAACGACGGTGGCATAGATCGCCGCCGGTCCGTCGAGCTCACCATTGGGCAGGAACTTGAAGGTCTTGGTGATGCCCTGGAAGCTGGCGGTGCTCAGGAAGGTGTTGATCGCCTCGCGGGTGGTGTTCCCAGCCGTGATGGCGGCGAGGATGAGGTTCGCCCCGTCGTAGCCCTCGGCCGAGTACAGACCCGGAGCCGAGCCCGAGTCGGCCAGGAACTTGGCCCCGAAGTCGGCGCCACCGGTGTAGCCGTCGGGCGAGAAGAACGCCGCAGCGGTCAGGATCGCCCCTTCGGCGGCCTCGGCTCCGGCAGCTTCGATGAAGCCGGGGTCGAGCGAACCGTCACCGGAGATGAAGCCTGCCGTCACGCCTCCGTCGACGAGCTGCTTGCGCAACCGGCCGGCCTCGGCGTAGTAGCCGCCGTACATGACGACGTCGACGCCAGCGTCCTTCACCTTGGTGACGGTCGCTGAGAAGTCTTGCGATGCCGGGTCGACGTGGTCGGTCACCGTGACCTCGACGCCTGCGGCTTCGAGCTCCCCGGCGACGATCTCCGCCAGGCTCAGGCCGTACTCCGAGTTGTCGTCGATGACGGCAACCTTCGCGGCCGCCAGCTCGCCTGCGATGTGCGCGGCGATGGCCGGACCCTGCGAGTCGTCGTTGGCGATCAGACGGTGGAAGATCGTCCAACCGAGCGTCGACAGGTCGGGAGCCGATGCCGACGGCGTCACGATCGGAAGACCAGCGGCCTCGAAGATCGGGTTGGCCGTGCGCGACTCGCCCGAGAAGGCGGGGCCGACGATGGCCACGATTGCGGCCTCATCGACAGCCTGCTGGGCCAGCGCCGGTGCGTTGTCGGGGTTGCCCTGCGAGTCGAACGCCTTGTAGCCGATCTGGCACGCCGGGTTGGCGGCGTTGAACTCGTTGATCGCCAACTCGGCGCCCCGCGACTCGTTCAGGCCGAGGTTGGCGGCGTCACCGGTCTGCGCGCCGAAGAACGCGATGGTGAGCGGGTCGGCACAGACGACGCCGGCAGCGGCCGGGGCCGCCGTCTCATCGGTTGTCGCCACGTCATCGTCGTCGTCACCGCACGCTGCTGCGAGCAGCGCCACGGCGGCGATCGGTACGAGCAGTCTGAACCACTTCTTCATGTGTTCCCCTTGCTGTGATGGGACCCGGCGAGATCTCCGACGGTCACCCCGGTCCGCTCCGGGGTGCCACAGGTCGATCTTCCAGGCCTGGATTACCAGATGGTAACAAACCTGAGCCTGAATGTGACGGATGCGTGTCGAAAACTCGCGTCTGCCCGGATCAGGCTCAGCAGTCTTCGCAGAGCTCGATTGCGACGCGGCGGAGGCGTTCAGCCAGCTCGGCGTCGCCGCGTTGGGAGACCCGGACGATGGCGATCTTGAGATCGGCGATCACCGTGGCCTCGGCGGCGCACGGCGGGCAATCGTGCACGTGCTGGCGAACGTCGGCCTCGAACTCGCTCGGGAACAGCTCCTGGTCGAGCAGGGTTTGGATGTGGGCGGCTGAGGCCCGACATCGCTCGAGGGCCCGACGTCGCCGCCACGCGGGTGAGCCGGGGACGAGCACGAGAACTCTCACGACCGGGGCTCCACGTCGACCATCTCATCGACGGCGATCTCCGAACGATCGAGCGCCGTGCCGGCGATGGCCGCCCGCAGCCGATTCCGGGCCCGGTGCAGACGGCTCATGATGGTGCCCACCGGGATCTCGAGGAGGTCGGCGGCTTCCTGGTAGCGCAACCCGCCGATGTCGACGAGGTCGATGACGAGACGGAACGCGGGCGGCAGCTCGTCGAGCGCCCGTTCGAGGACCTCGTCGTAGATCGGCTCCACGAGGATGTCACCGGGGTCAGCCGATTCGGAGCCGGTACCGGGACGACGGTCGAGGTCGTCGTCCGCGCCGAGCAGGCGTTCCCGGCTGCGCTGGTCGCGGTTGATGGCCGTGTTGCGGGCGATGCGGAACAGCCAGGCCCGCGGGTAGCGGCCGTCGAACTGACCGATGCCCCGAAAAGCCTTGAGGAGCGTGTCCTGGGCGAGATCTTCGGCTTCCGCTGCACTCTTCGACATCGATCGGGCCACACGGGCCAGGAAGGCGATCTCAGGAACGATCCACTCCTCGAAACGCTGCCGCCGCTCTTCGGGCGACACCGGCGGGGCCTGCGCTCTCCGCGTCACCTCGCGATCGTCGGATCCATCGCCATCGCCATCGCCATCGCCGACGTGGTCGGCATCGTCGACATCGGGGCTCGGTCGGTCGTCGTCAATCATCAAGCACGCCAGCACGCCATCGGGAACCGGGGCGGGACGGCGCTCATTCCCCATCCCTGCAGAACACGGCCAGGAGCGTGTCCCTGGGCTCTCTACCCACAGTGTCGGCACGCGCACCCGGAACTCTTCTGCGAGACATCAGACTCCTTCGCCCAGTACAGCAGCGATGCGCTCGACACCTTCCACCAGGTCGGCATCGCCGAGCGCGTAGGACATCCGCGCGTATCCGGGGGCCCCGAAGGCCTCTCCGGGGACGATCGCGACCCGCACCTCGTCGAGCAGCAGATCGGCCAACTCGAGCGTCGAGGACGGTCGCCGACCGCGGATCTCCCGTCCGAGCACGCCGGCGAAGGACGGGAAGGCGTAGAAGGCACCTTCGGGCTCGACGCAGGTGACGCCAGGGATCTCGTTGAGCATGCCGTGGATGCGTTGGCGACGACGGTCGAATGCCTCACGGAACCGGGCCACGTCGTCGAGACTCCCCGACACCGCGGCGAGCGCGGCGACCTGGGCGACATTCGAGACGTTCGACGTGGCATGGGACTGGAGGTTGGTCGCGGCGTCGATGACGTCCTTGGGTCCGATCATCCAGCCCACGCGCCAGCCGGTCATGGCGTAGGTTTTGGCCACACCGTTGACCACCACGCAGCGCTCGGCCAGCTCGGGGACGACCGTGGGCATCGAGACGAACCGGTGCGAGCCGTAGGTGATGTGCTCGTAGATCTCGTCGGTGAGCACCCACAGGTCCCGATCGAGCGCCCACCGGCCGATGGCCTCGACCTGCTCGGGCGAGTAGACGGCGCCGGTCGGGTTCGAAGGCGACACGAACAGCACCACCTTCGTGCGCTCGGTGACCGCCGCCTCGAGCTGATCGAGCGTCACCTTGAAGCCGGTCGACTCGTCGGTGGCGATCACGGTGGGCACGCCGCCGGCGAGGGTGATGGCCTCGGGGTAGGTGACCCAGTACGGCCCGGGCACGATGACCTCGTCGCCCGGATCGAGGAGCGCAGCGAACGCGTTGTAGATCGCCTGCTTGCCGCCGTTGGTGACGAGGATCTGTGACGGCTCGACCGCATACCCCGAGTCGCGAAGCGTCTTCTTGGCCAGCGCGTCGCGGAGCTCGGGCAGGCCGCTCGTGGGCGTGTACCGGTGGAACTTGGGGTCGCGGCATGCCGCGATCGCCGCTTCGACGATGTGGTCGGGGGTCGGGAAGTCGGGCTCGCCGGCGCCGAAGCCGATCACGTTGTGGCCCGCAGCCTTGAGCGCCTTGGCCCTGGCGTCGACGGCCAGCGTGGCCGAAGGCGCGATCGCTCCGACGCGACGCGAGACTCGGGTGCGGGACGGGTGACCGGTCGGGCTCGTCATGGCTCCAGTCTGACTGACCGATCGGCCGCTGCGAGAACGCATTTGCTTGGTTCCCCTGCCCGGCCCTGGCGTCGGGCAGGGGCAGGATTCGTGACCGTGCCGAGCCGGCGGCGAAAGTCAGGGTCGATGAGCGACACGAGCCCGATCGTCCTGCCCGCCGAGCTGCGCCCGTCCGACGGTCGCTTCGGCGCCGGGCCCTCGAAGGTCCGGCCCGAAGCCGTTGCCGCGCTTGGAGAAGCCGCAGGCAGCTATCTGGGTACCTCGCATCGCCGCGACACCGTGAAGTCGATGGTGCGTCGACTGCGCGACGGCGTCGCCGAGCTGCTCGCGTTACCCGAGGGCTACGAGGTGATCCTGGGCAACGGTGGATCGCAACTGTTCTGGGACGCCGCGATCTCGTCACTGATCGAGCGTCGCAGCCAGCACCTCTGCTTCGGTGAGTTCTCGTCGCAGTTCGCGGGCGCCGTCGCAGCCGCGCCCCATCTGGATCCGCCCGAGATCATCGAATCCGGACCGGGCACGCACCCGCTCCCCCACCCGACGCCGGATGTCGACGTCTACGCCCTCACCCACAACGAGACCTCGACCGGTGTGATGATGCCCATCGTGCGCCAGCCGGGGATGGACGGGCTCGTTGTCGTCGACGCCACCTCGGCGGCGGGAGCGTTGCGCGTCGACCCCAGCCAGTTCGACGTGTACTACTTCGCGCCCCAGAAGGTCTTCGCCAGCGACGGAGGGCTGTTCTGCGCTGCGCTGTCGCCGGCCGCCGTCGAGCGCATCGAGCGCATCTCGGCGTCGGGGCGCTGGATCCCCCGCACCCTCGATCTCAGCACTGCGTTGGCCAATTCGCGTCAGGACCAGACGCTCAACACCCCGGCGCTGACCACGATCTTCCTGTTCGTGCACCAGCTCGAGTGGATGCTGTCGAACGGCGGGCTCGAATGGGCCGTCCGACGCTGCGAGGAATCGGCGGCAGCGATCTACGGCTGGGCCGAGCGGTCGGCCATCGCCACCCCGTTCGTCGTCGACCCAGCGCAGCGCTCGACGGTCGTCGCCACCATCGACCTCATCGACGGTGTCTCGGCCGATCGGGTCTCGGCAACCTTGCGCCACAACGGGATCGTCGACACCGAGGGCTACCGCAAGCTCGGCCGCAACCAGCTCCGAGTGGCGCTGTTCCCGGCGATCGAGCCGTCCGACGTCGAGATCCTCGCCCGGGCCATCGACCACATCGCCCAACGCCTGTAACCGTGGGACTGCGATTGACCCGGTCGCGATTGACCCGCGGCAGGCCGGAGCTCGTCTGAGCGTCACTCCGGCGCTGCCGTCAGGCGGATGAAGCGTCAGGCCTCAGGCGGTCTGGAGCTCGGGGAGCTCCTCGACCTCAGGCCGGTCCCGCAGGGCAGCGGCGATCATCGGTCCGTGGGGGACCGCCACCGCCGGGTCGACGGGAGCGGGCCGGCACTTGGGCGGCCGACCACGCTTGCGCTTGGTCGGGATCACCTTGCCCCGCATGATGATCTGGCCTCCCCAGACCCCCCAGGCCTCCCGTCGGGCGAGAGCTCCGTCGAGGCAGGCCCGGGCGACCGGGCAACGCTCGCAGATGGCCTTGGCCAGGTTGATGTCGTCGATCTGCTCGGAGAAGAACAGACCGAGCAGCGTGCCGTTGCCGTCGTTGCAGCGGGCCTCGACCCACCAGTCGGGCTGACGGGTGCGGAACTGACCTTCGGGCTCGTACTGCTCGGCGGTGCGGCCGTCGATGCGGCCGTCGATGCGGTCGTCGGAGATGGTGGCGATGGGGAACATCGTTCGCTCTCTTCAGTGCTCGGTGGTCGGGTGGTCGGGTGGTCGGGTGTGTGGAAAAAAAGAAGAGGCCGCCGGTTTCCCGGCGGCCTCTGGAGCGGAACCCTGGTCCTGGAAGGACTTACGGGGAACTCGGATCCGGAGGCCGGCGGTACGGGTAGGCCATGGCCTTGGGGGCATTGACCGTGGCGATGGCGATCGGTCGGAAGGAGCCGGCGGTGCTGCGCTTGGCATGCATCGCCGCCACACCGAGGCCGAGGCCGAGATCGAGCCCGAACGCTGAGGCGGTGCCGCGCCCTCGGTCGATCGCCGACCAGAACGTCGTCGACCCGGTCGCACCGGCCGGGCTGGACTGGCCTCCCGCGCACGGGCGCGTGGCGACGCTGGTGCGCCGTTCGCTCGTGCCGAGAACCAGTGCTGCCATCGGGAGTGCTCCTGGGGTGATCGACGGGTTGCCGTCGACGAGTCGGTGGGACGTGATCGACGCGAGCGGTCGCGAGCGGCGCGGGCGTCAGCACACAAGAAACCACTTTCGCGCACCTGACGTCAAGCGATTTATCGACCGCTCCGCGTGACCAGAATCGTCACACACTCGAAAAGGGGCCGCGTGGGGCTCGCGCGCTGGGCGAGTTCGTCAAGTATCGGCGCCCGTGGTGCGTCGACGGTAGGCGTCCATGTGCTCCTTGACATCGGGTGCGTGCTGCATGCTGTTCTGGTTGCGGATCTCCAACGCGAGTGCGCTCTGCAGGCTCGGCGCCTCGATGTTGTGCCAGAGCACGTCCTTGGTCGAGAAGAGCCCCGAGCGCGTGTGGCCGGCCAGCACCCGGGCGTAGGCCAGCACCCGCTCGTCGAGGTGAGCGGCCGGAGCGACCTGCGAGACCAACCCCATCTGGAGTGCCTCCGCGGCGTCGATGTCGCGCCCCGAGAGGATGAGGTCGAAGGCCCGGGCGTTGCCGATGAGGCGTGGCAGCAGGTAGGTGATGCCGATGTCGGTGCCCGACAAGCCCGTGCGGATGAACGCCGAGCAGAGTCGAGCGGCGCTGCTCGCGATGCGGATGTCGGCCGCGCAGGCCAGCGCCAGGCCACCCCCGAAGGCGGCGCCGTTGATCGCGGCGATGATCACCTGTGGGGTGTTGCGCATGTGCACCGTCAGGTTCGACATGTAGGTCTGGGCGTCGGTCCCGGCGTTGCGGTGAGGATGCTGTCCCGCCTCGGGAGGCGTTCCCCAGTCCTTCAGATCGAGGCCCGCGCAGAAGCCCCGTCCGGCCCCCGTGAGGATCACCACCTTGGTCTGCGGGTCGTTTCCGACCGTGTCGAGCGCGTCGTGCAGGTCGGTCACGAGCTCGAAGCTCAAGGCGTTCAAGCGCTCGGGCCGGTTCAGCCTGATGATCGTGATGTGCGGCTCGATCCGCTCGATCTCGACGGTGCTCATGGCGGGCTCCCTTTCGGTACGGGTAGGCCGGGCGTTGACGGACCGTGCTTGCGCATGGGGCCCTCCGCGGCCGAGTCTCGTGGCTGCGCGACCGGTTCCGCTCACCGGAACCCGATCCGACGAGCCCGAGCGAGGAGCCGACCATGACTGCATCGCGAGTGCACAAGGTGACCGAGGCCGGACCGGTGCACGACGAGCGCGAGATCGAGGCCGTCCTCGAGGTGCTCCGCAGCGGGCTGCTCGATCTGGGTCCACGCGTCGCCGAGTTCGAGCGACGCGGCGCCGAGCTGCTCGCCAAGGCGCATGGTGTGATGGTGAACTCCGGCACCTCGGCCCTGTGGCTCGCGGTCGACCTGCTCGGCTGTGAGCCGGGCGACGAGGTGATCACGTCGCCGCTCACGTTCTCGAGCGACGTCGCGCCGCTCGTGCGCTCAGGGATCGTCCCCGTGTTCGTCGACATCGAGGCCGACACCTACCAGATCGACCCGGCCAAGATCGGCGCCATGATCGGCCCTCGTACCAAGGCGATCCTCGCTCCGAACCTGTGCGGCAACATCCCCGACTGGGACGCCATCCGGGCCATCGCCGACCGCCACGGCCTCCTCGTCGTCGAGGACAGCTGCGACGTCCTCGACTCGCACCTGCGGGGCACCCGGACGGGCCTGCGGGCCGACATCGTCGTCACCAGCTTCGCCCGCACCCACTCGATGACCGCAGCGGGCAACGGCGGCATGATCGCCGTGAACGATCCCGAGTGGTACGACCAGACGCTCGTGCGTCGCCGCTGGGGCCGCCGGTCCGAGACCTACCTGTTCGGCAGCCGCAAGGGGACTGCCGACCGGTTCGGCCCGCTCGCCGACGGCACGCCCTACGACCTGATCTTCGTGTTCGACGACATGGGCTACAACTTCGAGCCCTCCGAGATCATGGCCGCCTACGGGCTCGTGCAGATGGACAAGCTCCCCGAGTTCAACCGGCGTCGCCAGACGACCCACCGGGCGATCGACGACGTGCTCGCAGCCCACGAGGACAAGGTCGTGCGGCCACGGACGGTCGACGGCGCCGAGACGACCTGGATGCGCTACCCGTTCCTGCTCGCCGACGGCATCGACCGCACGGCCGTGCAGGAGTTCTTCGTCGAGCGCAACATCCCCACCCGCATGGTGTGGACGGGCAACATCCTGCGCCAGCCCGGCTTCGCTGCGATCGAGCACCGGGCCCCGGCCGACGGCCTTCCCGAGTGCGACCGCGTCATGGACCGGGCCCTTTCGCTGCCCCTGCACCACGGCCTGACGAGCGACGACGTGGGACACATGGTGAGCAGCGTCGAGGAGTGGCTCACGTCGCTGTGACTCCAGCCGCAACTGTCAGCGTGAGGGGCCGTATCCGGGCCGCCACGCTGACAGTTGGAATGGTTCGGGGTCAGGCCAGGGCCGCGGCGACGGCCGGCACGACCCGACGGGCGAAATGCTCGAGCCGCTCGTTGGCCCAGGCGATGGGCTCACCCGGGAACCGGGTCCAGCAGTGGATGTCTTCCACGAAGCCGGTCCGGGCGGCGTCGACGATCTGACGGGTCATCTCGTCGACGTCGACGAGCTCGTAGGGCGTGCGGGCCAGCAGCTCGTCCACCGTCTCGACCGGGATCCAACCCGGCCCGTAGGCGCCCCGGTCGCCGTACTCGTTCACCTGGTGCATCACGTACGGCGCGACGCGGTGCAGCTCGCGCTCGGGATCGTCGCCGAAGATCCAGTGGTAGCCGACGGCCACCCGGGGTGTTCGGCCGTGACGCGCACAGGCCTGCGCGTACGCCGGCCACAGTGCCGGGATGGGCCCGAGCAAGCCGTCGGCGTAGCGGGCCGCTCGGTCGATCCCCTTGGGGCCGAAGGTTCCCAGCCACAGCTCCGGGCCGCCCCGGACGTCGTCGAGCGGGCCGGGCGTCACGGTGAGCCCGGCCAACTCGGGGTAGCCGTCCACTTCGATCGGGCGGCCGTCGAACGCCGCGCGCAGCACGTGCAGCGCTTGCTCGGTCCGGGCCCACCGGCCGTCGAGCGGCACGCCGAACGCCGCGAACTCCTCGGGCCGGTAGCCGACCCCGACCCCGAGCCGGAACCGTCCTCCCGAGAGGGCGTCGACCGTGAGGGCGTCCTCGGCGAGGCGGACAGGATGCGCCAAGGGCAGGATCACGACGCTGGTGCCGATCTCCATCCGCTGCGTGCGCACGGCGATCGCCGCGGCCAGCGTGAGCGGCGACGGCGTGTATCCGTCGTCGACGAAGTGGTGCTCGGAGATCCACGTGCTCGTGAACCCGAGCTCTGTTTCGGCCCAGGAGAGCTGGTCGAGGATCTCGCCGTAGTACCGGTCCCACGGCAGCGCCCAGCGGGGCGGGTTGCGGAAGTCGTGGTAGAGCCCGAACGCCGGTAGCGGAGCACCTGTGCCCGAGGTGGTGCCCATAGCGCCGCCGCCGGGGTCGGCGCCGGTCACCGAGGCGCCGTGAACGTGACCGGGAGCCGGTTCGGGCCCCGGAGGAGATGGTGGATCGTGCCCGTGATGCGCACGCCGGGATCGTCGACGAGCCGGAGGTCAGGGAGTCGCTCGAGGATGACGCGCAGCGCGACATCGAGCTCGGCTCGGGCCAGGGCCGCGCCCAGGCAGAAGTGCAACCCGAAACCGAACGTCATCACCGAGGTCGGGCGGCGCTCGACGTCGAAGCGGTCGGGGTCGGGATACACGGCCGGGTCACGGTTGGCGGCCATGATCCCGAGGAACATGGGCGCGCCGGCGGGAATGGGGATGTCGTGCCAGACGACGTCGCGCGGGTTGATTCGCGGGATCCACGCGGTCGGCGGGTTGAGTCGCACGCCCTCTTCCGACGCCGAGCGGCACATCCCGTCGGGATCGGCGAGCACCTTGGCCATCTGATCGGGATGGGTGAGCAACGAGTGGAGTGTGCTGCCGAGGCCCAGGTACGTCGTGTCGGCCCCGGCGGGGAACAGCAGGCGCAAGAAGTTGAAGATCTCCTCATCGCCCAGCTGTTGGCCTTCGACCTCGGTGGTGGCCAGCGTCGAGATGAGGTCGTCGCCCGGATCGGTGCGGCGCTGTTGCAGGATCGGCTCGACGAACGCCATGAACTCGTGCGAGCACTGCATTGCGTTGTCGTGACTGTTCTGGATGTCGAGCATCCCGAGCGCCCAGCGCTTGATGTCGTCCTCGGAGGTGCGAGGGAGCCCGAGGAGTCTGGTGATGACGATGAACGGGTACCGGCTGGTGAAGTCGGCCACGAGATCGGCCCGCCCGGTGTGCACGAAGCGGTCGATGAGCTCGTGGGCGATCGGCTCGAGCAGCGGCGGAACGAGCGTTGGCATCAACCGCTGCCGGAACGCTGGCGAGACGAGCGCCCGGTTGAGTCGGTGCTCCTCCCCGAACATGCACTGCAGATTGCGCCCGAGCACGTCGGTGACGACGTTGCCGTAGAACTCGGCCGACGGGAAGGTCTCCTCGTCCTTCATCGCCGCGCTGACGAGCTCGTGCGTGAGCAGCAACAGGGCGGGCTGGCCGAAACCCTTGGCCCACAAGGCCGGCTTGCGCGCTCGCATCTCATGCAAGGCCGCGGCCACATCGGGCAGGTCGTCGAGGATCACGTCGACCTGGTCGTCAAGCTCGGTGGCGGAGGGAATGGTCATCGTCACGGCGTCGCCTCCGATGTTCGGACCCCAGCGGGGCCTCGTCGGACGGGAGTCTGCTTCAGTCGGGTACATGTTTGCAGCCGCAGGGCCGCAGCGGCACGAGACGCGCTCAGGACGGTTTCCACACGTCGATGATCGCCTGTGACGCCACGACATAAGCGATGTTGCGGATCGTGTAGCGCAGCAACGTCTCGGCATACTCGGGCGGGTCGCTGGCAACGCAGTCGCTCGGCACGACGACCGTGAAGCCGCGGTTCATGGCCTCGATGGCGGTGCCCACCACGGCGATGTTGAGCGAGACACCGGTGACGATCAGCGTGGTGACGCCGGTGTTGCGCAGGTACGGATCGAGCCCGGTGGCGTAGAAGCCCGTGAGCCCTTGCTCCCTGCGGAACACCACGTCCTCGGGCCGTGGCGCGATCTCGGGCATGACCGGGCCGTGACCGCCCATCCCCTCGTTGGCGCCATCACGCATGCGCAGATGGACGAGCGTGTTGCGGGCGAAACCGAACCCGTCGGACCGGCGTTCGTCGGTGCAGTAATAGACCCGGACGCCCGCACCACGCGCAGCATCGAACAGCCGGGCCAGGTTGGCGACGAGGCCCACGTGCTCTGCCGCCCGCGCCAGGCCGGGCAGGATCGACGAGTCGCCCAGCAGCCCCTGCTGGCACTCCATGTTGACCACGGCGCAGGTGGCCGGATCGAGGTGAGGCGAGATGTCGAGCGGCACGGCGCTCAGCCCTCGCCGATGGCGCTCAAGGCGGAGGTGTCGGGCACACCGAGCTTGCAGGTGAGGCCACCGTCGATCGGGAGGAGCACGCCGTTGACGTACTCGCCCTCCTCCGACGCCAGGTAGAGGCAACCATTGGCGATGTCACGGGGCGTGCCGAGACGGGGCGACGGGATGGCCTTCTTCACCGCGGAGATGAATCCCTCGTTGGCGACCATCTTGGTCATCACCTCGCCACCAGTTGGGGTGAAGCCGACGATGATGGCGTTGCACCGGATGCCCAGCGGGCCGTAGTCGACGGCGATCTGGCGGGTCAGCGCGTTCACGGCGCCCTTCGAGGCCTGATAGGCGGGCCGGCCTTCGATCGCCCTCACGCTCGACGCCGCCGATATGTTGATGATCGCTCCCCCACCGGCTGCTTTCATGTGGGGAATGGCGTACTTCGACGTGTAGAGCACGCCCCAGATGCCCGTGCGCAGGATGGTCTCGAAGGCGTCGATGGCGATCTCCTCGACGTGACTGTCGGGCCCGCCGGGTGTGGTCATGTCGGTCGCCGCCGCGTTGTTCACCACCGTCGTGAGGCTTCCGTAGGTGTCGACAGCGAGCGCGATGGCCGCCTGCACGTCGGCCTCGATCGCCACGCTGCCCTGGGCGAACGACACCGCCCGCCCTTCGCCGCGAAGCCGGTCCTGCAACGCCTGGCCCTTGTCGGCCGAACGGCCGGTGAACACCACCGACGCGCCTTCCTCCGCGAAGCGCTCCAGGATCGCCGTTCCGATCCCGTACGTCGCCCCGGTCACCAATGCCACCTTGCCGGCAAGCCTCATCGCCCGTCCCCCTCATTCGGATCAATCATGAACATTGTTCAACTGTGCACCGGTCGTCGCGGTCGTCCCGGTCGCGGTCCCCGCACCGGCGCCGCGACAGCGCCCACACACTGGTCGTCCGTTCGATCACATGTGATCGGTTCCACGACCAGTTCCTCGCCTGGGCACCCGTGCGAACCTCGTGACGGTGATCGTGCGCCCGATCCGTGAGAGGGCAGCGCAACTACACTCCGCCACAGCTCGCCAGGTCGTGTCAGCATCCCCGCCCTCGTAGCTCAGGGGATAGAGCGTCGGTTTCCTAAACCGTGCGTCGCATGTTCGAATCATGCCGAGGGCGCTGCACTTCTGGGCTCGGCCTGCTGGGGCGACGCCCATCGACGCAGGGGACCGACTCGCCGTCACCGACCCGCCATGGGGAGCGCGTGCGGCGGGGCGCTCAGGTCGTCGTCCTCGCTCATCGCAGATCGTGGCGCTCTGGCCGGACCGACGACGCCAGGTCAGGTCCGGGTGAGGACCACCTTGAGGGCGCCGGTGTCGGCGGCCCGAGCGAAGACGTCGTCGGCGTCGTCGAACTGGTCGAGGGTGAAGTGGTGGGTCACGAAGCGGTCGGCGTCGATCTCGTGTCCCTGGGTCAGCTTCAGCAGCGTCGGGGTGGAGTACGTGTCGACGAGACCGGTGGTGATGGTGACGTTGCGGATCCACAGTTCCTCGAGGTGCAGGGTGACCGGCTTGCCGTGGACGCCGATGTTGGCGATGTGGCCACCCGGGCGGGCCAGCTGGGTGGCGAGCTCGAAGGTTTCAGGCACGCCGACGGCTTCGATGGCGACATCGTGGCTCGGGCTGAACAGCCGCGCACCCATCATCGCCGAGAGGCCGATCGGGCCGGCGACGACGACGGCGCCGACGTCACCGACGACGGCGACGACGTCACCGGGCTGCACCGCGCCGTTGAGGACGCCGACCTCGTATCCGGTGGGGAGGATGTCAGCGAGCGTGAGGATCTGCTCGTCGGTCACGCCGGCGGGGATGGCGTAGGTGGAGTTGTCGGCGAACGGGACCCGGACGTACTCGGCCTGGGTGCCGTCGATCTTGCGGCCGAGGATCCGGCCACCCCCGCCGAGGCACTGTCCATAGCTGCCCTCGCGGCAGTAGCGGCAGGCACCGCAGGCGGTCACGCAGGACACGAGGACGCGGTCGCCGACCTTCACGTTCTTCGGTCTCGACGCGATCCACAAGGGTCGCCACGACCACATCAAGCTCGCCACCGTCGGCAACCCCGGGCTCCACCTACCGACGATGGCCGGCGGTCTCCCTGGCGTGTCGACGCTGATGACCCGCTACATGAACCACAAGATGGAGGCGCTCGACATCCCGTCCATCCCGGAGTTCGTCGAGATGATCGCCGACACCGGTGCCGGCATGGACGCCTGCAAGGCGTCCGTCGACCTCTTCGGGCTCGAGAAGAACGACTTCATCCCCCAGGTCCAAGACGTCATCACCGTCGGCGAGCTCTACGAGATCGCCGCCGGCGGCCAGATCATCTTCACCTGATCATGGCTCACGACACCGACGTCATCGACGATCTCAAGGAACCCACCCGCAGCCTCGCCCAAGCCATCCCCGACGCGTGGAACGGGTTCACCCAGCTCCACACGGCCGCCGTCGCTGACGGCGCGCTACCGGCCAAGGTCAAGGAGCTCATGGCGTTGGCCATCGCCGTGGTCAAGCAGTGCGACGGTTGCATCGCCTACCACGCCAAAGCCGCGGCCCGGCGAGGCGCCACCGCCGACGAGGTCGCCGAAGCCCTCGGCGTCGCCCTGCTCATGGACGGCGGCACCGCTTCGGTCTCCGGGCCCCGCGCCTGGGCCGCCTACCGAGAGTTCGCCACTCCCGGCGCGGCAACCCCGATCGCCGCAACGGCGTGACTCTCCCGAGCGACGATTCCGTGTCGTTCGGCGACCCCGATGGTGAGATCGGTGACGTGTCTCCGGCGCTGCTCGATAGGGAGATCGACGCCGACGTCGAAGGTGCGTCCCTGGTCGCCGCCTTCGAGCATCTGGGGTCACAGGACGAGCGTTCGAGCATCCCGTGGGCCGTTTCGCCGTCCCCTCACACGTACCCATCGGGTGGTGACATTCCCTCAGCCCCGACGGCTCGTGGACCGGGCACGCCACGGAACTTGAAAGCGACCGGGGGCGCACCGGCCTGACAGACGTACACCTCTCCCGTGAAGGCCCCGGTGAGGCAGGAGAGCACAGCATCGGCGATCTGCTCCGGTGAAATGATCGGAAAGTTGCTGTCGATGAGCTCTTGACGGGCTGCTTCAGCAAGCAGGGGTGTATCGGTGATCCCGGGACACACCGCGTTGATGGTGATGCGACGGTCCTTCAGAGCCGGGCCGAGCGCTCGCACGAGGCCGACAACTGCGTGCTTGGTGGCCGTGTAGATCGGATCGCGTGAGAACGCCACCAAACCGGCAAGCGACGACGTCACCACGATCGCCCCTCCACCCCGGGCGGACAACGCGGGGATCAGTGCCCGGACACCGAACACGACCCCATCCAGGTTCGCACCGCGAATGCGCTCGTACTGCTCGTCGGTCATCGACTCGACCGCCTCCCAAACGCCGGTGTTCACGCCGGCGTTGAGATGGGCGAGGTCGACGCCGCCGTGGCGTCGGGTGACCGAGGCGAGAACGCGGGCCCAGTCAACGGAACGTCCGACGTCTGCCGCTTCGAAGGACCCACCCACCTCCGCCGCCGCAGCGCGGCCCATCTCGACGTCACGGTCGACGATGACAACCGTCGCCCCAACAGCTGCGAGACGCCGCGCCGTCGCACGACCGATTCCCGACGCCCCCCCAGTGACGATCGCCACCTTCCCCTCAAGCATCCGTCGCCCCTGTCTCGTGAGAGTTTCAGTTTCCACGGTAATTCTCCGAGCGGTGCCAGCGTTGACAGCCAAGCCTGGGCACGGCGGGCGACCGGGGGCTACGGTCAAAACGTGCTCGAGAGGCCGCGGCTTGGGGGACGAGCTTCCTGAGCGGACAGAATCAGTGACACAGCCGGTCGTGGGGCGACATCCCGTCGACATCCCGTCGACATCCCGGCGGGCCCGATCGGTTTCCAGAGGGTCCAGTGGACCCAGAGGGTCCAGAAGACGCATTGGCATCACGGGAGCGAGGCGCGACGTGTACGTGGGCTACAGCGAAGAGCAGGAGGCGCTCCGTCAGGAGCTCCGTACCTACTACGAGCGGCTGCTGACGCCGGAGGTGCGCGAGAAGCTGGCGCACAGCGGCGGCGTCGGTCCGGAGATGCGGGCCGTCTGGAAGCAGATGTGCCAGGACGGCTGGGCCGGCATCGGCTGGCCCACGGAGTACGGCGGCCAGAACCGCACCGCGCTCGACCAATTCATCTTCTTCGACGAGTCGATGCGCGCCGGCGCCCCGGTGCCGATGCTCACGATCAACACCGTCGGCCCGACGATCATGAACTACGGGACCCCGGAGCAGAAGGACTACTTCCTCCCGAAGATCCTGAACGGCGAGATCCACTTCTGCATCGGCTACTCGGAGCCCGAGGCCGGCACCGACCTCGCCAACCTGAAGACCCGCGCCGACCTCGACGGCGACGAGCTGATCATCAACGGCCAGAAGCTCTGGACGTCGCTCGCGAGCGATGCCGACTGGTGCTGGCTGGCCGTGCGGACCAACCAGGAAGCCAAGAAGCACAAGGGCATCTCGATGGTGCTCGTACCGCTCAAGGACGCTGAAGGCAACCGCACGCCCGGCATCGAGATCCAGCCGTTGCACCTCATGGGCGAGCACGACATCAACGCCGTTTTCTACACCGACGTCCGGGTCCCCAAGGCCAACGTCGTGCTCGGCATCGACCAGGGCTGGACGCTCATCACCGGTCAGCTCAACCACGAGCGGGTCACGCTGTGCTCGTCGGGCGTGCTCGAACGCATGTTGAACAACGTCCTCGACTGGGCACAGAACACCAAGCTGGCCGACGGATCTCGCGTCGTCGACCGCGAGTGGGTGCAGATGAACTTCGCCCGCGTCAAGGCGGGCCTGGAGTTTCTGAAGCTCATCAACTGGAAGGTCGCCTGGACGGTCACCAACGGCCATCTCGACGTCGCCGACGCATCCACGATCAAGGTGCACGGCACCGAGTTCAACATGCACGCGATCCGGATGCTCTCGGAGATCATGGGCGAGGCCGCCTACCTCCCGGAAGGGTCCCCCGGGGCGATCCTCAAGGGGCAGTTGGAGCTCTCGTACCGGGGCATGACGATCCTCACCTTCGGCGGGGGCGTCAACGAGGTGCAGCGTGACCTGATCTCGATCTTCGGCCTCGGCATGCCGCGGTCGATGCGCTAGGAGACCGACCGTGGACTTCACCTTCAGCGAAGAGCAGCAGGCGGTCAAGGACCTCGCCGCGCAGATCCTCGAGGGCACCATCAGCCACGAGCGCCTCAAGGAGATGCGGACCAACGGCGAGCACCTCGAGGCCAAGGCCTGGCAGGAGCTGGCCAATGCCGGCCTCATCGGCATCGCGCTCCCCGAGGCGTACGGCGGGTCCGGGCAGGGGTTCGTCGCGGCGACGCTCGTGCTCGAGCAGATCGGCCGTCACGTGGCGCCCGTCCCCTACTACGCCTCGGCCGTCCTGGGCGCGATGCCCATCGCCCGCTATGGCACCGAGGCCCAGAAGCAGGCCCTGCTCCCGCCGGCCATCGCCGGCACGCTCATTCTCAGCGGCGCGTACCAGGAGGCGGGCACCGCCGCCGAGGAGCCGTACACGCAAGCCGAGTCGACCGACGGAGCCAACGGCAGCGGGCACTGGAGCCTCAGCGGGCAGAAGGACTTCGTGCCCGCCGGGCTCGACGCCGGCCGCATCGTCGTGTCGGCCCGGACCGGCGACGACGTGGGCCTGTTCCTGCTCGACCCGACGTCAGCCGGGGTCACCGTCGTCCGCCAGGACACCACCACGGGCATTCCCGAGGCTCGCCTGGAGCTGAGCGGCGCCCCCGCGGATCTGCTCGTCGTCGGACGCGAGGCCCTCGAGTGGACGCTCCAGCACGCCATGACCGCCCTGTGCGCCATGGGCGTCGGGGTGTTCGACCGTGAAGTGAGGATGACGGCCGACTACACGAGCACCCGCAAGCAGTTCGACCGGCCGCTCGCCAGCTTTCAGGCCGTCGGCCAGCGAGCCGCCGACGCGTACATCGACGCCGAGGCCATCCGCCTCACCACCTGGCAGGCCGCCTGGCGGCTCGAGCATGACCTCCCGGCGGCCGTCGAGGTGACGACCGCCAAGTACTGGCTCGCCGAAGGCGGTCAGCGGGTCGCCGCCGCTGCGCAGCACCTCCACGGCGGCATCGGCGTCGACCGCGACTACCCGCTGCACCGCTACTACCTGTGGGCCAAGTGGCTGCAGCTCTCGCTCGGCGGAGCGAGCCACCACCTCCAAAAGCTCGGCCGCATGCTCGCCGACACGCCCGTCTGACAC
>VFJJ01000007.1 GCA_009886115.1 Actinomycetota bacterium
CGGCAGCGAGGCGCCCCGAGGCGAGGCCGGCGAGATCGTGGTGCGCGGCTACAGCGTCATGACGGAGTACTTCGACGACACGGAGGCCACCGCGGCAGCGATCGATGCCGAAGGTTGGCTCCACACCGGTGACCTCGGGGTGATGGACGACCGGGGCTACCTGCGGATCGTGGGCCGCATCAAGGACATGTACATCGTCGGCGGCTTCAACGCCTACCCCGCCGAGATCGAGAACATGCTCCTCACCCACCCGACGATCGCCCAGGTGGCCGTGATCGGCATCCCCGACGAGCGCCTCGGCGAGGTGGGGATGGCGTTCTGCGTGCTGCGCCAGGGAGCCCGTCTCGACGCCGCTGCGCTCACGGCCTGGAGCCGAGAGCGCATGGCCAACTACAAGGTGCCTCGGCGGTTCGAGCTCGTCGACGCCCTGCCCGTCAACGCCACCGGCAAGGTCGTCAAGGAGGAGCTGCGCGCCCGAGTGATCCCGGCGAGCTGATCGTTGCCGTCGTCTGTCGTTCGGTCCGGCGTGGCGGATATCGTGCGTCGTGAAATGAGCTCGACGTCGACGTCAACGTCGGCACCAGGGGAAGGGCACCGAAGACATGGGTATCGAGGCATTCCGGTACGACGGCAAGCGGGCACTCGTGGTGGGAGGCGCCACCGGGATGGGCGCCGCGACGGCGAAGCTCCTCCAAGACGTCGGCGCCGACGTCGTGGTCATGGACTACGCGCCCGTCACGCAGTCAGGCGTGCAGTTCATCCAGGTCGACCTGCGCAACCAGGCCAGCATCGACGCCGCGATCGACACCTGTGGTGGTCCGGTCCACGCGCTGTTCGCCTGTGCCGGTGTCGCCGACGGCACCGACGGGCTCGAGCGGATCAACTTCCTCGGTCACCGCCACCTCATCGAGCGCATGGTGGCCCAGGGCACGGTCGGCCGCGGTGGTTCGATCGGCGCCATCTCGTCGGCCGCCGGGCTGGGCTGGGAGAGCAACCTCGCTGAGCTCAAGGAGTATCTGGCCACGTCCGACATGGCCACGGGCACGGCATGGGCCGTCGAGCACAAGCGCACCGACTACATGTGGAGCAAGCAGGCGATGAACCTCTACGTCGCCGCCCAGGCGTTCCCCTTGCTGGCGAAGGGGATTCGCATCAACGCCATCTGCCCGGGACCCACCGACACGCCGCTCGCCCAGGCCAACGCCGAGACCTGGCTCGGCTTCGGCACCGACTATCGCGAAGCGACGGGCGTGGCCGCGTCGACCCCGGAGGAGCAGGCGTATCCGTTGGTGTTCCTGGGATCGGCGGCGGCTTCTCACGTCAACGGCATCATCATGGTCACCGACGCGGGGTACATGTCGTCGGGCCTGACCGGCTCCTACGAGCCGGCCGTCGGCGCCGCCATGTTCCTGTACGGCCGCCTGTGAGTCGACGCAGCGACCCCGCTGCTCGGCGCTCAACCACGACCTCGGAGCATCGCGGCAGTCGGGAGTCGCAGGGGAGCACCGACGGGCACACGCCCACAACGCCGACGACGACGGCGGTGGGCGTCACCGGGCCCAATGCACCCCGGTCGCGCAAGGGAACCGAGACACGCGCGCGCCTGCTCGCTGCGGCCAAGCTGGTGTTCGAGGACGACGGCTTCCTCGGCGCCCGGATCTCCGACATCGCCGAGTGGGCCGGGCTCTCCCACGGGTCCTTCTACCACTACTTCGATTCCAAGGAGCAGATCTTCCGAGAGGTCGCGGCCGTCCACGAGGCGTTGCTCACGGCGCCACCCGACCACCCCGAGCCGGTGGACGGGCCGGGTTGCTCACCCCGCGATCGGATCCGCACAGCCAACCGGCGCTACCTCACCCGCTACCGCGACGAGGCGCGGATCATGGGGGTCATCGAGCAGGTGTCGCGCCACGACGCGGCGGTGAACGAGGCTCGGACCGTGAGCCACAAGGACCTCGCCGCCCGCGCCGAACGGGCCATCCGCCGATTGCAGGCCGACGGCGTTGTGTCGGCATCGCTCGACCCGGCCATCGCCGCCACGGCCCTGGGCGCCATGGTGGCGCGCTTCGCCGAGCTGTGGTTGGTGCAGGCCTACGCCGAGTACGACATCGACGAGGCGGTCGAACAGCTCACCCTGTTGTGGGCGAACGCTCTGGGCCTGCCCGAGGAACCTTCGACGCCGGCGGCGCTTCGGCGCAAGCCCAAGCCCGGCAAGCCCAAGCCCGGCAAGGCCAGCAAGCCCGGCAAGGCCAGGAAGCCCGTCAAAGCCACGACCCCCGTCAAGGTCAAGAAACCCGGCAAGCCCAAGACGTCCGTCACGGCCAACGGGTAGGAAGCGGGACGATCGTCGGCGGCTCAGCTCGATGGGCTGCGTCGCAGCATCTTCGAGAGGTTGGCACGAAACGCCGGCTCGTCGAACGACGCCGACTCGGCCACGAGCGCGTCGTGGAGCAGGGACTCGACGGCACCGTGCAGCGCCCGGTTCAGCAACGCCTTGGTCTCGCGCACCGATTGCGGTGGGAGCGCGGCCAACCGTGCCGCCAGCTCGAGAGCCGTGGTCACGGATGTCCCGGTGGGGACAACCCGGTTGGCCAGGCCGATGCGCAGCGCCTCATCGGCGGGGAGACGGTCGCCAAGGAGGATGTACTCCTTGGCCTTCAGCAGGCTGGTGAGCAGCGGCCAGGTGATGGCCCCGCCGTCGCCGGCCACCAGGCCGAGGGCCACGTGAGGATCGGCGAGATAGGCCTGTTCCTCCATCACCACGATGTCGCACGTTGCGGCCAGGCTGCACCCCAGACCGACCGCGGCTCCGTTGACGGCGGCGATGATCGGCACCTGGACCGAGAGCATTCCCTTGACGATCGCTCCTCCTTCGGCCAGCACCGAGGCCCGAAGCTCGGTGTCGTCCGACATGCGCTCGAGGAGGTTCAGATCGCCGCCGCCCGAGAAGGCCTTTCCCGCACCGGTGATGACGATGGCCGCCACGTCGGGATCGGCGGCGAGCTCGGGCCAGATCAGGGCCAGCTCGCGATGGAGCGTCTCGTCGGCGGCGTTGAACGCCTCGGGGCGGTTCAGGGTCACCAGCCGCACGGCGCCGTGGTGCTCGACGAGCAACTCAGCGCCAGGACCTCGACGTTCGACGACGTTCTCGCTCATGTGCTTCCTCACAGCGGCTCAGGCCGCAGGGTCGTTCGCGTTGCGCCGGGCCCGGCATATTTCTATATTGACGTCAATGTCGTCAATTGAGGGTGGCCGATCCGACCCCGATGGCCGAGCCGACCCGCTCCACGACCTGCGGACGTTCGTCGACGAGCTGGAGGCGTGGTTGGTCACAGGCCCGGCGACCCTCGACGCCGCCCGAGCGCCGATCCCGTCGTTCGCCGAGCGGGTCGAGGTGATGTCGCGCCTCATGGCCGACCTCCACGACGCCGGCTGGGCCCGCTACGGCTGGCCCGAGTCGTTGGGAGGTCTCGGTGGCACCATCGTGCATCGGGCCGCGATGTGGGATGCCCTGGCCCGCCGCGGCGTCGCGGGCATGGCGCTCTTCGAGCACCTCGAGGTGCTCGCCCCCACGCTCGTGGCCCTGGGTCCCCGAGACTTCGTGGTCCGGGCCCTGCCGGCCTTTCTGTCGGGGCGCGAGCTCTGGGCTCAGGGCTTCTCCGAGCCCGAAGCGGGTTCCGACCTGGCGTCGTTGCGCACCCGGGCCGTTGCGGCCGACGGCGGCTTCATCGTCAACGGCCGCAAGATCTGGACGAGCTGGGCGCGCTACGCCACGTGGTGTCTCCTCCTCACTCGGACGGGCACACCCGAGTCGCGCCACCGCGGGCTCACAGCGCTCATCGTCGACCTGCGTTCGCGCGGGGTCGAGGTCACCACCATCGTCCAAGCCAACGGCACCGACGAGCTGGCCGAGGTCGTCTTCGACGACGTGTTCGTCCCCGCCGATCGCATCGTGGGTCAGCTCGACGGCGGATGGGCCGTGGCCATGCACATCCTCAGCTCCGAGCGAGGAACCTTCGCCTGGTTCCGGCACTGCTTCTTGTACCAACACCTGCGCGAGCACCTCGATCACGGCGACGCGGGGAACGACTTCGGGCTCGGGGGCGCGCTGCTCGACCTGGTGGCCGTCACCGCCACCAGTCACGACGGACTGCGGTCGCACGAGGCGGGCGTGCCACTCGGGCCTCGGGCGACGTTCACCAAGCTGCTCCTGTGCGCGGCCGAGCAGGCGGTGAACGACTGGATCCTCGACGCCGACGCCGACCTGGCCGTGGGGGTGCAAGACGCCGCCACGGCCATGCGCCGCCAGGAGTACCTCTTCTCTCGGATCGTGACCGTGTACGGGGGCTCCCAGCAGATGCAGCTCGAGACGATCGCCAAGCAGGCACTGGGTCTGCCGTGACCGCCGGGACGCCCCGATCGTTCGAGGGCGACGACGAGTTCCTCGCCGCGGCGTGCGCGGCGGCGAGTCGGTCGAGCGGCGCCGACGCTCTCGAGACCCTCGGCTGGTGGGACCTCCTGCCCGAGCTCGACGACCCCGATGCCCGTGCAGCCGTGTTCGCGGTGTTCCGGGCCCAGGGCCGGTCGCTCACCGGGTCGATCGCGCTGGGTGCGCTGATGGCCCATCCCTACCCCGTGCCCGGCGATCGCCAGCCGGGCTCGGTGGCTGCCGCCGTCACCCGTCGGTCACTGCGCCGCGGAACCGTCGTGCTGGTCGTCGGTGACGTGCCGTCCGAGCTCCTGCTCGTCGATCGGCCCGGTGTCGGCGCATCGTTGGTGCCCGTCGCCGACGTCGATCTGCTTCGCGTCGAGATCCCCGGACGCCTTGCACTGCACGAGGTGGTCGTCGATCTCGACGCGGCGCCGATCTCGGTACCTGAGGTCGACGCGGCCCCGGCTCGGCGCCGCAGCCATGCGCTCGGCCGGATGGCCATGTCCCTCGAGATGCTGGGCGCGGCCGAGGCCACCTTGGCCCTCGCCGTCGAGCACGTGCAGGCCCGCGAGCAGTTCGGCAAGCCGATCGGTTCGTTCCAGGCCATCCGCCACCTGCTGGCGTGGGCGCGCACCGACTGCGCCGCCGTCGAAGCCGTCGCCCGGCACGCCGTGGCCCTCGATCGGGTGGCCCCGACGGGGTTCGACGAGATCCTCAAGGCGCTGGCCGGTCGCAACGCCCGACGGGCCTGCGAGCGCACGCTGCAGTCGTTCGGTGGCGTCGGTTTCACCGCCGAACACGACCACCACCACTTCCACAGCCGCGTGCTCGCGCTCGACTCGCTGCTTGGCACCTCGTCGGAGCTGACCCGCGAGCTCGGCGCTCGGCTGCGCACGTCGGGCTCGGATCCGGCGATCGCGGCTGGCGTGCTGGTACCCGTCGACGCGCGCTGACCTCCGCCACCCCTGGGCCGATACCGCCGGAGCCGCCGCCGGTGACCACCGCGACCTTCGGGTCGAGAGGCGCGTTCCCGTTGTCGATCGGTGGGATGGCGCCGGGCTGTTGGCTGGACATGGGTCGCCGAGGTCGAGTCAGTGCTCTGGGTTGACGGCGGAGGTTCGCGCCGAGCGCACAGCCGTGCCGACGGTGGACGGGCTACGGCGTCGTCGACGCGACGCCGGTCGCGGTCCCGCCGATCGAGTTGAACGGGGGATACCCCCAGTTCGACGGCCCGTAGGGGTGGGGCAGGGACCTGCCCTCGACGAGATCGGCCCAGACGCAGAACTGGGGCGCGTCGACCGTCCGCCCCGAAAAGGCCATCGGATGGGGGTGCGAAGCGATGTACGCGCACACCGAGCCGGGGACGTCGACCGCGAGGCCGTTGCCGTAGTCGATCCCCATCTCTCGCATCGTGACCTCGGCGCGCTCGGTCAGCACGAAGCCGGGCTCGAGGTTCACGACGGCGACGTCGTACTGCTTGAGCTCCTTGCCCAGCCCCGGGGCCACCCGGTTGTGTGCGGCCTTGGTGATCGAATAGGAGAACGGCCACCCGCCGTCCCCGGGTTGCTTCGAGGTCTCGTTCTGCCCGGCTCCCGAGGTGACGTTGACGACGAGCCCGCCACCGAGCCGCTTGAAGGTCGGGAGCACCAGCTTGATGAGGTACAAGCCGGCCAGGACGTTGCCGGCGAAGCTCTTGTCGTACTCGTCGATCTCCGTGTGCTCGAACGAGCGCATGGGGCCGCTCGGTTGGAAGATCGCGTTGTTCACGAGCACGTCGATCCGGCCCAGCTCGCTCAGGGCGGTCTCGACCGCGGCGTCCATGCTGGCCCGGTCGAGCACATCGAGACGGGCGACGACCGCGCTGCGCCCGATGTCTCGAATCTCCGCCGCGGTCGCCTCCAGGGTTCCCGGGACACGAGACCGTCCACGGTCGGCCTCGTTCACGGTGCGGGCGGCCACCACGACGTCGAAGCCGGCTCGGGCGAGGTGCAGCGCACAGCCCCGGCCGATACCCCGGCTGGCACCGGTGACGAAGGCAACTTTCCCTGACGTCGACATGCGGGCAAGCTAGCCCGACGACGAAAGGCCGGCGATGACGAGCACCGCCTCTGCACACGACGCCAGTCCCCTGCCCATGCGACGAGCTCCTCGAGCTGATGGTCATCCCCGGCTGCTACCGCGCCATCGGCTCGATCCTCGCCACGTTCTCGGTCCCCCTCGAAGCTCACGTCGAGCCCTGGGCTCCCGACGGTCACGCCCCGGGCGGCTGAAGGGGGGCGCTCCCCCGTGGCAAGCGGCGCTGAACATCGCCACTCGCACGGCGACCGACCTCCGGAACGGTCCGCTGATCTCGAAGATCATGCCGCGTTCACATCCGCACGCCAACGCTGTTCGCTGAAGGCCTTGAGGCCGCTCGCCTCGAGGTCGAGGTACCGCTTAGTCAGGCGAGCGGTCAGAATCCCGACGACGACGCCGATCGGACCCCGCTGGGCTACGAGTTCCTCCGCTCGATTGGCTGAGGCGGCATCTCGCCCTTCCACACTCGACGCAGCCTGCCGCTACGTGCCGATCCGGGTCGGGACGGGTCGGGACGGGTCGGGACGTGCCGTTCCGGGGCGGGTGGGGACGGGACGGCACCCTGCTCTGGTCAGGTCGTGAAGACCGGGAGGGCGTCCCACCCGCGCACGGTGGAGGTGCGGGCCTGGACGGCGTTGTCCCAGTCGACCTCCCACGACGGGAACCGGTCGAGGACCTCCTGCAGCGCCACCCGTCCCTCGAGTCGGGCCAGCGCCGCGCCGAGGCAGAAGTGGATGCCGAACCCGAACGTGAGGTGATGGTCGATCCGGCGATGGATGTCGAAGCGATCGGCGTCGGGGAACCGTCGTTCGTCGCGGTTCGCCGACGCCGTGAGGAGCACCATGGCACTGCCTGCGGGGACGGCCTGCCCGTGGTGCTCGACGTCCTTGGTGACGTAACGGGCCTGCACCGGCGACGGCGCTTCGAAGCGGAGCAGCTCCTCGATGGCGTTGGGGATCAGCGAGCGATCCTCGACGAGCTGGCGGCGCTGGTCGGGGTGCTCGGCCAGCACCTTGCCGGTCCAGCCGATCAGGCGGGTGGTCGTCTCGTTTCCGGCCCCGGCCAGGAGGCCCACGTAGGTCAGAACCTCTTGGCGCGTCAGGGTTCGCGTCGTGCCGGTCTCGTCCTCGAACTTGGCGGTGAGGAGCTCGGTCATCAGATCGTCGGACGGGTTGGCCGCGCGCCATTCCACGTACTCGGCGAGGACGCCGAACTCCCCCATGGCGGTGACGTCCTCGGGCATGACGCCGTCCTCGAGACGCAGTCCCGAGTCGGTCCGCTCGCGAATGGCGTCCTGGTCCTGCTCGGGGATGCCCAGCAGCATGCCGATCGTGCGCATCGGCATGTGCGCTCCGAGGTCGTGGATGAAGTCGAAGCGCCCTGAGCCCACGTGCGGATCGAGCGTGCGAGCGCAGAACTCCCGCACCTTGGGCTCGATGGCACTCATCTTCTTCGGCGTGAACACCCGCGACAGCAATCCACGGTGCACGTCGTGGGCCGGAGGGTCCTCCCACAGGATCATCCCGGGCGGGATCGGCACTCCGGCCTTGATGATCTCGAGCACGCTGCCCTTGCCCGAGATGTAGGTGGGCCATTCGAGCGACGCCCGCTCCACGTCCTCGAAGCGGCTCAGGGCATAGAAGCCGTACCGGTCGTTGTGGTAGAGCGGGGCCTCGTCGCGGAGTCGCTTCCAGACGGGGTACGGGTTGGCGTCGATCTCGAAGTCGTATGGGTCGTAGTACGGATCATCGGCCATGTGTCGACCTCGGTCTGCTCGGGACGGGCGGCTGACTGCCGGCTGGGGGAGCTGGGGCTGCGGCCGTGCTCACGCTACATGCGGGTCGGTCGCGTACCGTCGGAGCCGTGGACGAGCGTGCGATGCAGGCGCAGCTGGCGGGGGCGAGGGTCGGACGGCTGGGCACGGTGCGCCCCGACGGGCGGCCGCACATCGTGGTGTGCTGTTTCGCCATGGCCGACGACGTGGTGTATTCGGCGGTCGACCACAAGCCCAAGACCACCATGGCGCTCCAACGTCTTCGCAACCTCACGACCAACCCGGCGGCTTCGCTGTTGGTCGACCACTACAGCGAAGACTGGACCGCCCTCTGGTGGATCCGGGTCGACGGCACGGGGCGGGTGATCGCCGACGGACGCGAGCACGAGCACGAGCGTGCCGTCGCCGCGTTGTGCGCCAAGTACGAGCAGTACCGCCGTCAGCCGCCGGCCGGTCCGGTGATCGCCGTCGACGTCGCCCGATGGTCGGGGTGGCCCTGACCGTTCGCACGTAGGCTGTGGACATGTCCCTCGACGTCGAGCTGCTCAACAAGGTCATGTGGAAGATCACGAACGCGCTCGCCCTCATCGGCTCCCGTTCCGGCGACGAGCGCAATGCGATGACCGCGAGCTGGATCACGCAGCTCTCCATGGAGCCGGTGCTGATCGGTGTCGCCGTCGACAACGAGGCCATCACGCATCGTCTCATCGCCGACGGTGGGTCGTTCACCGTGAACCTGTGGGACGCGAGCGACACACGCGTGTTCGTGAAGTTCTCGAAACCGGCCGTCGACGACGGTTCCACGCTCAACGGCCGGGCGGTCCGAGCGGCGACCACCGGCGCTCCCGTGTTCGACGAGGCCTTGGCCTGGATGGACTGCGCGGTCCGTCACCGACTCGACCTGGGCACGCACACCCTGTTCGTCGGTGAGGTCGTCGACGCGGCCATCAACGACGACGAGGCCCGGGCCGCCTCGATGAACGACACCCGCATGAAGTACGGCGGCGTCAAGCGCCACTGACCACACCGAGCCGGCCAGTCACCAACACCGCTACCAACAGCCGGTTACCCCTGGCTGAGCGGGACCGGCCGGGGCGGTCGGATCACGCGGCCGCGGATCGCGTTCGACCGCGCCCCAGGGTCACGAACGCGCCACCAGGCGCACCGGGAGCGTCTCGTGGCGGCGAACGAGGAGGCTGTCGACCCAGTGGGGCGCTCGATCGGGATCGAGCGTGATGCTGCTGGTGCGCTCGAGCAACATCGTGATCACGACCCGGGCCTCGAGGCGAGCGAGCGGGGCACCGACACAGTGGTGGATGCCCCGACCGAAGGCCACGTGGTGGCGCGGCGCTCGACGGTCGATGTCGATGTCGTCGGGGCCGTCGAACTCGGCGGGATCGCGGTTCGCGGCGCCCCAGAGCAGCAACACGGTCGCGCCGCCGGGGATGGCGACCCCGCCGAGCGTGGTGGTCTCGGGAACCGACCGCATGAGGTAACGGAACGGCGATTCGAGCCGGAGCACCTCTTCGACGAACGCCGGGACGAGCTCGAGGTTCGAGCGAAGGCGCTCCTGGAGAGCGGAGTGCTCGGCGAGGCGGCGCACGGCGTTGCCGAGCAGGCTCACCGTCGACTCGCCGCCGGCGCTGAGCAAGGTGTGCAGGGTGATGACACCCTCCTGGACACCCATGATGCCGGCATCGACGGCCCGGCGGACTGTGCCGAGGATCGTGTCGCCCGGGGTCGTCGTGATGGCGATCTGATCGGCGATCCACCCGCCGAGGTCGTCGCTCCGGCCGACGAGCTCCTGCAGCCGTTCGAGCGACAGCGTCGAGCCCAGCATCAGGGTCGAGTCGAACGCGGCACGCAAGAGGCGATCGAGGTCACTGTCGTGGAACCCGATGAGGTGGCTGATGAACGTGATCGGGACGACGTTGCCGACGGACGCCATGAAATCGACCTCGGGCTGGTCGAGCGCGCTCGAGATGCAGCGAGCGGCAACCTCGGCGATCTCCGGCTCGAGCGCCGCCATGCGCCGCGACACCAGCTCCGGGAAGATCGCGCTCCGGTGCACGGTGTGGATCGGCGGATCAGCGGTGGCCAGCGTGTCGAGACCGGTGGGCGCGAACGTCAGCCGGCACGGGAGGCCGTCGTCGCCCCGGTAGAGCAGGCACCGGATGTTCGACGAGAAGTCGTCGATCCGGCTGACCGCCTCAGCCACCATGTCGAACGTGCTCACGGCGACCACATCGGACCCGGGGACGAGCCAGACGGGGGCCCTCCGGTGCAGCTCGCGATAGAAGGGGTACGGATCGTCGATGACCTGAGGATCGAGGAGGAGGGTTCCGGCGAGGTCGCTGCTCACCCCACGAAGCTACCCGTCGTCGGCAGC
>VFJJ01000211.1 GCA_009886115.1 Actinomycetota bacterium
CCGATCTCATGCGCATCTACGTCTCGTTCGACAGCGGGTTCCTGCTCGACGCTCTGCCCGGATGGGCCAAGGCCATGACGGCCCCGGCCGACGAGAAGCTGCGCATCCTGTCCGATCCCGAGGAGCGACAGAAGCTCGACGACCTCGCTCAGGGCCCCGAGAACAAGGGGCTGCGCACCATCTCGAACTGGGCGGAGGCGACGATCCTCGACACGGTGCATCCCAGCCATGCGGGATACGTCGGACGCACCGTCGGCGACATCGCAGCCGAGCGGGGCGAGAAGCCGTGGGACTGCCTGTGCGGCATCGTCGTGCGTGACCAGCTCAAGACGGTGTTCCGACCCATGACCATGGGCGACGACGAGGAGTCATGGGAGGCCCGCCGCGACCTGTGGCGAGACCCGCGTGTGATCCTCGGCGCCTCCGATGCCGGCGCACACCTCGATTTCATCGCCACCTTCAACTTCACGACGGCGTTCCTCGGCCAACACGTACGCGACAAGGGCCTCATGCCCCTCGAGGAGGCCGTGCACCGCCTGACCGACGTGCAGGCCCGCATCTACGGGATCACCGAGCGGGGACGGGTGACCGAGGGCTGGCATGCCGACCTCGTGATCTTCGACGAGCACACCATCGACGCCGGACCGGTGGCCATGCGCTACGACCTGCCCGGCGGCGCTGGCCGTCTGTACGGCGCCGCCGAGGGCATCGCCCACGTGTTCGTCAACGGCACCGAGATCGTGCGGGGCAAGGAGCTGACGGGGAACAACCCGGGAACGCTGCTGCGCTCTGGACGCGACACCGAGACGGTGACGGCGAACGGGGTCACGGCGCTGGCCGTAGCTGCGGCAGCCGCCGCACGGCTCTAGGCCCGGATCGCGATGGCGCGCTCCCGGGCGCTCGAGCACCTGCGAATCTGCGATTTCACGGGTCAGCTCGCCGGCGCCGGTGCCACTCGTTTCCTCGCGGCGTTCGGGGCCGAGGTGATCCGGGTCGAAGACCCCGTACGGCAAGGGATGTGGGACATCTTGCGCGGGGTGCCTCCCTACGTCGACGAACGCCGCGGTCTCGACCTCGGTGGCGGTTTCAACAACCACAACGTCGAGAAATACGGCATCACCTTGAACCTACGGAAAGAAGCTGCCCGCGAGATCCTGCGGGAGTTGATTGCGATCTCCGATGTCGTCACCGAGAACTTCGCCGCCGGGGTGTTGGCCCGTATGGGGTTCCCGTACGACGAGCTCCGGCGGATCAAGCCCGACATCGTGTATGTGTCCAATTGTGGGTTCGGCCACACCGGCCCCTACCAGACCTACAAGACCTGGGGCCCGATCGTGCAGGCCATGTGCGGGCTCACGTTCTCGTCGGGCCTCCCCGACATGCCGTCGGCCGGCTGGGGGTTCAGCTACATGGACCACCACGGTGGCAACTTCATGGCCATCGCCATCATGTGCGGGCTCATCCACCGCAACCGCACCGGCGAGGGCCAATGGATCGACATGGCATGCACCGAGGCGGGGGCGACGCTCAACGGCCCCGCGCTCCTCGACTTCACGGTGAACGGCCGCCGGATGCGCCGCCCGGGCATGCCCAACTCCAACCACAGCCAGTTCCCGGCCATGGCCCCGCACAACATCTACGCCACCGACGGCGACGACAACTGGGTCGCGATCTCGTGCCGCGACGACGCCGACTGGATCGCGCTCGCGAAGGTCGTTGGCGAACCCTGGACGGCCGACGTGCGTTTCGCGAGCCCTGACGGCCGTCTGGCCGACGAGGCCGAGCTCGACGGCCGGCTCGCAACCTGGTGCCGATCGCTCGAGCGTCATGCCGTCGCCGCCGACCTCCAGGCGGTAGGCGTCCCTGCGGCCGCGGTCGCCCGTCCCCAGGAACGTGTCGACCTCGACCCCAACACCGCGGCGTGGGGCCTGTGGCCGACGGTGTCGCACCGAGAGATGGGCGATGTGCAGGTCGACGGGTTGCCTGTGCACTTCAGCGAGACCGACTGGGTTCTCGAACGCGGCGCACCATGCCTGGGCGAGCACACCGAGGAGATTCTGGTGCGCCTGCTCGGTCGAACGCCGGCCGAGGTGGCCTCGCTCCACGCCGAGGGTGTGCTGTGAGCGCCGCCGATACGAACGCCGTCGCCGAGGCGATGCCCGCAGCCCTGGCGATGCCCGCGGCCCTGCCGGGACCGCTCGTCGGGCTGACGGTGGTCGAGCTGGCATCCGAGCACGGCGCCTTCGCCGGCAAGCTACTGGCCGATCTCGGCGCCGATGTCGTGCTGGTCGAGCCGCCGGGCGGACACCACACGCGTGCGTTCGAGCCGTTCCTCGACGACCGGCCGGGCCCCGAACGCAGCTTGTGGTGGTGGCACTACAACACGTCCAAGCGCGGGATCGTGCTCGATCTCCAATCGCCCCAAGGGGCGGCGTCATTCGCCCGCCTCGTGGCCGACGCCGACGTCGTGCTCGAGGCCGAACCACCCGACCGTCTCGTCGGTCTGGGTCTCGACCACCCGCAGCTCCGAGCAGCTCACGAGGAGCTGATCTGGGTGTCGATCACCCCGTTCGGACGGGCGGCCGGCCTGCCTCGTCGCAACGAGCTGGCCACCGACCTCACCGTGCTCGCGGCCGGCGGGCCGGTCTGGAACTGCGGCTACGACGACCACACGCTCCCGCCGGTGCGCGGCGGTGGCAACCAGGGCTATCAGACGGCCTGCCTGTGGGCCGTGTCGTCGGCACTGGCCGCCGTGTTGCAACGAGAGCTCTCAGGCCGGGGCCAGCATTGCGACGTGAGCATGCACGCCGCAGCCAACGTCACCACCGAGGCCGGATCGTACGAATGGCTCGTGGCCAACGCGACCGTGCAGCGCCAGACGGGCCGTCATGCCGCGACGGTCGTCACCCAGTTCACCCGCACCACCGGCACCGACGGCATCGACATCCACACGGGTTTCCCGCCCCGCTCGGTGGCCGAGTACCAAGGGGTCATCGACTGGCTCGACGAGCTCGGCGCCCGCGACGAGTTCGCCGACATCGTCTTGCTGGAGATGGCCGTCGAGCGGGGCGGGGTGCAGCTCTGGGAGCTGGCCTCCGATCCGTTGGCCATGGAGATGTTCGGCGCCGGGCGTGACGCGTTCATCTTCATCGCCCAGCGGCTCGGGGCCTACGAGTTCTTCCACGGATCACAACAGCGCGGTCTGGCCTGTGCGGTCATCCTGGCACCCGAGGAGGTGTTCGAGGACGAGCACTACCGGGCCCGGGGCTTCCCGGTCGATGTCGAGCATCCCGAGCTGGGCCGTGCGTTCACGTACCCGGGTGCGCCCTTCCTCATGCCGGCCTCGCCCTGGCGGATCGGGTCACGGGCGCCGCTGTTGGGCGAGCACCAGCACCTGGTCGACTTCGCCGACGAAAAAGGATAGATATGGGGGTAGCGCTCCGAGCGGGTGACGAAGGCGCCCATCGGGTCGGTGCCGAGATCAACTGGAACGAGAGCCGCTACGTCGACTTCTGGGATCCGGTCTCGCGGATCGGCGGCTGGTTCCGCATCGGTAACCGTCCGAATGCCGGCTGGGCCGAGATGTCGGCGTGCGTGAACCTGCCCGACGGAAGCATCGCGTTCATGTTCGAGCGGCCGTCGATCGAGAACAACACGCTTACCTCGGGAGACCAGTCGTGGGAGGTCGTCGACGAGTGGCGGCTCAGCCGGATGTGTTACAACGGTCCGCTGCTGGTGCTCGCCGATCCGTGGCTGCTCACGAACCCCAAGCGGGCCTTCACCGAGAGCCCCCGCACCACCGGCGAGATCGACCTCCAGTGTCGCTCCACCGGGCTGTCGACGGTGCTCGGACACGACCAGGATCACATCGACCGGATCTTCCTGCCCGGCCAGGCTGATTTCCACTATCAACATCTCGTGCACGTCACAGGTACCGTGCGCGTGGGCGACGTCGTCCACCAGGTCGACGGCCGAGGCGGCAAAGACCACTCCTGGGGTCCGAGGAACTGGCACGCCAAGCGCTGGTTCCGCTGGCTCATCGCCGGTGTCGACGACGACCACGGCTTCATGCTCTCGCGCGGTGTGGGCCCCACGAAGCAGACCCGCGGCGGCTTCGTGCTCCACGGCGGACGTTTTCACGAGGTCGACGACTTCTCGATGCGCAATACCTACACGGGCGCACCCAACTTCGAGGTGACGGGCGTCGAGGTCACCATCACGGCCGGTGGAGGAGCCGTCTCGGTGACCGCCACGGGCACGCCCCGCGGCTGGCTCCCCTTACGCCACCGGCAGAAGGACGCCGCCGGCGAGGAGGCCATCCTCCGCATCGTCAAGTCGCCCACCGACTGGACGGTCGACGGGCGCCACGCAGCGGGCATGCTCGAATATCACGATCTCGTCGAGGACGGCCGGCCCATCGGTTTGCACGAGTAATCGGCAGAGAGCCTCAGCGGGTGGTGGTGAGGCCGTCGTGGACGCGGGCGATGAGCCCCTCCGCCAGAGACTTGTCGAGTAGCCAGGACAGACGTCCACTGTGGGAGGCACCGATCGTGACCTCGAACCACACAGTCACGGTGGGACCGACCTCGTGGTCCTCGGGAATCGCTATGTGATCGCACATCTCTATCGTCGGTGGGGTGATGTCGACGAGACCGCCCAGGGCCGCCGCCAGTCCCCTCACGGCGCCGGCCATGAGCTGGTTCATGGCCTCGGAGATAGCCGACATCCCGAGCTCACCCAAGAGCTCCTCGTCGGGCACCTCGATACCCATCGCCGACATCATGATGCCGACGATCTCCTTCACCTGCTCGGCGGGGAGGATGAACACCGATCGACCCTGGGCCGCACCGAAGAACCCGATCCTGACCACGGCGAACGGACCGGTGCCGGGGTCCCAGAAACCGGTGGCGACCTGCGGGGTCGTGATCTCGACCGGCGCACCCAGGAGCCCGGCCAGGTTGGTGGCGGCCGAGCCCATCATGATGTTGCCGATCTCACCGACAGCGTCTTCGAAATCGGCTTCGTTCATCGGGTGTACTACGGCCTCGCAGCGGTGCGGCTTGAGTGCTCGTTCACGCGCGTCTTGCGGCAGCGATGACACAATCTCGCTTCGTGAGCGAGATCAACGATTCCCCGTCCCCCCGATCTGTCGTGAACGGCCCGCTCAGCGGGGTCACGGTCCTGGAGCTGGCCGGGATCGGCGCCTTGCCGTTCGGGGCGATGATGCTCGCCGACATGGGCGCCGATGTGATCCGCGTTGATCGGGCCGCCGAGGTCCCGCTCGAGCCGCCGGCGCAACGCGGGCGCAGCGCGCTCGATCGCGGGCGACTCTCGATCGGCGTCGATTTGAAGACCAAGACCGGGGTCGAGACCGTGCTCCGGCTCGTCGAGCAGGTCGACGTGCTCGTGGAGTCGAACCGCCCCGGCGTGGCCGAGCGTCTCGGCGTCGGGCCCGACGTCTGTCTCGCCCGCAACCCTCGTCTCGTGTACGGCCGACTCACCGGGTGGGGCCAGGACGGGCCGCTCGCCCAAGCAGCCGGGCACGATCTCAACTATGTGTCGCTCACCGGCGCCGTGCACTCGATCGGTCCTGCGGGCGGGGCGCCCGTCCCTCCGCTGCAGATCCTGGGCGACTTCGCCGGAGGCGGGATGCTGCTCGCCTACGGAGTGGCCTGCGCCCTCGTCGAGGTGTCGCGCAGCGGTCGGGGCCAGGTCGTCGACGCCGCCATGGTCGACGGGGTGATGGCCATCATGGGCATCTATTACTCGATGGCCAACGGCGGGATGTGGACCGAACAGCGCGGCACGAACCTCTTCGATGGGGGATCGCATTTCTACAACGTGTACGAGACGGCCGATGGCCGGTACGTGTCGGTCGCTCCGGTCGAGCCCCAGTTCTACGCCCTCTTGCTCGAGGCGACGGGGCTCGAGAGCGATCCCGATTTCACCGGCGCCGCTTCGCAGTGGGACCGGGCCCGCTGGCCGGTGATGCGAGCGAAGCTGGCCGCCGTGTTCGCGACCCGCACCCGCGACGAGTGGTGCGCACTCCTCGAAGGGACCGACACCTGCTTCGCCCCGGTCCTCACGCTCGGCGAGGCCCAGACCCATCCCCACACGGTGGCCCGCTCGACGCTCGTCCCGCTCGATCCCGAGACCGGGCAAGGGATCCAGGTCACCGCGGTACCCCGTTTCTCGCGGACGCCCGGGTCCGTGCGCCCGGGCTCGCACCATCCCGGGGCCGACACCGACGAGGTCCTCTCGGCCCACGGGTTCTCCCACGACGAGATCGCGTCGCTGCGATCTTCGGGGGCCATACGCTGACGACTCCGTAAACTCCGCATCCACACATCGACCAGGGGGATGGCATGGGGCTGTTCGGCAAGATCAAGAAGTTGGCCGGGAAGAACGCGTCGACGATCACCAAGGCGGTCGAAAAGGCGGGCGACGTGGTCGACAAGAAGACCAAGGGCAAGCACCACGACAAGATCGAGAAGGCCGAGGACGCAGCGACCAAGGCACTGGGCAACCTCGCCGACCCCAAGGGCGCAGCGGGCGCAGCGAGTGCCAAGGTCGACAACGTTGCCGGCAACGCGGGCCCGCCGACCGCCAAGTAACGCGGACCGGGCGTCGTGGGCACCCTCGAAGGCTTCACCGAGACCGAGTTCACCCACGAGGGGGTCACCAGGCCCGTCCACGTCGGCGGCGCCGGCCCGGCGGTGGTCGTGATCCATGAGATCCCGGGTATCACCCCGAAGGTCGCCGAGTTCGGCCGCAAAGTTGTCGATGCGGGCTTTCGCGCCTACCTCCCGTCGCTCGTCGGTGATCCCGGGCGCGAGCCGGGAGCCCGATACCTCGTCTCGTCGCTGTGGAAGGTCTGCGTCTCCAAGGAGTTCACGACCTGGGCGACCGGCCGAACGAGCCCGGTGATCGGCTGGCTCCGTGCCCTCGCGGCACAGGCGCACACCGAGTGTGGCGGCCCGGGCGTCGGTGCGGTCGGTATGTGCTTCTCGGGCGGCTTCGCTCTGGGGATGATGCTCGACGATCGGATGCTGGCCCCGGTGCTGAGCCAGCCGTCACTACCGTTTGCCTTGGGCCGCAAGCGTTCGGGCTCGGTCGGGCTCTCCGACGACGATCTCGCCGCCGTGAGGCGCCGCGTCGAGCGCGACGACACCGCGTGCGTTCTGGGCCTGCGCTTCACGAGCGACAAGACCGTCCCGCCGGCGCGGTTCGCGGCGTACCGCGAGCTGCTCGGCGACCGGTTCGTCGGCGTCGAGATCTCCTCACCCGACGCCGCTCGGGGCATCGGGAAGTCGGCCCACTCGGTGCTCACCGAGCACCTCGTCGACGAGCCCGGGCATCCCACGGTCGAGGCGCTGAACCAGGTCCTCGAGTTCTTTCGGGCTCGTCTCAACCCGGGAGCCTGAAGCCGGGCCTCACCCTTCGAGGGTTCGGATCGACGGCGCCCCCTGGGTCGCTCGGGTCGGGTACCCCAGGACTGCGCCGACTGCCGGTCACCGGCACTCTCAAGCCGCTCCCATCGCGCGCCGACGTTCTCCCTGAGAGTTGTCGCGCCATGGATGGCGTCGATCCGTGACCGCAGAACGCGGGGAACGACCGTCGTCCGGAGGCCTGGTGGGAAGGGTTCGCAGCAGCAGAGCGCGCCTCGCGGCCACCGCCGCGGTTCTCGTCACCCTGGCGTCAACGGTGAGCATGTTCTGGCCCGAGGTCTCGGCTGAGGCTGCCCCGGGAGGCACGACGGTCAGGGTCTCGCTAGGGCCCGGTGGCGCCGAAGCCGCGGGAGCCAACTCGGGTGAGCCCACGGTGTCGGGCGACGGGCGCTACGTGGCGTTCGTCAGCGGCGCGACCAACCTCGTTGCCGGTGACACCAACGGCGCCGGCGACGTGTTCGTGCGCGACACGGTCGGCGGCGTCACCAGCCGCGACAGCGTGCACACCTCCGAGGCCCAGGGTGACGGTGCCTCGGGCTCGCCCTCGTTGTCGAGCAACGCCCAGTGGGTGGCCTTCCATTCGGCGGCCACGAACCTCGTCGCCGGCGACACGAACGGCACGATCGACGTCTTCCTGCGTGACCGCTCGGGTGCCGGGATGACCATCCGCGTCAGCGTTGCGACCGGCGGCGGCGAAGCAACCGGGGGCGACAGCACGGCGCCCTCGGTCAGCGGAGACGGTCGATACGTGGTGTTCACCTCGACGTCCACGAATCTGGTCGCCGGTGACACCAATGGCGTGGCCGACGTGTTCCTGCGCGACACCGTGGACGGAACGACCGTCAAGGTCTCGTCGGCCCCTGCGGGAGTCGACGCCAACGGCGTGAGCGGCCAGGCAACCATCAGCGCAGACGGCACGACCGTGGCGTTCTCGTCGACCGCGTCGAACCTCACGGCCGACGTCAACGGCCAATCCGACGTGTTCACCTACGGCACAGCGTCGGGAACGATCTCGCTCGTGTCGTTGACGAGCGCGGGCGCACAGAGCTCGGGCTTCGGCAGCTACAACCCCGCGTTGTCGGCCGACGGCAGGTACGTGGCCTTCGAGTCGCTCGCCGGCACTCTCGTCGCGGGCGACACCAACGCCTTGTACGACGTCTTCGTCCGTGACCGAACCGCAGCCACCACGAGCCGCGAGAGTGTGACGAGCAACGGTGCCCAGGGAATCGTCGGAGGGAGTGGCCAGCCCCGGATCTCCGCCGACGGGCGGTTCGTGGCGTTCGACTCGACGGCGACCAACCTCGTCGGCGGCGACACCAACGGGGTCGCCGACCTGTTCCTGCGGGATCGCACGCTCGGGGTGACTACGCGTGTGAGCGTGACACCCCTGGGGCAACAGGCGAACGGACCGTCGACGAAGGCTTCGATCTCGCTCGACGGTCAGAACGTGGCGTTCGCCTCCTCGGCCTCGAACCTCGTCTCGGGCGACACCAACGCCATCGCCGACTCGTTCCTCCGCAGCCGCGCCCCGGCGGAGCTGACCCTGCTGACCCCCGACATCGTGGCTCCGGGTGCCACCGGTGTCACGGTCACGCTCAACGGCACAGGGTTCGCCGCAAGTCCCGTCGTCACCTTCGGCCAGGGCGTCACGGTGGCCTCGGTGGTGTCGGCATCGGCCACCCAGATCGTGCTCACCGTGAACGTCGCGCCCGGCGCGGCGACGCAGTACAACGATGTCGTCGTGACATCGGGTGGCGCCGAAGCCTGGTGCTACGCCTGCGTGTGGGTGGGCAACAGTGCCCCGTCGGGCGCCACCACCACATCGGTGTCGTCATCGACGACCTCGACCACGGTGGCCCCGACGACGACGACCACGGTGCCCGAGTCGACGACGACCACGGTGCCCGTCACGACCACGACCACGGTGCCCGTCACGACCACGACCACG
>VFJJ01000002.1 GCA_009886115.1 Actinomycetota bacterium
CGACGGCGGAACCACCTGGGGCCGAACCACCACGCTCACCCCGACGCCCACCAACTCCGACTGGCTGGTGCAGGCCTCCCAGGGCCGGTTCCTCACCGACTACAACTCGGTGCTGTTCCCGGGGACGGGCCCCGGTCCGGCACCCCGGGCGCTGACGGCGTTCCCCTTCGCCTTGGCCGCGCCGACGGCCTCGGGGGTGCTCTCGCAGCACATGTACGTCATCTCCGTGCCCGTCACGGGCCTGGCGCCGGCCCCGCCCTCCGGGGTCACGGCGGCGGCGAGCGTGACCGCGGGCGTCGGGCAGGCGACGATCTCGTTCACACCGGGCGCCGACAGCGGTATCAACCCCACGTTCTTGGTGCGCGAGGTCGCCCCCGTCGCCGGCGCCCACACGGCGATCGGCGGGGCCTCGCCGCTCGTGGTCGGCGCGCTGGCCAACAACACGGCGTACCGGTTCGAGGTGACGGCATCGAACCACGCCGGGACGAGCGCTCCGGTCACGGTGAACGTCTCGGTGGGGAGCCCGCCGTCGACGACCACGACCGTTCCCACGACCGTTCCCACGACGGCCACGACGTCCACGACGTCCACGACGTCCACGACGTCCACGACGGCCGCCACCCCGCCGTCGACCTCGACGACGACCATCGCGCCACTGGTCCCGATCGCGGCGACCGGCTACTGGATGCTCGGGTCCGACGGGCTCGTCTACCCGTTCGGCGCGGCCGGGAACCCCGGCGACGCCTCCCTCGCCATCGGAGCGGGATTCGCCAGCGGCCTGCGCGCCGTCGATCTGGAGCCCAGCAGGGATCGGGCCGGGTACTGGATCGTCGACAACCGCGGGACGGTGCACGCGCGCGGCACCGCCCGCGGCGACCTGGGCGGCGCCGGTCTCACGAGCGCCCAACTCGCCACGGGTGAACAGGTGACGGCGCTGTCGGGCACTCCCACGGGCGACGGCTACTGGATCTTCACCAACCGGGGACGGGCGATCCCCAAGGGCGACGCCCGGCACTTCGGCGACATGTCGGGGACGCCGCTCAACGGGCCGGTGCTCGACTCCATCCCCACGCCGAGCGGCAACGGGTACTACATGGTCGGTTCCGACGGCGGGATCTTCGCGTTCGGCGACGCCGCCTTCCTCGGGTCGATGGGCGGGCAACGGCTCAACCAGCCCGTCCAATCGCTCGTCCCCACGGTAACGAACCGGGGCTACTGGCTCGTGGCGTCCGACGGCGGCATCTTCGCCTTCGGTGACGCCGTGTTCAGGGGCTCGATGGGCTCGGTTCGGCTCAACCGGCCCGTCACGGGCATGGTGCGCTTCGGCAACGGTTACCTGATGGTGGGCGAGGACGGCGGGATCTTCAGCTTCTCCGACCGACCCTTCCTCGGGTCCCTCGGCGACCTGGTGATCCCCAACCCCATCGCGGCCGTCGCCGCCTTCGGCTGAGGCTCAGGGCTCAGGGCTCAGGGCTCAGGGCTCAGGGCTCAGGGCTCAGGGCTCAGAGCTCAGGGCTCAGAGCCTCAGCGACACGCCAGGAGGCGTTCGACGGTCTCGGCGTAGCCCTCGGTGTGGCCTCGATCGGTGATCTCGACGCGGGCCCCGCCGGCCTGGGCCCGTGCGACGAGAGCGGCCAGGGTGGGGTCGTGCTCGATCCCGTTGCGCATCACGAAGCACCGACCAACCTCGGGCCAGCACTCGAAATCGCTCACGGCATCGCCGATCATGGCCGTCTCTTCCAGGGCCAGGCCCCGGTAGGCCCGGTCGGCGGCGATGGCCGCCCGCTTGGAGATGCCGAGCGGGTTGAGATGCCAGACCCGCACGTGCTCGAAGCCGGGAACGGTGTGCGCCTGCTTCGGGATGTGCCCGTTCTCGGCGTACTCGGCCCACTCGAAGCCGTGCTCGTCGAGCCAGGCCCGCACCGCGGCGTAGGGAGCCTCGCCCCGGACCATGACCGAGTGGTCACGTCCCCGGTTCCACGGCGCATGCTCCTCGAGCAGCGGACCGAACTGCGCGACCAGGCCGCGCATGGCCGGCACGAGAGCCTCGGCGGCCGTCCCCGGACCGGGGAATCTTCCGGGGTCGGTGACGATCGTCCGTCCAGCCTCGTAGACCCGGACCGCGCCGAGCTCACCGAACCAGGTCGACAGCCCGAGGATGCGCGACACCTCGTCGAGCCCGAAGCGGCTCCTACCCGACAGGGCGACGATCTCCAGGCCCGAACGGTGCGCCTGGAAGATGGCGCTCGCGGCCGAGAGCGTGTGGGAGCCGTCGCTGGCGGCGAACAGGCTCCCCATCGGGCCCACGAGCGTGCCGTCGATGTCGGTGTACAGGACGCGGATGCGCGCTTCCCGCCGCCTGCCGTCGGGAGGAACGCCGTCGGGAGGGGGATCGGCGTCGGGCGGCGGATCGCCGCTGGGCGGGCCCTCAGGCGGTGAGCTCACGGCCGAATTTCGCTCGGTAGGCCGGGATCTCGATCATCGGTGGGCGCTCGCGCACTTCCACCGGCACCCGCTCGACGGCCCCGTCGACGTAGCGCACCAGCTCGTGCCCGAGCCCCTCGACGGTGACGCCGGCCCGACGCAGCGCGATCTGCAGGATGGCCATGCTCGTGGGGGCCAGCTCGATGAGGGGCCGGTTCCGGTGCTCGCGCACCCCGAGGTCGACCTGGGCGATGGCGCCGAGGCCGTACCGCTCGGCGATGTCGACGAGCAGGCCGATCTCGACCCCCCAGCCCTCGACGAACGGCACCTCCTCGAACACCTCGCGGCGGCCCGCGTACTCGCCGCCGAGCGGCTGCACGATCCCCGTGAGTTGGGGGAAGAAGGAGGAGATGAGCGGCCGGGCCATCAGCTCGGTGACCCGTCCACCGCCGTTGGGGTCGTCGCCGAGGGGGCGGCGGTAGAACGCCTTCACGAACCCGGTGGACGGACGGCCCAGGAGCGGCCCGAGCAGGCCCACGACGAAGTGCGAGCCGAAGTTGAGGAGGTCGGCGTCGAGCCAGCAGATGATGTCGCCCGTGGTGGCGTACAGCGACTTCCACATGACCTCGCCCTTGCCCGTGCCGCAGCAGAGCTCGGGGAGGACCGTCTCGGCGGGCACGACTCGCGCTCCGGCGTCGGCGGCGATGCTGGCCGTGTCGTCGGACGAGCCGTCGTCCATCACGACGAGATCATCGATGAGGGGGCAACGGTCGACGAGGTCGCGGCGGAGGATCGAGACGATCTCGCCCACCGTGGCGGCTTCGTTTCGCGCCGGGAGGCACACCGAGACGGTGGTGTGGGAGGCCAGCTTCGACTCGCAGAGTCGAGCGGCATCGAAGTCGCCTGCGGCGGAGACGGGGGACTGCGGCATGATCGAGGGCCCGAGTGTCGGCGGCGCTGCCGGGCGGCAGGGCGACGTAGGCCGACATTCTTGCACCGGCTGACACCGAACTCTCGGCCGGCGCAATATTGCCTGCGGGGATGAACGCCGCGTCTATGCTTGCTGGCAACGCGCTCATCGAGAGCGGCTGAGGGACAGGCCCTGTGACGCCGCGGCAACCCCGACGACCGTCGTCCTCGTGACGCCGATCGTCGACGGTGCCAATGCCTGATCGATGAGTACAGCCAAACGCCCGCCCCGTCATCCAGCCGGGTCGGTGGTGCGGCACTCTGAACGGCTGAGAGGCCCGAGCGCGTCGAACAGCACCGGGGAAGACCCGGTGCCCGGCGAGCCAGGAGGGGCCAGCCATGCCGAGTGGGGAAACGTCAGTGAAGGCATCGAAGCCAGCGGGCGCGGGAGCGCCGTTGGGCTCGTGCTTCGCCCAGGGGCTGCGCTGTCGCGATTGCGGGCGCGAGTACGAGATGGCGCCCGTGCACTTTTGCGAGTGGTGCTTCGGCTCGCTCGAGGTCGCGTACGATCTCGACGCCATCCGCTCGGTGATCAGCCGTGAGCGGATCGCTTCCGGGCCGCGATCGATCTGGCGCTACGCCGACCTGCTGCCCGCCGCGTATCACCCCCGCGTCGACCTGGGGACGGGCTTCACGCCGCTCGTGCGCGCCGATCGGCTGGCTGCACACTTGGGCCTGCGCGAGCTCTGGGTCAAAGACGACACCCGCAACCCCACGAACTCGTTCAAGGACCGGGTCGTCAACGTGGCCCTGGCCAAGGCGCTCGAGTTCGGGTTCGAGACCGTCGCTTGTGCCTCGACGGGCAACCTGGCGAACTCGGTCGCGGCGCACGCGGCCCGGGGGGGCCTGGCCAGCTACGTGTTCGTCCCGGCCAACCTGGAAGCGGGCAAGATCCTCACCACGGCGATCTTCGCGGGCAACGTGGTGGCGGTCGACGGCAACTACGACGACGTGAACCGGCTCTGCGCCGAGCTGGCCGACGCATTCCCGTGGGCGTTCGTCAACGTGAACGTGCGCGCGTTCTACTCGGAGGGCTCGAAGACGCTCGCCTACGAGACCGCCGAGCAGCTCGGCTGGCAACTGCCCGACCACATCGTCGCCCCCATGGCCTCGGGCTCGTTGCTCACCAAGCTCCACAAGGGCTTCAAGGAGCTGGCCGCGGTGGGGCTGATCGACGGGCCGGTCACCACACGGGTGTCGGGAGCCCAGGCGGCCGGATGCTCGCCCATCGCCACGGCGTTCATCGAGCAGTCCGACGTCATCAAGCCGGTCAAGCCCGACACCATCGCCAAGTCGCTCGCCATCGGCAACCCCGCCGACGGGTACTACGCCCTCGATGTCGTGCGCACCACCAGCGGCGCCTGCGTCGCGGTCAGCGACGACGAGGTCGTGGAGGGCATGCGGCTGCTCGCCCGGACCGAGGGGATCTTCGCCGAGACGGCGGGCGGGGTCACCACGGCCGGGCTGTGCCAACTCGTCCGCGACGGCGTGGTCGATCCCGACGAGCGCATCGTCCTCTACATCACCGGGCACGGGCTCAAGACCCTCGACGCCGTCGAGCCGCATGTCGGCCCCACGGCCACCATCAGCCCCACCCTCGAAGCCTTCAAGTCCACCTTCGCCGTCTGAGTCTCGAGCGATCCCCAGATCCTCGGATCCTCGGGTCCAGTCGACGTGAACGAGAGAGATCCTGCGATGCCTTCGGTCTCGGTTCGGATTCCCACCCAACTGCGGTCGCTCACCGGCGGCCTGGCCGAGGTCGTCCTCGACGGCGCGACCGTCGGCGACGTGCTCAGGGCGCTCGACGTGTCCCATCCCGGCTTCGGTGAACGGATCTTCGACGAGGCCGGCAAGCTCCGTCGGTTCGTCAACGTCTTCGTCGCCGAGGAGGATGTGCGCTTCCTCGACGGGCTCGACACGCCGGTCACCGCGGGGCAGGTCCTCTCGATCGTCCCGGCCGTCGCCGGGGGCTGAACCCGTCGGTCTGGGGGCAGACGTGCTCGCCCGGTGAGCATTTCTGCCCCCGATCACCCGATTGGCTCCAGGTGGGCCCGTTCCCTGCCGACACCTGCGGTCGGAACGACCACGGTGGAGGGCAACCGATGAGCTACGTCCTGGTGGTGGACGACTCCGAAGACGTCCGGCGTTCGCTCTGCGAGACGTTGGACGAGCACGGGTACGTCACCAAGGTGGCCGCCGACGGTCTCGAAGCCCTGGAGCTGATCGTCGAGGCCCGACCCGACGTGATCCTGCTCGATCTCCGCATGCCCGGTCTCGACGGGCTCGGCCTGCTCGAGGAGATGCGCCGTCAGGGGCTGCTGCCGGGACTCCGGGTCATCCTCTTGTCGGTGGAGGCCGAGGAGCGGGCCTTCGTGCGGGCGTTCGCGCTCGGGGCCGTCGAGTACCTCACCAAGCCCGTCGACGAGGACGTGCTGCTCGCGACGATCCGGGGCATCGCCGTCAACGCGGGCTGACGTAGACCGACTCGGCCACCGACGTCGGGATGAGCGTGTCTCCCAAGGCCGTACGGACGCGCACCCCTTCGACGTCGACGCCGATCACCTCGGCCGCGCACCCGGGGATGAGCCGGTTCCGCCCGAGCAGCGCCAGGGCCGAGTCGTCGAGCTCGAGCTGCTCGACGATCCGGGTGATGGTGACCGGCCCGATCGGCGCCTCGGTGAGGGTCACGGTCACGGTCGGCGTGTGACGGCGGAGATTGCCGGGGATCGGGTTGCCGTGCGGGCAGCTCGCAGGATCGCCGAGCAGCTCGACGAGCTTGACCTCGACCTCGTCGGAGATGACGTGCTCCCAGCGGCACGCCTCCTTGTGGACCTTCTCCCATTCGAGCCCGATGATGTCGCTCAGGAGCCGCTCGGCCAGGCGGTGGCGGCGCACCATGGTGGTGGCCAGCTCCCGTCCCGAGACGGTGAGATGGATCGACCGGTCGTCGTTGAGCGAGACCAGGTCGTGATCGACCAGGCGCTGGACGGTCTCCGAGACGGCCGGCGCCGACAGGCCCAGGCGCTCGACGAGGCGGGCCCGCATCGGGGTGATCCCTTCCTCTTCGATCTCGAAGATCGTCTCGAGGTACTCCTCGGTGGCGTCGTGCAGTTCGGCCATGCGGTGAGGTTACCCAACCCTTAGTTCTCTGGAAAGCGCCCGAGGAGACCGTCGGTGGCCAATCCGGGCCAATCGGCGGTCGATCTGCGGGTGCTCTTCGGGTGCTCTGGGGGTGATCTGCGGTCGGATGGACGCCATGCACGCCTGTATCGTCTCCCGGTGCGTCGCGGATGACGCCCTGACGTGGTCGTTTGGCAGTCGTCGAGGAAGAGTGCTGGCTGCATTAGCACTCGACGAGGTGGAGTGCTAACATCCTCCACGAGCCCCCGATTGTCCCAGCGTCGCTGGATTGTCGTCGGAGGGTGTGTCCCGAACCCGAACCGAGACTGTCCGACGCGGACAGCGCGGTGTCTCGCAGGAGCTGAGAGCGTATGCCGAAGATCATCATGTTCGACGCGGAGGCGCGTCGGAGCCTCGAGGCGGGTATGAACAAGCTCGCCGATGCCGTACGTGTCACGCTGGGGCCCAAGGGCCGCAACGTGGTGCTTGAGAAGAAGTGGGGCGCCCCCACGATCACCAACGATGGCGTGTCCATCGCCAAGGAGATCGAGCTCGAAGACCCCTTCGAGAAGATCGGCGCCGAGCTGGTCAAGGAAGTTGCCAAGAAGACCGACGACGTCGCGGGTGACGGCACCACCACCGCCACCGTGCTCGCTTGGGCCATGGTTCGCCAGGGTCTGCGCAACGTCGCCGCTGGCGCCAACCCGATGGTCCTCAAGAAGGGCATCGAGGCTGCCGTCAGGGTTGCCGTCGAGGAGATCAAGGGCCTGTCGAAGGACGTCAGCGAGTCGAAGGAAGACATCGCCAACGTCGCCACCATCTCCGCCGCCGACCGCGAGATCGGCGAGACCATCGCCGAAGCCATCGAGAAGGTCGGCAAGGACGGCGTCGTCACCGTCGAGGAGAGCCAGACCTTCGGGATCGAGCTCGACTTCGTCGAGGGCATGCGCTTCGACAAGGGCTACATCTCGCCGTACTTCGTCACCGACCCCGAGCGCATGGAGGCCGTCCTCGAGGACGCCTACATCCTGCTCAACTCGGGCAAGATCAGCTCCGTCAAGGACCTGCTGCCGGTGCTCGAGCGGGTCATGCAGTCGGGCAAGCCGCTCGTCATCATCTCGGAAGACGTCGAGGGCGAGGCTCTGGCCACGCTCGTCGTCAACAAGATCCGGGGCACGTTCAAGTCGGTGGCCATCAAGGCTCCCGGCTTCGGCGAGCGCCGCAAGGCGATGCTCCAGGACATGGCGATCCTCACGGGCGCTCAGGTCGTCTCCGAGGAAGTCGGTCTCAAGCTCGAGAACGCCGGCCTCGACCTGCTCGGCCGGGCCCGCAAGATCGTCGTCACCAAGGACGAGACCACCATCGTCGAGGGTGCCGGCAAGTCCGAGGACGTCGCTGGTCGCATCAGCCAGATCAAGCGTGAGATCGAGGACACCGACTCCGACTACGACCGCGAGAAGCTCCAGGAGCGTCTCGCCAAGCTGTCGGGCGGCGTTGCGGTCATCAAGGTCGGCGCGGCCACCGAGGTCGAGCTGAAGGAGAAGAAGCACCGGATCGAGGACGCGGTCTCCACGACCAAGGCGGCCATCGAAGAAGGTGTGGTTCCCGGCGGCGGTGTCACGTTGCTGCGTACGCAGGCCAAGGTGTTCGAGTTGGCCCTCACCCTCGAAGGCGACGAGGCCACCGGTGCACGCATCGTGGGCATCGCGCTCGAGGAGCCCCTCAAGCAGATCGCCCGCAACGCTGGCCACGAGCCCGGCATCGTTGCTGAGAAGGTCCGCAACATGAAGGGCGCCGAGGGCTTCAACGCTGCCACTGGCGTGTACGAAGACCTCGCCAAGGCCGGTGTCATCGACGCTGCCAAGGTGACCCGTTCGGGTCTCCAGAACGCTGCCTCGATCGCGGCGCTGTTCCTCACCACCGAGGCCATCGTCGCCGACAAGCCCGAAGACTCCAAGTCGGGTGGCGGCATGCCCGGCGGGATGGGCGGCGGCATGGGCGGCATGGGCGGGATGGACGACTTCTAAGTCGCCATCTGCTTTCGCTGTCTGCGTTTCCAGATTCCAGCATCTGTTGTCAGTGGGGCGCCCCTCAGGGGGCGCCCCACTTTCGTTTGGGCCCGAGAACGGTCCAACGCCGGAGCGGTCTGCGTCGAGATGCTCGCAGCCCACGATCGATGGTGGCCGAGGAGATGAGTGCGGCGGAACTTGTCGAGGCCGTTGAACAGGCGCCGGTCGATGGCCGGTTCGGGTCCTCCCATGAACCGAGGGCATCACGGCGCCCGAGTTGACGAAGGCGTGTCACAAGACCGTGCCGACGATCGTCGAATGTGTGGGTGGTCCATCGTGGGCGCCCGATCGACGAGTCGACGGATATCGGAGGCGGATGTGAGCGCATCGAGCGCATCGAGCGAGACCTACGACGTGGCGGTTGTGGGAGGCGGCCTCGCCGGGCTGGCCGCAGCGGCGACCGCGGCCCGAGCCGGGGGGACCGTCGTCGTGCTCGTTGGCCAACAGCTCGGGGGGCGGGCGACGACCACGGTGCTCGACGGCTTCCGTCTCAACCAGGGCCCCCATGCGCTCTACCGCAGCGGGGCCGGCATGGCGACGCTGCGCCGGCTCGGTGTGTCACCCGTTGGCCGCCCGCCCGACGTCCGTAAGGCATTCGGCCGACGCGCCGGGGAGGTTCATCCGATGCCCACACATCCCCGTGCCTTGCTGCGAACGCCGCTGCTGGCCAGCCCGGCCGCCCGGTGGGAGCTGGCTCGGATCATGGGCCGGATCCGCAGCCGTGGCTTCGACCCCGCGGTATACGCCGGGCAGTCGTTCGGTGCGTGGCTCGGCGAGCACGTTGGCCACGACGATGTCGCGGATCTGGTCCGCACGATGGTGCGGCTCACGACGTACGTCGGCAATGCCGACGCTCTCGACGCCGCCGCGGCATTGGCCCAGGTGCGCCTGGGCATCACGAACGGTGTGCTCTACCTGCACGGGGGTTGGGGGCGTCTGGTCGATCGGCTGGCTGTTGAGGCGCGGGAGGCTGGTGCGACCATCGAGACCGGGGCGACGGCGATCGCCGTCGAACCGGGAGGACCGTTGGCAAGCGGCGGCCGTGACACCTGGACCGTCTGCGCATCGGACGAGCGCTTGGGCGTTCGGGAATATCACGCTCGGACGGTCGTCGTCGCGGGTGGTCGTCCCTCGGTCGCGGCCCGACTCCTGGGGCTGGGGGAGCGCTGGAATCGGTTGGCGCCGCAATGCGCTTCGGTGCTCGATGTCGGCCTGGCCGACGGGCGCGGCGGACCGCCCGAACGGAACATCATCCTGGGTGTCGACCGTCCCCTGTACGCATCGCTGCACTCGCCGCCGGCCGATCTCGCTCCCCCCGGGCACTCCCTCGTGAGCGCGCTGCGCTACCACGACGTGGATGGTGATCCCGACGGCGTCGCCGCAGTTGTGCCCGACGGGATCGAGCCGTCCGGCGAGACCGAACCCGAACCCGAACCCGAACCCGAACCCGAACCCGAACCCGAGCCCTCTGGTTCAGCTGAGACGCGCCAGACGGTCGGCCCGACGACCGACCACCACGTCGAAAGTCGGGCCGAGCTCACCGCGCTCGTCGAGGCCATGGGCACCGACCCGGCCCAGGCCGTCGTGCAGCGATACTTGCACCGCATGGTCGTGTGCACGGGGCTTCCCACGCCGGAGTCGGGCGGGATGGCGGGGCGGCCGTCGATCGCGGTCGATGGCCGGCCGGGCGTGTTCGTCGCCGGCGACTGGGTCGGCCCCGACGGGTTGCTCGCCGACGGTGCGCTCGCCAGCGGCGAGGCGGCCGGGCTGGCCGCCCTCGAACGTGCTCATCAGCTCCGGGCGGGGGCTTCTGGCTCGATACCGCGATCGAGCCGGCCTACCCAAGCGGCGGCGGGTTCTGTACGGCGCTGGCGACGGGCGACCTCGAGATGCTGCGAGGCGTGATGATCGACGACGTCGTGCTCACGACCGACGGAGGCCCGTCCCGGCACGCGGCACGTCGACCCGTGCGAGGCGCCGACCGGGTGAGCCGCCTCCTGATGAGCGTGACCCGCCGCCTGCCCGCCGATCTGAAGTACGTGGCGGTGCGCGTCAACGGCCAACCGGGGATGGTGTGCCATCGAGCGGGCATCGTCGACCTGGTCTGGTCGCTCGAGATGGTCGACGAGGGGATCGTCGCCTTCCGATCGGTGCTCAACCCTGAGAAGCTGGCCG
>VFJJ01000166.1 GCA_009886115.1 Actinomycetota bacterium
CCCGTCTGCGAGCCCCGTCCCCATGCCCCGTCCCCATGCGGAACGGCGCGTGAGCGCCCTTTATGCTCCCGGCCCATGGCTGATCGCACACTCGTCCTCTGCAAGCCCGACGCCGTCGAGCGGGGCCTCGTGGGAGAGATCGTCGGGCGCTTCGAGCGCAAGGGACTCCGCCTCGTCGCCATCAAGATGCTCACGATCGACGCCGACCTCGCGGCCCGTCACTACGCCGAGCACACGAGCAAGGGTTTCTACCCCGAGCTCGCGGCGTTCATCAGCCGCAGCCCGTCGATCGCGCTCGTCATCGAGGGCACCGAGGCGTTCAAGGTCGTTCGCACGCTGATGGGGGCCACCAACCCGCGTGAGGCGGCACCGGGGACGGTCCGCGGCGATCTGGCCATCGAGGTGACCGAGAACCTCGTGCACGGCTCCGACTCGCCCGAATCGGCCGAGCGCGAGATCGCGATCTTCTTTCCGGAGCTCATTTCCTCCTGATCGGCAGTGTTTGCGCCGATTTCCGCAGTTCGGTCGAGACACAGCAGGCCAGCGCCGACTACACTTTGCTCGCCAGCCACGGCGCTCTGTCGCGTTCCGTGAGTTCGGTGCCGGCCTCCGGCTCGTCGAGGAGAGGTACCCTCGTGGGAGATGCGATCACGTCTTCATTTATCGGTCGCGACATGGCCGTCGATCTCGGTACGGCCAACACTCTCGTCTATCTGCGGGGACGCGGCATCGTCCTGAACGAGCCCTCCGTGGTGGCGATCGACACGCGTGACGGCCGCCCGCTCGCGGTGGGCGTCGAGGCCAAGCGCATGATCGGCCGCACGCCGGGGCACATCCAGGCCATCCGGCCGCTGCGCGATGGCGTCATCGCCGACTTCGACATCTGCGAGAAGATGCTCCGGTACTTCATCCACAAGGTGCATCAGCGGCGCTGGGCCCGGCCGCGTATGGTGATCTGCGTGCCGTCGGGCATCACCGGGGTCGAGCAGCGGGCGGTGCAGGAGGCCGCCGAGCATGCCGGTGCCCGCAAGCCGGCCTTCATCATCGAGGAGCCGATGGCGGCCGCGATCGGCGCCGGGCTACCCATCCACGAGCCGACGGGGAACATGGTCGTCGACATCGGCGGCGGCACGACCGAGGTGGCCGTGATCTCGCTCGGTGGGATGGTCGCGGCCGAGTCGATCCGCATCGGTGGCGACGAGCTCGACGAGGCGATCATCGCCTACATCAAGCGTGAGTACTCGCTGGCCCTCGGCGAGCGCACGGCTGAGGAGATCAAGATCGCGCTCGGCAGTGCCTACCCGCTCCACGAGGAGCTCTGGGCCGAGATCCGCGGTCGCGACCTCGTCTCGGGCCTGCCCAAGACGGTCGTGGTCTCCACCCACGAGATCCGCGAGGCCATCGAGGAGCCGGTGGCCCAGATCGTCGAAGCAGTCAAGGTGACCCTCGACAAGACCCCGCCCGAGCTCGCAGCCGACATCATGGAGCAGGGAATCGTGCTCACCGGTGGGGGAGCGCTCCTCAAGGGCCTCGACGCTCGCCTGCACTCCGAGACCGGCATGCCGATCCTGGTTGCCGACAACCCGCTCACGTGCGTCGTGGTGGGCTCGGGCCACTGCCTGGAGGAGTTCGACTCCCTCAAGCAGGTCTTGATCTCTTCCAACTATCCGTGAGAGCGGGTTCACCGCCGCGAGCGTCGACACCGTGACGCTCACCGGTCGCCTCCGGGCGGCGAGACTGGCATCGTGATCCTGCCCCGGCTTCCGCATCGGCGGCGCTGGCTGGTCGCGGGGCTCGTCGTCGCCTCGATGGTCGTGATCACGATCGACCTGCAGGGTGGGGGGAGCACGGCCACGATGCGGTCGCGGGTGCAAGATGCCTTCTCGCCCGTCCAGCGCGCCGCCGACCGGGTGTTCTCGCCGGTCGGCGACTGGATCGACGGGGTGACGCGCGCCGGCGAGCTCAAGGATGAGAACACCCGGCTGCGCGAGGCACTGGCCCAGAGCCTGGTGGAGCAGGCCCGGGTGTCGGAGATCGAGAAGGAGAACGCCGAGCTGCGAGCCCAGCTCGATCTGCCCGGCGTCGACGAGACGATCGAACGCGTCGCCGCCCAGATCACCACGTTCGACGCGTCGCCCTACGAGGACGGGGTGGTGCTGAACAAGGGGACCGACGCCGGAATTCGCGAAGGCATGCCCGTGCTGAGCAGTGAGGGACTGATCGGGCGGGTGGCTGTCGTCTCGAGCCGGACGGCCACGGTGGTGCTGTTGCACGATCCGCTCTTCGGCGTGGGCGTCAAGCTGGGTGACAGCGACAAGGCAGGCATCCTCGAGGGGACCGGCGACCCCGAGAAGCTCCGCCTCGTGGGCATCGGCTCGTTGGTCGACGTCCGCCAGGGCGAGGAGGTCTACACCTCGGGCACCGACGTGAGCCGGTTCCCACCCGGGATCCTCGTGGGCACGGTATCGGGGTTCTCGACCGCGCCCGGGGCCACGACCCAGGACATCGAGGTCTTGCCCGTCCTCGAGCTCACCCGGCTCAAGTTCGTGCAGGTGCTGTTGTGGCCGCCCGACCCCGATCGGGTGACGGCCGCCACGGGGACCCCGGTGAACCCCGAGACGGGCCCTGTCGGGACGGGCGACGCCCCGACCTCGGTGACGCTCGGCGCCGGTGGGCCCGCCGCCCCGCTGGCGGCGACGACGTCGACGACTCCTGCCGCGCCGACCCCCACGACACTGCTCGATCTCACCCCGGCGCGAGGTACGGCCGTCGATCCTCCGCTCACGCGCCCGCCCGGGGCCGAGGACGTCAACCCGGACGATGCTCCCTGATCCCGTGTGCGTCGAGGAGGCGCATCGCGAGCAGGCGGACCTCGAGCCGGCGCATGCCGCCCCGGTGCACGCCCGCCCTGAGTTCCGCCGATCCGGGTGCGGGTTGACATGAGTTTCCGGCGCACCGTCACGCTGGTGACGCTGTCGATGGCGGCCGTCCTCGCCCAGACCGTGTTGTTCCCGAACCTGAAGGCTGGGGGGGTCATCCCCGACATGGTGCTCGTCTCGGTGCTCGTCGTCGCCCTCGACGGCGGTCCCGAGTCCGGTGCCATCTACGGCTTCGGCAGTGGCCTGTTCATCGACATGTTCCTGCGGGAGCCGGCAGGTCTCTCGGCCCTGACCTATACCATCGTCGGCTTCACCATGGGCCTGATCCGCGATCGCCTGATCCGCCATCCGTGGTGGCACTACCCGGCGATCGGCGCGCTCGGGTCGGTGGCCAGCGGGGCCTTGTTCGTCACGCTCGGGGGCCTCGCCGGGCAGGAGCATTTGTGGGCGGTGCGGTCGCTGCGGATCGTGCTCGTACGCGGGATCTACGACGGCATGCTGGCCACGATCGTGCTCCCGCTGGGGTCGCGACTGCTCACGAGGGTGCCTCGTGTGCCATCCTCGCGTCGGTGACTGAAGGTAACCGAACACGAATCGCCGTGGTCGGCCTCGTCGTGCTGGCTCTGTTCGGCGCGTTGCTGGCCCGACTGTGGTTCCTCACCGTCGCCGGGCACGAGACCTACGTCGCCCAGGCCCAGCAGAACGGCGTTCGGGTCGCGTTCACCCAACCCCAACGCGGGATCATCTGGGACCGCGACGGCAAGCCCCTCGTGCGCAACACCACGACCTTCCGGGCGACCGTCAGCCGGGGCATCACCGCCGAGCAACGCCACCAGGTGCTCGTGCGCCTGTCGGATGTGATCGGGGTCCCGAAGTCCGACCTCGAGCGGCGCATGAACTCGGCCGACAACTCGCCGTTGCTCGCCGCCCCCGTGTGGGACGAGGTTCCCGAGACGGCCGTCACCTACATCGCCGAGCACGCCGAGGAGTTCCCGGGCGTGGAGGTGGCTCCGTTCTCGACCCGGGTCTATCCCTACGGCAGCGCCGCCGCGCACGTGCTGGGCTACGTGGGGTCGATGAACGACAAGGAGTACGAGACCCACGGCGCAGGCGACGAGCCCGACTATCAACTCGGCGACGACATCGGCAAGGACGGCGTCGAGTCGTTCTACGACGCCGAGCTCCGGGGCAGCCATGGGGTCGAGAGTTTGCGGGTCGACGCCGCCGGACGGGTGCTCGACACGCTGGGCAGCCAGCCGGCCGTTCCGGGCAACAATCTCGAGCTCACGATCGACCTCGACCTCCAGCGTTTCGCCGAGCAGACGCTGGCCGACGGGCTGGCGTTGCAGCGGTTGCAGCCCGTGCTCGACCGAAAGACCGACGAGCCGCTGGGCCACAACTTCCTCGCTCCAGCCGGCGCCGTCGTCGTGATGGACGTCGACACCGGGGCGATCCTGGCCACGGCGTCGAACCCCACCTACCAGCCCGAGGCGTTCATCGGCGGCATCCCGGCCGACGTGTACCAGCAGCTCAACGACAAGGCCACGTACTTCCCGCTGCTCAACCGGGTGACCCAGGGCCTGTACGCCCCGGGCTCCACGTTCAAGGCGGTGACGGCGTTCGCGATCTCGGATGCCGGCGTGCTGGCCTACCCGTGGGAGGAGATCCTCGACGACAAGGGATTCCGGAAGTTCGGGCTCGAGGGCCAGCAGACCACCTACAGGAACTTCGAGAGCATCCCCGGCGGCCAGGTGCAGCTGGCCCGGGCCCTGCAGATCTCGAACGACGTGTACTTCTACGACATGGCCTGGCGCATCGTGCAGCTCCCCAAGGATCTGAACGACACGGTGGTGCTCGATGACATGGCCATCCAGCAGACGGCCCGACGCCTCGGCTTCGACGAGCCCACCGGCATCGACCTCGCCGGTGAGCGCGGCGGTCGGGTGCCCGATCGCGAGTGGCTGGAACAGGTGAACAAGAAGGACCCTGTCGCCTTCCCGTACAACATCTGGCTGGGCGGCTACACCATCACCCTGTCGGTGGGTCAGGGCGACCTGCTTGCCACCCCGCTGCAGTTGGCCACGGCCTACGCGGCGATCGGCAACGGCGGCTTCAAGGTCACGCCGCACGTCGTGCACCGCATCGTGAGCCCGCAGAACACCGTGGTGCGCGAGATCGCCCCGGTGCCGGTCGACGTCGGTCTCGATCCGGAGATCCGCGACATCGTCATGAAGGGCCTGTCGGATGCGGTGATGACCGACGACGGCACGGGCTTCAAGGCGTTCGAGGGCTTCGACCTCGGCCGTCTGCCCATCGCCGGCAAGACCGGCACCGCCGAGACCTGCACGGCCTGCGAGCCCCAGAACACGGCCGTGTTCACTGCGCTCGTGCCGGCCAACGACCCGAAGTACGTGGTGACGGTGTTCATCGAGAAAGGCGACACGGGCGGGAGCACGGCGGCGCCCATCGCCCGGGAGATCATCGAGTTCCTGTACTGCACGGGCGGCGCCGCAGCGATCAGGCAGCCCGACCCGCTGGGCCTCGACCAGCAGGTGACCATCGGCTGCCCGCCCCTGGTTGCCGTTCCCGCTGCGGCGCCCCCGGGCTCCGACATCCCGGCCTTCGAAGAGATCGAGCCGGGATCGACGAACGCCGGGGTCATCCCCGTCGACGGGACGGGAGCACTGGTGCCGGGGTTGCCGCCACCCGCATCGAACGCTCCGGGCACCGGGGTCACGACTCCCGACTCGACCGCCAGCCCGCGCCGGCGTCGCTCGCGTGGGCGCCGGCCGTCGCGAGATGCTCAGACCCGGCGAGCGGATGAGCCGTGCGCCGCGGGATGCGGCCCATGAGTGGCGTGGCCGTCCAGCGACGGCATCGCATCCAGCTCCCGCAGCCCAAGAAGATCGGGCCCAGCCAGAACCCGGCGGTGCACCTCGACCCGTTCCTGTTGCTGATCCCGCCGGTCATCGCGATCTTCGGCGTGATCATGGTGTACTCGTCGTCGAAGAGCCGCCTGACCAGCCAGGGTGTCGATCCGCAGTTCTACCTGAAGCGCCAGGCGATCTTCCTCGTGGTCGGCGTGATCTTGATGGTCGTCATGACGCTCGTCGATTACCGGGTGTTGCGCGACCGTCCGGCGCTCCTCTACGGCATCGTGCTGCTGGGCCTGGGTCTCGTGCTCACGCCTCTCGGCGCCCAAAAACGCGGGATCCAGGCCTGGTACGAGATCGGATCGTTCCAGCTCCAGCCCTCGGAGTTCGCCAAGCTCGGGCTGGTGCTGGTGCTGGCCGCCTACTGCCACGAGCACAAGGGCCATCTCGACGCCTGGCGGCTGGGCGTCACCTTCGTGCTGGCCGCCACGCCGATCTTCATCCTGTACCTCCAGCCCGACCTCGGGACCTCGATCGTGCTCACGGTCATGGTGTTCTTGCTGCTACTCGTGGCGGGGGCCAGCCCGAAGCACCTCTTCGTGATCGCGCTGCTGGGCATCAGCTCGTTCTTCGTGATCGTCAAGGCCGACCTGCTCGCCGACTATCAGGTCGCTCGGCTCACGACCTTCGTCGACCAGGGCCAGCCCAAGGACGCCCAGGCCAAGGCCGCGGCCTACAACCTCGAGCAGTCGAAGATCGCCATCGGCGCCGGAGGAATCGACGGCGTCGGCTACGGCAACGGCAGCCAGACGAACCTGTCGCTCGTCCCCGAACAGCACACCGACTTCATCTTCACCGCGGTCGCCGAGCAGTTCGGGTTCCGCGGCGGCGCTGTGCTGCTCGGCCTGTACACCGTCTTGTGCTTTCGGCTCTGGCGCGCGGCACGAGTCGCAGCCGACCTGTTCGGCGCCCTCATCTGCGTGGGCGTGATGGCCATGATCGCCTTCCAGGTCTTCCAGAACGTGGGGATGACCATGGGGATCATGCCGATCACCGGGATCCCCCTCCCCTGGATGAGCTACGGCGGATCGTCGGTGATCGTCTCGTTCGCCTCGATCGGCATCGTCGTCAACATCGCGTCGAGGCGCTTCGCCCAGGCCGGCGGTACCACCCGCGCCCCGGGGCCCAGCCGCCAACCCCGCGGCTCGCCCGCTCGCTGAGCCACGACTCCCTGACGTGCCGTGGGCGCCGACCCAGGGCCTTTCTTCGCGATTTCGCACACCCCTGGTGCGAAATCGCGAAGAAACCGAGCGGGCCTCCGATCCGAGGTGGGCACGCAAGCCGGTGGTGGTCCCACGGCCTCCAGGGCCCAACGCCCGGTCGCGGCGCCGGGGCACAGAGTGCCGAGGCGGGCGGGTACGCCGGTACACTGTGCGCACTGTGAATGAATCGCTCTGGCCGCGGATCGAGCCCTTGCTGTCCAGGGTCGAGAAGCCCGCCCGCTACATCGGGATGGAGCGGGGCGCCCAGCAGCCGGTGCACCGTCCGGGTGTCGTGTCCTGGTTGCTCGTGTATCCCGATGCGTACGAGGTCGGGCTTCCCAACCAGGGGCTGCAGATCCTCTACGAGATCCTCAACGAGCGCGACGACGCCCTGGCCGAGCGGGCCTACTCGGTGTGGCCCGACCTCGAAGCGCTCATGCGCCCGCGGGGCATCCCGCTGTTCAGCCTCGAGAACCACCTGCCGGCTGGCGACTTCGACGTGCTGGCCTTCAACGTCTCGGCCGAGTTGGTGTGCACCAACCTGCTGAACACGATCGATCTGGCGGGGGCGCCCGTCCGCAGCGCCGACCGTCGCCCCGAGCACCCGGTCGTGATCGCCGGCGGGCACTGCACGTTCAACCCCGAGCCCCTGGCCGACTTCGTGGACGCGTTCGTGATCGGCGACGGCGAGGAGGTGGTCTCCGAGATCACCGAGGTGCTCGGCGCTTGGAAGCGGGCCGGCAAGCCCACCCGCGAGGGGCTGCTGCGCGAGCTGGCCACGATCGAGGGCGTCTACGTGCCCTCGATGTACGAGATCGAGTACGACGGTCCGGTCGTGGCGTCGATCGCGCCGCGGTATCCCGACATCCCGGCCGTGGTGCACAAGCGCACCGTGGCCGACCTTGCCGACTGGCCGTACCCCAAGCGCCAGCTCGTGCCCCTCATCGAGGTGGTCCACGACCGCTTGAACGTCGAGATCTTCCGCGGGTGCACCCGGGGATGCCGGTTCTGCCAGGCGGGCATGATCACCCGCCCGGTGCGAGAGCGTCCGGCCGATCAGGTGCGGACCATGGTGCGCGAGGGTCTGCGGCGGACGGGCTACGACGAGGTGGCGCTCACGTCCTTGTCGAGCGCCGACTTCTCGGGCCTCGACGGCGTGGTCGCCGATCTCGTCAACGAGCAGGAGGGCTGCGGCAACGTCGCGCTCTCGTTGCCGTCGCTGCGGGTCGACGCGTTCAGCGTCGGTGTCGCCAGCCAGATCCAGAAGATCAGGCGCACCGGTCTCACGTTCGCTCCCGAGGCCGGTACCTGGCGGATGCGCCAGGTCATCAACAAGCTCATCAGCGAGGAAGACATCTTCGCGGCCGCCGACTCGGCCTACTCGCAGGGTTGGCGGCGGATCAAGCTGTACTTCCTGATCGGGCTGCCCACCGAGATGGACGTCGACACGCTGGGCATCGCCGAGCTGGCCAAGGCCGTCGTCGAGGTGGGGCGGCGTCACACCAAGCAGGCGACGGCCACCGTCTCGGTCGGCGGGTTCGTGCCCAAGGCCCAGACGCCGTTCCAGTGGTTCGGCCAGAACGGTGTCGACGAGCTGCAACGCAAGGTCGACATGCTCAAGGGCGCGCTGCGGGGCTCGAAGGCCCAGATGCGTTGGCACGATCCCAAGGCCACCTTCGTCGAGGGCGTGCTCTCGCGGGGTGATCGGCGTGTCGGCGCGGTCATCGAGCACGTGTGGCGCAGCGGTGGCGTGTTCCAGGAGTGGAGCGAGCACTTCGCCTACGACCTGTGGATGGAAGGGCTGGCGGTCAGCGGCCTCGATCCCGAGTGGTTCACCACGAGGCATCGCACCGAGAACGAGGTCCTTCCGTGGGACCACATCTCCGCTGGTCTGCACCGCGACTTCCTCTGGCTCGACTGGAAGGCGGCGCTGGCCGAGCACGGTCTGCCCGATTGCCGGTGGACGCCCTGCTACGACTGCGGCGTGTGCACCGACTACGCGCTCGAGCACGTCGTGGCCTCGGCGGTTCCCCCGGCTGGCGGATCGCAGGGCACGGGTCAGGATCTGAGTCGCGGTGGTGAGATCCCGGTGCGCTTCCTGGCGACCAAGCCGGTGTCGAGCGTGCCGGTGTCGGCATCGGTCGTGTCGGCTTCGGTCGTGTCCGAGAGCTCGGCCACCTGAGATGCGGGGCGATGTCGGCACCGCGGTGAGGGTGTCCTACTCGAAGCTGGGCAAGATCCGCTTCGTGTCGCACCGCGATGTCGCCCGGGCTTTCGAGCGGGCGTTTCGTGTGGCGCAGCTTCCGGTGTCGTTCTCGGAGGGCTTCAGCCCGCATCCGAAGGTCAGCTTCGGACTGGCGCTGTCGACCGGGTACGAGAGCCGGGCCGAGTACCTCGATGTGGAGCTCGCCATCGGTGAGCCGTCCGACGAGGCTCTGGCGGTGTTGATCGGCTCGGTCGCCGACGCCTTGCCCGACGGGCTGGCCGTCACGGGCGCCGCGGTGCTCGAGCCGCGCACGCCGTCGCTGCAGGAGGCGGTCGAGGCCGTCGAGTACGAGGTCGAGGCCCGGAGCGTCGACGACACGGTCAGGGTCGATGCCGGCGTCGTCGGCGAAGCCCTGGAAGCATTGCTCGGAGCGGAGTCGCTCATGGGCGTCAGGCGACGCAAGGGCCGGGATGTCGTCGACGACCTGCGGCCAGCGCTGCGCCGATTGAGCGTGGTCGGCGACACTCCCTTGGGAGTGCTCGTCCACCTCGAAGTCATCACCCGTCCCCGGGGCGCCCGTCCCCGGGAGGTCCTGGCGCTCATCGAGGACGGCTCCGGCCGGGGCCTCGTCGAGGGCCGGGTTGTCCGAACCCATCAATGGATCGAGCGTGATGGCGCCCGATGGGAACCGCTCGACGAGTCCGGCGCGCGCCGGCTAGGCCTCAGGTCAGTGGGCCAGGCGCGCCGCACCGTCGCGGATCCCTGGGCGCCGACGGCCTCCGTGGAGGCCCGCGCGTCATGAGAGAAGGCACCGATGTCCGACGAGCACGTTCCGGCCCCCGCGGCCGACAAGACCGAGACCGTTTCCCTCGACCCGGGCCCCGACGCGTCCCCGTTCGAGGCGGTTTCGGAGGTGGCGACGCTCGCAGCGCCTGACGATCCTCGAACGAGTGACGAGGATCACCGCGACCCGGTGGGCGACGGCGACGACCCGGAGGGCGCCGATGGCGCCGATGGCGCCGATGGCGCCGATGGAATGAGTGGCGCCGCGGGCCCACGCAAGCGTCGACGGGGGAGTCGGGGCGGACGCAATCGAAGCCGCGCTCGTCGGCCGCTCGAGCCCGGAGCCTCCGACGACGGAGATGACAGGGACCACGGAGATGACGACGGCGACGATGACGAACACGACCGGCAGGCCCATCACCTGGGAGAAGGCTCAGTCGTGGGGGGAGAGGACGTCCTCGACGCCGACGATCTCGATGAGATCGCGATCGCTCGGCGCCTGAGCGGGCTGCGCTCGGTCGGCTCGCCAGAGTCGCTGTCGATCGGCTCGGACGACGATGACCCCTCGGTCGGTTCCCCCACGAGCCTGGCGACCTCGGCGACCCCCGCGCCTAGCCGGCCTCCGACCCCTGGGGCAGGCCCGACGGTGGGCGAGAACCGTCCGTCGCCCCCACCTCCGCCGCGCCGTGCCCCCCAACCCTCACCCTCGACCGTAGCTTCACCCTCGGGGAGACGGGCCCCGGCGGCCCGCTCGGGTTCAACCAGCGGACCGGCATCGTCGGCGACGGGTGACGAAGCCCAGGTCGGAGACACCGACGACGACCTGGGCGACACCGGGGCGAGCGGACCCGGTACCGCCACGCGACGTCGTCGGAAGCGGGGCGGCCGTGGGCGCTCCCGCAGCCTCGATGGACGGGCCTCGGGCCTCGACGGTCCTCTCTCGGTGCTCGAAGAGATCGACGACGATCTTCTGGAACGCCGTCGGGGCCGGAGTCGAAAGGGCCGTCCCACCGGGCGCTACACGATGGCGGTCCACGTGCAGCCGGGGCACGCCACGCAGGTGGCGGTCCTCGAGGGACGCCAGCTCGTCGAGCACTACGTGAGCCGACCGACCGACGACACGTCGAACATCTTCGGCAACATCTACCTCGGGCGCGTGCAGAACGTCCTGCCCGGCATGGAAGCCGCGTTCATCGACATCGGGACCCCCAAGAACGGGGTGCTGTACCGGGGCGACGTGGCCTACGACCAGGCCGATTTCGAGGGCGAGCGGCCCCGCATCGAGAAGGTGCTCCGCAACGGCCAGTCGGTGATGGTGCAGGTCACGAAGAACCCGATCGCCCACAAGGGCGCCCGCCTGGCCCAAGAGGTGAGCCTGGCCGGTCGTTTCGTCGTGATGGTGCCCGGCCAGCCCCAGACCTTCGGCATCTCCAAGCGCCTGCCAGACGACGAGCGCAAGCGGCTCCGCAAGATCCTCGATGACATCAGGCCCCCCGACGCGGGGCTCATCGTGCGCACCGCGGCCGAGGGTGGCACCCGCGACGAGCTCGAGCGCGACCTGCGACGTCTGGCCCATCAGTGGAAGCAGATCTCCGAGGTGGCCGGGAGGTCGAAGGCGCCCAAGCTCCTCCACAAGGAGCCCGAGCTCGCCATCCGCATCATTCGCGAGGAGTTCAACAAGGAGTACCGGGGGATCTACATCGACGATCCGGCGATCTACGAGGAGATCCGCTCGTACGTCGAGTCGGTGTCGCCCGAGCTGGCCGAGCGTGTCGAGCTCTACGACGAGCCGCTCCCGCTGTTCGAGCGCTTCCACGTCAACGATCAGCTGGCCAAGGCGCTCGATCGCAAGGTGTGGCTGCCTTCGGGGGGCTCGCTCGTCATCGAGCGTACCGAGGCGCTCACCGTCATCGACGTCAACACGGGCAAGAACGTGGGCACGTCGAATCTCGAAGAGACCGTCTACCGGAACAACCTCGAAGCAGCCGAGGAGGTCGCCCGGCAACTTCGCCTGCGTGACGTGGGTGGGATCATCGTGATCGACTTCATCGACATGGAGATCAGGAAGAACCGTGACGAGGTCATGCGGGTCTTCCGCAGCGCGCTCGGGCGCGACAAGACCCGGACGCAGGTCTTCGAGATCTCCGAGCTCGGTCTGGTCGAGATGACGCGCAAGCGCGTCGCCGAAGACCTGCTCGAGTCGTTCAGCCACAGCTGCCCCGAATGCCACGGTCGTGGATTCACCCTCGACGAGTCGTTGCTGGAGCTCACGTGAGGTGCGATCGGAGCGGGCCCGATCCTCAAGTCGATGTTCGAGGTGTCCGAAAACCTCGGTGTGAGCTCTCCGACCGACACGCACCGCCGGGAGTTCCCCGCGACTCCTGGACAGGTTCGGTTCTGGCTGCTCGAGCGGATGCAGCCGGGGAGCCTGTCGGCGAGAGTGATGTTCAACCGCATGTGGGTCGGGCCGCTCGACCTCGACGCGCTTCGAGCCGCGTGGTTCGACGTGGTGCTGCGCCACGAGCCCCTGCGCACGACCTTCGCCGAGACCGGGACCGGTGTCGTGCAGGTCGTGCATGGACCGCAGATCGCTCCCTTCGACGTCGACCGGGCGCCGTCCGACGAGGCCGAGGTCGACGGCGCGATCCGCGCCTGGCTCGGTGAGCTCCGAACCCGGCCCTTCGATCTCGAGCGGGGACCACTCGCTCGGCTCCAGGTGCTGGTGCTCGGGCCGAGGTGTCAGCTACTGGCAGTCGACATGCACCATGGCGTCTTCGACGCCTTCTCGGCCGCGGTCCTCGTTCGCGACCTGATGGCCTCGTACGAAGCGCGCTTGACGGGACGACCGGCCGAGCTCCCCGAGATCACCGAGAGCTATGGCGCGCGGGCGCGCAGGCAGCAGCACGACGTGCTGGGCGCAGGCATCGTCGCCGAGGCCCTGGCGCGCATCAGCGACACCCCGTGGACGATCGAGCTCCCGGCCGATCGCCGCCGTCCCCTGGTCGAAGACCCTGCATCGGTGACATCCCAGCGGGCGCTCGCCCGCAGCCTGACCGATGTGCTGACCGACTTCACGCGTCGGATCGGGGTGCGGCGCTCGGTGCCGTACCTGGCGGCCACGGCCGTGCTCGTTCAACGCTGGACCGGCGAAGACGTCTTCCTGATCGGGCTCCCGGTGAGCGGCCGAGATGATCCAGGCGCGCAGGAGCTGGTGGGGTACTTCGTCAACACGGCCGTCGTCAGGCTCGACCTGACCGGCGCCCCGAGCACCCTCGAGTTGCTGACCCGGGTCGATGCGGCGATCGACGCCGCCCTGTCGCAGCGCTCGGTGCCGATCGACGAGCTGGTGTCAGCAGCCAGGGTTCCGCTCGATCGTGGCTCTCATCCGCTGTTCCAGATCATCTTCAACTTCACGACCATCCCCACGACCGTGATGCAGTCGGGAGGCATCGAGCTGCACCGCATCTGGGAGGCTCCGGGTCACGCCATCGGCGACCTCGACGTCGACATTCGACGGTACCCGGACGCGACCGAGGAGGCGAAGCTGCAGGTCACCGGGAAGGCCGCGCTCTTCGACCCGGCCACCGTCGACCGCTTCGCCGCCCAGTTCACCCACGTTCTGCGCCAGCTCGCCGACGACCACGACGGTCCGATCACGTCGTTGACGTTGATGGCGCCCGACGAGGAGCGGGAGGTGTTCGCACGTGGTCGCGGGCCGGCTCTCCCTGCCGAGCAGCGGGTCGACGTGTACGACCGGTTCGCTCGCGTGGCGACCGAACGCCCCGGGGTGCTGGCCCTGGTGGGACCCGACGATTCTCGGTGGTCGTACCGTGAGCTCGACGCGGCTGTCGGGCAGCGAGCCGAGGCCCTGAGGATGCTCGGGTCCGGGCCCGGCGCCCTCGTCGCCATCCAGGTCGACCAGCCGGTCGAAGCGGTGATCTCCATCCTGGCGGCCTGGAGGACCGGCGCCGGCTACGTTCCGCTCCCGATCGACTCCGAGGCCCGGGCTGCGCTGATCCTCGCCGAGACCCGTCCCGTGGCGGTCGTGGCCGGAGCGATCGTCACCGCCGGCGAGCTGCCGGGGCGTCGCCTGGAGCGATCAGACATCGCAGCGGTGATCTTCACGAGCGGCTCCACGGGCGCGCCCAAGGGCGTGTGCGTGACGCGGGCGAACCTGGCGGCCTCGACGGCGGCTCGTCGGGCGCTGTACGGCGACGACCCCCAGACGATGCTGTTGACCTACCCCCTGCTCTTCGACGCCGCGCTGTCGCCCCTGCTCTGGACGCTCACCACCGGCGGCACGCTCGTCGTGCCGGAGCTGGAACGTCGGGCCGATCCACGGCTGCTGAGCAAGCTCGTCGAGTCGCACGGGGCGACGGCGCTCGACCTGTTGCCGGGTGTCTGGTCGGCGTTGCTCGAGCACGACAAGCCCGCTCGACTCTCGTCGTTGAAGATCGTCGTGGTGGGCGCCGAGACCTGCCCGCCAGCGCTGCTGGCCCGTCACTTCTCGCAGCTTCCGAGCTGTCGTCTCTTCAACGAGTACGGGCCGACCGAGGCCACGGTGTTCGCGACGGTCCACGAGTGCCGGCCCGACGATCAGCTCCGCCCGAGCGTTCCGATCGGCCGGGCGATCCCGGGGTACCGGATCTCGGTGCTCGACCGGGTCGGACGGCCCACGCCCGTTGGCGTCCCAGGCGAGCTCGTCATCGCCGGGCCCGGGGTGAGCGCCGGGTACCTCGATCGCCCCGAGCTCACGAGCGACCGCTTCGTGGCCGATGCCGATCGGTGTGCCGATCCAGGTGCCGATCGGGGTGGCGATCGGGGTGGCGAAACCGAGCACCGCGGTGGGGCGCCGACGGGGTCGGCCTCGATGGTGTACCGGACCGGCGACCGGGCTCGTCTGCTCGCCGATGACACGGTCGAGTTCCTCGGTCGGATCGATCGACAACTCAAGGTGTCGGGTCACCGGATCGAGCCCGGTGAGATCGAGGCCGTGCTGATCGAGCACCCCGGGGTGCGCGCAGCCGTCGTGGGGCTCGATCCCGCAGCCCAGCACGCCCGTCTCGTGGCCCACGTCGAAGGTCCGGCCGATCTCGAGCCTGACAGCCTGTCTGCCCATGCCCGAGCCCGGCTGCCCGCAGCCATGGTGCCGTCGACCATCGTCGTCCACGATCGACTGCCCCGCACCGCATCGGGCAAGGTCGACCCGGGAGTTCTCACGGCCGCGATCGCGATGTCGACCGAGGCCGAGCGGGCCGAACGGTCCGTCGAGTCCCTGGCCGCGACTCGACCGGTCACCAACACCGAACAGCGGCTCGCCCTGTTGTTCGCCGAGGTGCTGGGCCACCACGTGGGAGCGAACGACGATTTCTTCTCGGCTGGCGGGAGCTCTATGGCGTCCCTGCGCCTGTTCGCGCTGATCGAACGCGATCTCGGGCTCGATCTTCCCCTGGCCACGCTCTTTCGTGCCCCGACGGTTTCGAGCCTGGCCGCCCTGATGGACGAGCTCGACGCCGGGGAGTGGCGACCACTCGTGCGGCTGAGCGGCCGGGGCGCCTCACCGGCGACCCCGCCCGAGGGATCGGGGCCCGTCATCTTCGCCCACGGGCTCGGCGGCAACATCACCGGTTTCGCGAACCTGGCTCGCCGGCTCGGTCTCGACCACGTCTGCTACGCGATCCAGTCGGGCGGGCTCGACGGGCGGGGGATCCCGTACCGCTCGATCGACGAGATGGCCGATCGAGCCGTCGCCGAGATCGTCCGCACCGTCGCGCCGGGCCCGTGCGTGATCGCCGGATTGTCGTTCGGCGGGTTGGTCGCGTGCGAGATCGCGAACCGCCTGGTTGCAACCGGGCACCAGCCGCGAGTGGTGATGCTCGACGCGGCCGCTCCGGGGTTCCGGTCCCGGCCCCGCACGACTCGTGCTCGGTTCTCACGGCCTCTCAGGTATCTCCAGTTTCGTATCGAGCTCCGGGCGGGCCGGCGCATCCCCGTGATGCGGCGGCGCCACTACCTGTTCCTCGCCCACGACCGGCTCTTCGACCGGCATCCGCTCCGGGTCTACGACCTTCCGATGACCCTGATGTGCACCGAGGCGTTGTCGGACGAGCACGTGCAGCGGTGGCGCTCACTCGCCTGGAACGGCCTCGACGTGAGAATCGTGCCCGGTGATCACGCCAGCTTCCTCGAGGAGCCGCTCGTGGCCGAGACGGCCCGGACCCTCGCCGAGATCATCGATTGAGGCCCGCGCCGGCGCCCCTCAGCACCGACCGAGAGCGCTGAACCTGCGTCGATGACCTGCTCCGGAACTCGGCCTGAACTCAGCCTGAACTCAGCCGGAACTCAGCCGAAGCTCTCTCGAACACCGGGTCACGCTCGACGTGGTCACGTACCGAATTCAAACGGGGAACACGCTCGGCCGACTCTGTCCCAATCGCCATCCTGGGCGCTCAAGTCGGAGAACTCAGACTCCGACAGAACACCGATGGATGGTGATCGCCGTCAAGACACCGTTGCGTTCCCGGCCGCCGCGGGAGAGGCCCGCTCCGGGCAGCTCGACCGGATGCACATGGGGAGCTCGTCAGCGCACGCGACGTTTCACTGGCTCTGCGTCGGTCCGCTCGATCTCGAGGCGTTGAGGGCCGCCTGGTACGACGCGGTGCTGCGACGTGAGCCGCTGTGCGCGACGCTCGCCGAGCGTTCGACGGATGTCGATCAGATCGTGCTCCGACCCGACATGGCGCTCTTCGATGTCGAGCGAGCAGCTTCGTCCGGAAGCGTCGACGAGCGCGAAGACGACCGCGTGCTCGCCTGGTTCGAGCAGCTCCGAAGCCGACCGTTCGATCTGATTCGCGGACCGCTCGCCCGCGCCCGGGTCCTGGTCCTCGAGCCGCACCGGCATTGCCTGACGATCGCGGTGCACCAGGCCATCAGCGATGCCTTCTCGGAAGCAGCGCTCGTTCGCGATCTCGTGGCCGCGTACGAGGTCCGGCTCCTCGGCCGGTCGCCCGAATGGTCGCCTCTCGCCGAGAGCTACTTCGAGCGAGCGCGCGGGGAGCGGTCCGGCGGAGGTACGCAGGCCGAGCTGCTCGGTGAGGTCCTGGCTCGGATCGACGGAGCTCCGACGGTGCTGGAGCTCCCGTTCGATCGTCGGCGCCCCGCGATCGAGGAATCGGGGTCCGTTTCCAACGCTGTGGTCATCGGTCGAGATCTGGTCGATCGGCTCACCGCCCTGACCCGCCGCGTCGGTGTTCAGCCCTCGGTGCCGTACCTCGCTGCGATCGCGCTTGTGGTCCGAGGATGGAGCGGAGAGGACGACTTCCTGCTCGGGCTGCCGGTCAGCAGCGGCGATTCGGCCTCCGGGCCGGTGGTCGGTTGCTTCACGAACCTGGCAGTCGTGAGGGTCGAGCTGCGTGGCGCCCCGAACACTCCCGAGTTGCTCACCCGGCTCGATCGAGCACTCGAGGCTGCGCTGGCGCAGGCTTCGGTTCCGATGGACGAGCTGCTCGCGGCGGCCAGGCTGCCGATGGATTCGAGCCGGCCCCCTCTCGTCCAGATCGCCGTTGACTTCGCGACAGCGTCGAACGCTGTCGGCTCAGCTGACGGCTTGTCCCTGCACCGCATCTCCGAGCGCTTCGGTCGTGCCGTCACCGACCTCGACGTCAACATCCGACGCTGTCTCGACTCGGACGGCGACTCGACCATGAGGGTCACGGGGAAGGCCGCGCTGTTCGACCAGTGCACGGTGAATCGGTTCGGTGAGCATTGTGTGCATGTCCTCGAACAGATCGCTGCTCATGACGACCTGTCCATAGCTCGCATCGAGCTCATGCGGTCCGCCGAGGCGCAGATCGTCGCGTCGTATGGTCGGGGGCCAGAGCCCTCTGTCGAGCGGCCGTTCGACGTGCCCGACCTCATCGACCGGGTGGCTTCCGAGCACCCCACAGCTCTCGCTCTGGTTGGGCCTGACGAATCGCGCTGGACCTACCGCGAGCTCGACGTGTGCGTCGCGGCCAGAGCCGAGGAGTTGCGAAGCCTCGGTGTCGGCCCCGGCCGGTTGGTCGGCGTGCATGTCGATCAGCCGTTCGAAGCCATCGTCGCCGTCCTGGCCACGTGGAGGGCCGGAGGGGCCTATGTACCCCTCCCCGTCGATGCCGAGTATCGAGCTGCCATGATCATGGCTGAGGCCGCGCCGATCGCGGTGGTCTCGGGTTCGTCAGTTGAGCCCGTCCCGTCCGAGCCCCGGCTCGCTCGCCCGGACCTCGCAGCGGTGATCTACACGAGTGGCTCGACCGGGCTGCCGAAAGGCGTGTGCGTCACGCGAGGCAGCCTGGCGGCGTCGAACGCAGCTCGGCTGCAGCTCTACGGCACCGCGCCCGAGACGATCGTCTTCGGCTACTCCTTGGTCTTCGACGCCGCGCTGGTTCCCCTGCTGTGGACGTTGACCACCGGTGGGACGTTGATCGTTCCCCCCCTCGAACGGCGCGCGGATCCTCGGCTGCTGGGCACGCTGGCCGAGGCTCATGGCGTGACGGCCTTCAACCTGTTGCCGAGCGTCTGGGCGGCGGTGCTCGAGTACGTGGGACCCGCACGACTCGCGACCCTGCGGATGGTGGTCGTGGGGGGAGAGAGTTGCACTCCGTCGCTGGTGAGGCGCCACTTCGCAACGCTCCCCGCCTGCCGACTCATCAACGAGTACGGACCAACAGAGGCGACCGTCTTCGCAACGACCCACGAGTGTCGACCCGAGGACTCCCATCGCGAGACGATTCCCATCGGCCGGCCGATCCCCGGGTACGGGGTGGTGGTGCTCGACCCGGTCGGCCAGCCGACACCGATCGGCGTGCCGGGCGAGCTCGTGATCTCCGGGCCCGGCGTGACCGCGGGCTACCTCGACCGGCCCGAGCTCACGGGCGATCGCTTCCGAGCGCACCCTGGCCCCTGGACTGACGAGCACGCGGCGAGCGAGCCGGGCTCGACGGCCTACTGGAGCGGCGACAGGGCCCGCTTTCTCGCCGACGGGAGCGTCGAGTTCCTCGGCCGGGTCGATCGCCAGCTCAAGGTGTCGGGTCATCGCATCGAGCCCGGCGAGATCGAGGCCGTCCTCCTCGAGCACCCTGCGGTGAAGGCGGTCGTCGTCGGTCTGGCGCCGTCGGGGGACAGCGAGCGCCTGGTGGCGCACGTCGAGTGTGCAGGCGGCCTCGACTCGGCGACCCTCGCCGGCCATGTGGGTTCGCGGCTGCCGGCCGCGTTGGTCCCGGGGACCTTCGTCTTCCATCTCAGCCTGCCTCGAACCCCGTCGGGGAAGGTCGACCCGGCCATCCTCGCGACCCCTCTGGACTCGGTCGAGACGGAAACGATCGTCGATGGGGACGCCAACGGGGCACGGACCAAGGCCGTCACGAACACCGAGCAACGACTGGCCCTGATGTTCGAGGAGGTCCTGGGCAGGCCGGTCGGCGCCGCCGTCGAGTTCTTCTCTGCCGGTGGAACCTCCATCCTGTCGCTGCGCTTGTTCGCACACATCGAACGCGAGCTCGGGATCGATCTCCCGCTTGCGACGCTCTACAGGGCACCGACCATCGAGAAGCTGGCCCGAGTGATCGACGAGCTCGGCCCGCCCGACTGGCGATCTCTCGTGCTGCTCAGCCAACCGTCTGCAGGCCGGTACGACGGCGCTCCCGACGGTCGGGCCCCCGACTGCGGGCCCATCGTCTTCGTGCACGGATTGGGTGGCAACATCACGGGCTTCGCCAGTCTCGCCCGCCGGCTCGGGGTCGACCACGTCTGCTACGCGATGCAGTCGGGCGGTCTCGACGGTCGGGGCATTCCGTACGGCTCGGTCGACGAGCTCGCAGCACAGGCCGCGGCCGAGATCGCCCGGACCGTTCCTCCAGGGCCGTGCGTGATCGTGGGCCTGTCGTTCGGTGGAGTGGTGTCGTGCGAGATCGCCCTCGATCTCGTCGGGCGCGGCTACCGACCTCGGATCGTGATGCTCGACGCAACCGCTCCCGGCAACCCGACGTTGCCGGAGACGCTCAGAGGCCGTCTGCTTGAAGAGGCGCGGCGCCTCCAGTTCCGGTTCCAGCTCCTCGCCGGGCGGCCCATCGCGCTGATGAGACGGAAGCAGTACATCTTCCTGGCGCATGCCCGTCTCTTCGAACGTCACCCGGTTCGCACGTTCCACCTCCCGCTCACGTTGCTCCACACGGACGACCTGCCCGAGGACGATCAGAACGGCTGGCGATCGGTCGCGGCGGCAGGCTTGGAGCTGTATCGGGTCCCAGGCGACCATTCCAGCTTCCTCACTGAGCCCCTCGTGGCCGAGACCGCGCAGATCGTCTCCCAGGTCATCGATCAGGGACGGGCACGGCTCCGGGTGGAACCTCTCGCCCGACCGTGATCTACACTGCCCGCTCGCGCCGCGACCGCACGTCGTCGGCGCTCCCGGTCATCCGGTATCCCGTGAACACCGAATCGCAGAGGTTGGACGCGCATGTACGCGGTCATCGCCACCGGCGGCAAGCAGTACAAGGTCTCCCAGGGTGACATCATCGATGTCGAGCGCCTGTCGGGCGAGCAGCTGAGCTTCTCCCCGGTGCTGGTGGTCGACGGTGACAACGTGATGGCGACGCAGACGGCGTTGTCGAATGCGACCGTGAAGGCCAAGGTCGTGGGCGACGCCCTCGGGCCCAAGATCATCGGCTTCACGTACAAGAACAAGACCAACCAGCGCAAGCGTTGGGGTCACCGCCAGCAGTACACCCGTATCGAGATCACCTCGATCACCAAGGGCTGAGGAGCGCGCCATGTCGAAGAAGAAGGGTGCGGCCTCGTCCCGCAACGGTCGCGATTCCAACGCCCAGCGCTTGGGCGTCAAGGTCTACGACGGCACCGTCATCACGGCCGGATCGATCATCATCCGCCAGCGGGGCACCCGGTTCCACCCGGGTCAGAACGTCGGGCTCGGCCGCGACGACACGCTGTTCGCTCTGGCTCCGGGTTCGGTGAAGTTCGGTCGTCGAGGCGGTCGTCGCGTCGTCGACGTGCGCCCGGTCGAGGCCGACGCCAGCGCCAACTGACTGTGACCGCAGGCTCGGGCCCCGGTCACTCCGGGCGCGTCGGCCCCGGGTCGCGCTCTGCCCGGGGCTCCTCGCTGAGATCGAGCGTCTGATGTCCGATTTCGTCGACGAGGTCCAGGTCAACCTCCGTGGAGGTGACGGTGGCGCCGGCTGCGTCTCGTTCCGCCGCGAGCCCCACGTTCCCCATGGGGGGCCCGACGGCGGCGACGGAGGCCGTGGCGGCGACGTGTGGTTGATCGCCGACCGCAACACCGCTTCGCTCCTGGCGTTTCGCGATCACCCGCACCGCAGGGCGACCTCGGGCAAGCACGGTTCGGGCAAGCGCCAGCACGGCGCGGGCGGCGAAGACCTGATGGTCCACGTTCCCGTGGGCTCGGTGGTCAAGACCCGTGAGGGCTCGGTGCTCGCCGACCTCACCCATGACGCCGACCGCTTCCTCGCCGTGCACGGAGGTCAGGGAGGCAAGGGCAACGCTCGCTTCCTGTCGAACTCCCGGCGGGCACCGAGCTTCGCCGAGCAGGGCGAGTACGGCGAGGACGAGTGGCTCCGCATCGAGCTCAAGCTCCTGGCCGACGCCGCGCTCGTGGGCTTCCCCAACGCCGGCAAGTCGACGCTCATCGCCGCGCTGAGCGCCTCCCGGCCCAAGATCGCCGATTACCCCTTCACGACCCTGATCCCGAACCTGGGCGTGGTGCGCTTCGGCGAGCACGAGTTCGTGCTGGCCGACATCCCTGGGCTCATCGAAGGCGCAGCCGATGGACGGGGTCTCGGGCACCAGTTCTTGCGCCACATCGAGCGGGCCCGGGTGATGGTGGTGCTGGTCGACCTGGCCTCACTCGAGCACACGCCCGAGGAGCAGGAGCGGATCCTGCTCTCCGAGCTCGGCAAGTACCGCCCCGAGCTGATCGACCGGCCTCGACTGGTGGTCGGGAGCCGGGCCGACGTGGCCGTCCACGAGTACGACGGCGAACTGTCGATCTCGGCCGTCACCCGGTCGAACCTCGACCGCTTCCAGGGTGAGGTCGCCCGTCTCGTCGAGGAGGCCCGCGCCGCCGAGCCCGCGAACGAGGGTTTCGTGGTGCTGCGGCCCGAGCAGCGGGGGCTCGTCGTCGAACGCGACGAGGACGGCGTGTGGCGGGTGCACGGACGTGCCGCAGAGCGGACCGTCGCCATGATGGACCTCAACAACCCCGAGGCGATGGCCTACGTGCAGCACCGACTCCGCCGTCTCGGCGTCGAGAAGCTGCTGGCCAAGGCGGGGGCGAAACAGGGCGACGTCGTGCGGGTCGGGCCGGTCGAGATGGAGTACGTCGACGCCGACTACATCGGAGAGGCGCGCGACGCCCGGCGCCACGGCGAGACCGACCAGGATCTGCGGGATCGGTACCGGTGAGCGGCACACCCGCGCTCACCGGGCGGTGGTGGGTGGTCGGCGGCTGCCGCCGATGATCGCCGTGGTGAAGGTAGGGACGTCGTCGCTCACCGACGCCGCCGGCAATCTCGACCGCGCAGCCATGGCGACCCTGGCCGATGAGATCGCCGGTGCTCGGGCCCGAGGCGACGACGTCGTCCTCGTGAGCTCGGGAGCCATCGCTGCCGGGTTGACGCCGCTGGGGCTGCCCGAGCGGCCCACCGACGTCGGGGTGCTGCAGGCGATCGCCGCGGTCGGCCAGCCGCTGCTGATGGCCGAGTGGTCGGGCGTGTTCGCAACACACGGCATCGTCGCCGGTCAGCTCCTGCTCACCCCGTACGACTTCTTGCACCGGTCCCAGTACCTGCACGCCCGGGCCACGCTGCGGCGTCTGTTCGACCTGGGCGTCCTGCCCATCGTCAACGAGAACGACACCATCGCCGACGATGAGATCCGCTTCGGTGACAACGACCGCATCGCCGCACTGGTGGCGCACCTGGTGAGCGCCGACGTGCTCGTGCTCCTCACCGATCAGGCCGGGCTGTACACCGCCGATCCCCGCCGCCACGACGACGCCCGGTTGATCGAGGTGGCCGACCTCGAGGCCGAGCTCGAGTCGCTCGCTGGCGGGACCGGGACCGCGCGTGGTAGCGGCGGCATGAGCTCGAAGGTCGTGGCCGCTCGCATCGCCGCCTGGTCGGGTGTGAGGGCCGTGATCGCCGCGGCGCACAGGCCCGGGGTGATCGCGGGCGCGCTCGCCGGAGAACCCGTCGGCACCACCGTGCTTGCACGCCCGCGACGGATGGCGTCGCGCAAGCTGTGGATCGCGTTCGCTCAAGGCGCAGCAGGACGGATCGTCGTCGACGAGGGTGCCCGGCGGGCTCTGCTCGAGGGCGCCAAGTCGTTGCTGCCGGCGGGCGTGCGCTCGATCGAGGGCGACTTCGAGGCCGAGGACGCCGTCGACATCGCGCTGGCCGACGGCCGGCCGTTCGCCCGGGGTCTCGTGCGCTACTCGGCTGCCGCGCTGCGCGCCGTGGCCGGCCGGCGGACCTCGGAGCTCCCCGAGGGCGCTCCCCACGAGGTCGTGCACCGCGACGACCTCGTCGAGCTCCCCTGACCATTCGCTCGGGCTCCGGGTAACCAGCTGCGTCGGTGGCGGTGGTAGTGGTGGTAGCGGTGGCGGTGTCGGTGGCGGTGGTGTTCGGCGGTTACCGCCGGGTCGCTTTGACCGATGATGTGCCGGGGGTCACACTGGCGGCGAGAAGCAGTCGCAGTCGGCGTCCGGTCCGAGATGCCAGGTCAGCAGCAGTCACGAGGGGGACGCGTGGACACGCGCAACGAGCAGCAGATGCCGGCCGGTGAGATCGTCAGCCAGGGCCGGCTGGTGGGAGCGATGCCCGACCCGGCCCGACTGAGCCGTCGACGCTTCCTCCGCGCCAGCGCCGCCGCAGGTGTCGGCGCCGCGGCCCTGGTGGCCTGTGGCGACGACGACGACGGTCCGGCGACCGGGGGCGAGACGACCACGGGCACCGGCGCCCCGTCGACGACAGGCGGAGACACCGGCCCCACGGTGGCGGCGACCAACCCGACGGGGGCCGCGGCGGTCACGACCGAGGCCACGTTGGCCCCACTGCCCGATCCGATCCCTGGCGGCCGGCTCATCTACGGCCTCGAGGGCGAGAACTCACAGGGCTTCAACCCCACCACGGCTCGCTTCGGCCTGGCCGGCATCATGATCGGGCGGGCCATCTTCGACCCGCTGATGCTGCCCGACGACACGGGGCACAATCAGCCGTTCCTGGCCGAGTCGGTGGCGCCCAACGCCGATTTCACCGAGTGGGTGATCACCCTCCGGCCGAACATCACGTTCCACGACGGAACCCCGCTCAACTCCGCTGCACTCAAGGCGAACCTCGACGGCCACCTGGCCAGCTTCCTCACCCGCCAGGCGCTGCTCCCGGTGGCCTCGGTCGACATCGTCGACGATCTCACCACGTCGGTGAAGATGAACACGCCGTGGGCGGTGTTCGACAGCCTCCTGAGCGGGCAGTTCTCGTTCGTCGCGGCACCGTCCATGTTGGCCGACGTCGACAACGGCGGGGCCAACCCTGTGGGTACCGGGCCGTTCATCTTCAAGGAGTGGCAGCTCGACAGCCACCTCATCGCCACCAAGAACCCCAACTACTGGCGCGAGGGCCTGCCCTACCTCGAGGAGATCGAGTTCCGGCCGATCATCGACGTCGCCACCCGCACGGCGGCGCTCCGGGCCGGCGACATCGACCTGTACCACACGAACAACCCGGGCGAGATCGTCGAGTTCCGCGACGACGACAACTTCCAGGTCGCCGAGTCCGACGCCTACGCCGAGACCAACTACGTGATGCTGAACACGGCCAAGCCTCCGTTCGACGACGTGACCGTCCGCCAAGCCCTGGCCTACGCCAGCAACGTCGAGGAGTTCAACACCATCCGCAACAAGGGCATCGTGGCCGCGTCGAACGGGCCGTTCAGCCCGGGCCAGCTGGGCTTTCTCGAAGACAACGGCTACCCGCAGTTCGACCTCGACAAGGCCCAAGAGCTGCTCGCCGGGCGCGACATCACGTTCACCCTGGCCAGCACTCCCGACACCTTCAACGTCGAGAACAACAACCTGATGAAGGCGCAGTGGGAACGGGCCGGCTTCACGGTCGAGCTGGCGACCTTCGAGCAGGCCGCGCTCATCAACAATGCGCTGTTCGGCGATTTCGAGGCGTACTACTTCCGGCTCTACGGCGGTCTCGATCCCGACAACTACTACCACTTCCTGTCCGGAGCCAACGCCGGTGAGATCGGCGCCATCGCGCTCAACTTCGGTCGGTGGAAGAACGCCGAGTGGGATGATCTCATGAACCGGGGCCGGGCCAGTGGTGACCCGGCCGAGCGCAAGGAGATCTACGAGGCGGCCAACCGGGTGCACGCCAGCGACGTGCCGAACGTCTACTTCTTCTACACGCGCTGGGCGATCATCGCCAAGAACGACGTGGCCGACCTGGTGAAGTACGAGCTGCCCGACGGGGGCTTCAACCTGCCGCTCGAGATCGGCCGGCACCAGGTGGCGCAGCTCTGGGTGAACCCCGACGCCTGACCGAGCTTCTCCGAGGGGTTGGGGACCATGAGCTACTTCGCCCGCAAGATCGGCTTCCTCCTCATCGTGCTCGTGGCCGTCACGTTCCTCGCCGCGGCGCTCATCAGGCTGCTCCCGGGAGATCCGGCCACGGTGATCGCTGGGGCCAGCGGGGCCACGGAGGAGGAGCTCGATCAGGTGCGCGCCGACCTCGGGCTCGACGACCCGTTGCCCGTGCAATATGTCGGCTGGCTCGGCGATGCCGTGCAGCTCGATCTGGGCCGTTCGTACATCTCCAAGCTGGAGGTGCGCGACACCATCTCCGACCGGGCGCCGGTCTCGTTCCAGCTCATGCTCTACGCCCAGATCATCACCCTGCTGATCGCGGTGCCCCTCGGGGTGTTCACGGCGTACAAGGCGGGCACCCGTTTCGACCGAACCGCCAACGGCATCACGTTCGCGTTCTTGTCGTTGCCGAACTTCGTGCTGGGGTTCCTGCTCATCTACCTGTTCGCGGTGAAGTGGAACCTGCTCCCGGCCTCCGACTACCAGCCCTTGAGCGACAGCATCGGCGGGAACCTCAAGGGGCTGCTGCTCCCGGCGCTCAGTCTCGGCCTCGGTCAGGTTGCCGTGTACTCCCGTCTGTTGAGGGTCGACATGATCGCCACGCTGCAGGAGGACTACGTGACGATGGCCAAGGCCAAGGGCCTGCCCATCCGGCGGGTGCTGTGGCGGCACGCCCTTCGCCCCTCGAGCCTCGGTCTGCTCACGGTCGTGGGCGTGAACGTCGGCTCGCTGATCGGCGGCGCCGTCGTGGTCGAGCAGGTCTTCCAGATCCCCGGCGTGGGCCTCGGGCTCATCGGCGCCATCCAGGCTCGCGACTACATCGTGTTGCAGGGCCTGGTGGCCTTCGTGGCCATCGTGTACGTGCTCGTCAACTTCAGCGTCGACGTCCTCTACGCCGTCCTCGACCCGAGAGTGCGCCATGCCCGTGCCTCAGCAGCCTGATCTCACGGCCCTTCCCTCGTCGTCGTCGGCTCAGCGGGCCGCGGCGGTCCTGGTCGGATCGGGCACCTCCGGGGCGACGGTCGACGATGGTCAGGTGCTGCGTCGTCGGCTCCCGTTGAGCTTTTGGATCTCGGCGGTCTTCCTCGCAATCATCGTGCTCGCTGCTGTCACCGCCGATTGGCTGCCCTTTGTCGACCCGGTCGAGGATTACGACCCCCAGGCCCTGGCCGCCGGGCCGTCGGGCGAGCACCTCTTCGGGACCACGTCGAACGGCAACGACGTGCTGTCGATCGTGGTGCAGGGCGCTCGCACGTCGCTCATCGTCGGGCTCTTCGCCGTGGCCCTCGGGTTCTTCTTCGGGGGGTTGCTCGGGCTCGTCGCCGGCTACTTCCGGGGCTGGTTCGACACGGTGATCTCAGCGGTCATCGACATCCTGCTCGCGTTCCCAGCTCTGGTGCTGGCGCTGGCGATCGTGTCGTTCAAGGGGCCGAGCCTCACCGTCGTCACGATCACCTTGGGAATCTTGGCGATCCCAGCTGTCGCCCGGGTGGCCCGCGCGGCGACGCTCCAGTACGCGTCACGCGAGTTCGTGCTCGCGGCGCGCACCCTGGGCGCCAGCCACAAGCGGGTGATCTTTCGCGAGGTGCTCCCCAACGTGGTGATCCCCATGGCCGCGGTGTCGCTCGTGGCGGTAGCGGTGGTGATGGTCGCCGAGTCGGGGCTGGCGTTCCTCGGCGCAGGCGTGCCCGCCGACACGCCGTCGTGGGGGAGCCTCATGAAGCTCGGACAGGGCCAGCTCGACAAGGGGGCCGCCCATATCTGTCTGTTTCCCGCAGCGGCGCTGTTCATCACCGTCTATTCGCTCAACACCATCGGTGACACACTGCGGCAGCGGTTCGACGTTGGTCGAGGGGTCCTGTGAACAGCCCGTCGACTCGCTCCTCCCGACCCGCACCGGTGAGTCTCGGTCCGCCCGATCCGACCCTCCCCCTCCTCGAGGTCGACGGTCTCGCCACGCACTTCCTCACCGAGCGAGGCATGGTGAAGGCCGTCGACGGCGTGACGTTCTCGCTCCGGCCGGGTCAGACCCTGGGCGTGGTCGGCGAGTCAGGCTCGGGCAAGACCATCCTGGCTCGCTCGATCATGGGTCTGCTGCCGCCGCGCAACGTGACCCGGACCGGCACCGTCCGATTCGCTGGGCACGATCTCACAGCGATGAGCGAGCGCGAGCTCGCACATGTGCGCGGGCGCGAGATCGCCATGATCTTCCAGGATCCGATGACGTCGCTCAACCCGGTGCTGCGCGTCGGGCGCCAGATCACGGAATCGGTCCGGCATCATCTCGGCATGTCGGCCAAGGCAGCGCGGGCGTGGGGGACAGAGCTGCTCGACATGGTCGGTATCCCGGCTCCCGGTCTGCGCATGGACGACTACCCGCACGAGCTGTCGGGAGGCATGCGTCAGCGGGTCACCATCGCCATCGCCTTGGCCTGCGAGCCGAAGCTGATCATCGCCGACGAGCCCACGACCGCCCTTGACGTCACGGTGCAGGCCCAGATCCTCGACCTGCTCCAGGAGCTGCAGGCGAGTCAGGGGATGGCCCTGATCCTCGTCACCCACGACCTCGGGGTGGTGGCGGGGCGCACCGACGACATCGCGGTCATGTACGCGGGCAAGATCGTCGAGCACGCGCCGACACCGGCGCTGTTCGCCCAGATGCGCCATCCGTACACCGAGGCCCTGCTCCGCTCGATCCCCAAGCTCGACGACGCGTCGCACACGCGACTCGAGACCATCCCCGGACGCCCCCCGGATCTCGTCGCCCCGCCGCCAGGATGTCGATTCGCTCCGCGGTGCATGCTCGTCCAGGACCGTTGCCGCACGGAGCTGCCCGAGCTCACTGCGGGCGGGGGATCGGGCCACAGGTATCGCTGCTTCTACCCTGTCGGCACCGAGATCGGCGAGGCCGCCCGGGCCCGCAATGAGGCTGGGGCCACCCCCGCCGCAGCGTCGGCGTCTACGGCGTCGGCGCCCCGGTCGTCGATGGCGTCCCGAGTGTCGACGGCTTCGGAATCCGATGGCTCGAGAGGGCACTGACATGGCCGGCAGCGGTACAGCTCCGTTGCGCGACCCCGATGTCGCGCTCCTCCGGGTCGAGCACCTCACCGTCGAGTTCCCGGCCGGCCGTGGCCGCAGGGTTCACGCCGTCTCCGACGTGAGCTTCGACGTGTACCCGGGTGAGACCCTGGGGCTCGTCGGCGAGTCGGGCTGCGGGAAGTCGACGACCGGCCGGGCCATCATGCAGATCAGTCGGCCCACCGGAGGATCGGTGAAGCTCGCAGGCCGGGAGATCGTCGGCACCACGGGAGAGGCGCTGCGCCAGATCAGGCCCGAGATGCAGATGATCTTCCAAGACCCGATCTCGTCGCTCAACCCCCGCCGACGCGTCGGCGACATCGTCGCCCAGCCGCTCGAGATCTGGCACCGGGGCGACGCCGAGGCCCGCACGGCCAAGGTGCGCGAGCTGCTCGGAGCCGTGGGCCTCGACCCCGACACGGCCATGGGACGGCGACCCCACCAGTTCTCGGGTGGTCAGTGTCAACGCATCTCGATCGCCCGAGCCTTGGCCCTCGAGCCCACGTTGCTCATCTGCGATGAGCCGGTGTCGGCGCTCGACGTGTCGGTGCAGGCTCAGATCCTGAACCTGCTCGAGGACATGAAGGCCCGTTACGGGCTGACGATGATCTTCATCGCCCACGACCTCGCCGTGGTCAAGAACGTGAGCGACCGGGTGGCGGTCATGTACCTCGGGAAGCTCTGTGAGATCGCCCCGCCCGACGAGCTCTACCGGAACCCGGCCCATCCGTACACCCGAGCCTTGCTGTCGGCCATCCCCATCCCCGACCCGACGGTACGACCTCGCCGACGCGAGGGCGTGGCGGGCGAGATCCCGTCGCCCCTGGCGCCTCCTTCGGGGTGTCGCTTCCGCACCCGCTGCCCTCGGACCACCTCCCGGTGCGAGACCGAGGAACCGGCGATGACCGCCGCCGGCGACGGCCATTTCGTCGCCTGCCATCACCCCGTCGTCGAGCCCGCGCCGGTCGCCGGTTAACCCCACGGCTCACCCCACGAAATTTGCGCGGAAATCGTCGCCAGGCGACAATTTCCGCGCAAATTTGGGGTGGGCCGTACACTCCCGGGCATGGCAGCCACCACCCCCGCACCCGCCGTTCCCGAGGCGGTGGTCGATCTGGGCCGGCGAGCCAAGGCGGCATCGCGTGTGCTCGCCACGGCATCGACGGCCGTCAAGAACGAGGCCCTCGGCGCCGCTGCCGACCTGATCGAGTCGCGAAGCAGCGAGATCCTGGCGGCCAATGCCGTCGATCTGGCCGCGGCGGAGGCGGCCGGCCTCGACGCCACCCCGCTCGATCGCTTGCGGCTCACCGATGCCCGGATCGTCAGCATGGCCAAGGGCCTGCGTGACGTCGTGGGCCTCCCCGATCCGGTGGGCGAGGTGGTCGACGGCTGGCGGCGCCCGAACGGCCTCGAGATCCAACGGGTGCGCATGCCGCTCGGCGTCATCGCCATCATCTACGAGAACCGTCCCAATGTCACCAGCGACGCAGCCGGGCTGTGCTTGAAGTCCGGCAACGCAGCGCTCCTGCGGGGCTCGACGAGCGCGCTGCGCTCCAACGTGGCGATCGCCTCGGCGATGCGTGCCGCGCTCGGATCGTGCGGGCTCCCCGAGGACGGGGTGATCCTCGTCGAGGACACGAGCTACGAGACGGCCACCGGTGTGATGCGGCTCTCGGGGTACGTCGACTGCCTGATACCTCGGGGAGGGCCGTCGCTGATTCGCTCGATCCTCGACAATGCCACCGTGCCCTTCGTAATCGACGGCGACGGCAACTGCCACGTGTACGTCGACTCCTCGGCCGACATCGCCGAGGCGGTGGCGATCGTGATCAACGCCAAGACGCAGCGTCCCTCGGTGTGCAATGCCGCCGAGACGCTGGTCGTGCACGAGGCCATCGCGCCAGCGTTCCTCGCTGCGGTCTGCCCGGCGCTCGAAGAGCGCGGGGTGAGCCTGGTCGGCGACGACGACGCCCGGCGCCTCTGGCCGGCGATGTCACCGGCGGCCGAAGCCGACTGGGAGACCGAGTACCTCTCGCTCAAGCTGGCCGTGCGTGTGGTGCCGTCGCTCGAGGCTGCCATCGAGCATGTGAACCGCTACAGCACCGGCAACACCGAGGCCATCCTCACGAGCGATCTCCGGGCGGCTCGCCGTTTCGTGGCGGCTGTCGACAGCGGCACCGTGGTCGTGAACGCCTCGACCCGCTTCAACGACGGGGGCGAGTTCGGCTACGGCGCCGAGATCGGGATCTCGACCCAGAAGCTCCACGCACGGGGACCCATGGCGTTGCGCGAGCTCACCGCCACCAAGAACGTCGTCTGGGGCGACGGCCACACGCGCACCTGACCCGCCGGGAGACCCCCGCGGGTCAGGTCACGCTGTCACGCTGTCACGCCGTGATGCTGTGATGCTGTGATGCTGTGATGAGGGCGCTTCGAGCAGGGTCTCGAGCTCAGTGGGTGGGCTCGGCCTCGGGCTCGTGGTGCTCGGGCTCGTGGTACTCGGGCTCGGGGGCCGCGTACGGCTCGGGCTCGGCCTCGTAGGTCGGCTCGGGCTGGTGCTCGTAGCCCTGCTCGGTGTACTCGCTGTTGAAGCTGTCGTGGACGGCGACATCAGTCTCGACATCGGTGTTGTAGCTGTCGTTGGTGCTGTTGTCGGAGTTGTCGGTGTACTCGTGGCTCTGGTCGAGCGTCGCCGTACCGTCGTCGCCGACTGCGGCGACGTTGGAGTCGGTGGCGTCGATGTCCTGGGCCGTGGCGTCGCCGTGGACGGTGGCGGCGCTGCCGTCCTGGGCGGTGACCTGGGTTCCGGAGCCCTGGTTGATCGGGGATCCGTCGCCGGAG
>VFJJ01000217.1 GCA_009886115.1 Actinomycetota bacterium
CGTCGCGGGCCAGGTCGAACACCCGCTCGGCGCCTGACGGCCCGGGCCTGGCGCGCCCGGGAGAGCGCAGCGGGATGGGCGTGATCGCCGGCACCGATGGGATCGGCCGCCGTCAGCCCGTCACCGTTGCCGGCGTCGGCATCGGCTCCCAGGATCGCCGCGGCCCGCGCCAGCGCAGCCTCACGTCGGGCGTAGTCGACCGCGATCTCGTGGGCCCGAGCGAGATGCAGCAGCACGCCGGGATGAGCGGCCACCGCCTCGTCGGAGAGACCGTCGACGATGGCCCCGACGTCGACCGCGTCGAGACCATCGATGCGGCCGGCCGGCATCGCGGCCATGACCTCAGCGGCCCGATCCGCGTCGCCTGCCGCGATGAGTGTGCGCAGCGCCACCAGGAGCTCACCTCTGAGCAGGTAGCGGTCGGCCGCTCGGCGGGCCACCGCGGGATCGAGCGTCCCTTCGAGCGCCAACCAGGTCGACGACCGGGCCGGGGAGCTCCCACCAGCCGTCGCGTGTGGCCGTGAACGGCAGGCCGGCATCCAACGCTCGGGCGAACAGATCGTCGGGATCACACGCCTCGCCGGTCCCCGTCATCGCCGCGATCTCCGGCGACAGCAGCGGGAGATGCGCGAGCCGAACGCACGCCGCCGATCGGCTCGGACCGAGGCGCTCGAGGATCCGTTCCACGAGGAAGCCGAACACGGTCGGCTGTGCCGCCAGGATCGCAACCTCGACGCCCGGGTCGGCGGCCTGCGCGAGGCGGGGCCCAGCCAGCACCACGGCTGCGGCCCAGCCGCCCGTCGCCTGGTGCAGCGCTCTCACCTCGACCGGGGCCAGGGCGACAGCGAAGCGATCCCGGCAGACCGCACCGACCTCGTCGACGGCGGCCCGCACGTCGGCCGCCAGGGTCGACTTGCCGTAGCCGCTCCCCGCCTCGACGACCGCGACCGACGCCGAGGCCAACCGCTCGACGAGTCGTACGCGAGCGAGCCGGCCTTCCCGGACGTTCACCCCCGCATCATGCCGACCATCCACTCGGCCGATGTGCCACGCGGCCAACGGCCCGAACCACCCCATGGAGCCGAGTTGCACCGATTCCGGCATGGTCCCTCAGCACCGCGTCCCCTGGATACGCTGCCGGGATGAACGTCGCGATCCAGTACGACCCCGCCTACTCGTTGGCCACCGTTACTTTGACGGCCAACGAGCGCATCAAGTCCGAGTCCGGAGCCATGGTGTGCCACTCAGCCGGGTTTCAGGTCGAGACCTCCTCCGACGGCGGCTTCATGAAGGGCCTCAAGCGAGCGGCGCTCGGCGGCGAGTCTTTCTTCGTCAACACCTGGGTCGCCCCGGCCCAGGGTGGCTCGATCAGCTTCGCTCCCCCATACGTGGGTGACATGGTGCACGCCAACATCGAGGGCGACACGCTGTTCCTCCAATCGGGCGCGTTCGTCGCTTCGTCACCGGCATTGGAGGTCGACACCAAGTTCGGGGGCGCCAAGTCGTTCTTCAGCGGGGAAGGGCTGTTCCTGCTCAAGATCTCGGGGACGGGCGACCTGATCTTCTCGAGCGTCGGCGCCATCCACACCGTCGAGCTCGCGGCCGGCGAGGTGATGACCGTCGACACGAGCCACATGGTCGGCTTCAGCGGAGGGGTCACCTACACCGTTCGCAAGGTCGGCAACTGGAAGTCGACCCTGCTCGGCGGCGAAGGCCTGGTCTGCGACTTCAGCGGCCCGGGAATCTTGTGGATCCAGACCCGCAGCCCGCAGGGCATGGCCGGCTGGATCCAGTCGCTCATCCCCGGTGGCCAGCAGTAACCGCGTCGCCGCTCGACGCCGCTTCGGTGTCACGCGCAGCCGGAGGCGATCGCCAGGGCTCGACACGCCGCCGTCATCGTCTCGGGACGGCCCCTTCCGACTCGACGCACCAGCCGTTGCCGGTCGGCGAGCTACACGTTGTCGAGGTTCGCGACCGACGCGACCCTGATCCCGTCTCCGGGTCCGACGGGCTACCTCGGTCGAGAGGCCCCGAAGCGTTCGCCGACGCACAGCCCATCGTTGGCGGCGCGTCCCGTTCGTCGCTGCTCCCATTCGTTGTCGGCGCTCGCCGGTGGCACCGGTAGCCTCCAGCGCCATGCGCGTGTTCTCGGGGATCCAGCCGTCGGGTGAGATGCATCTGGGCAACTACCTGGGCGCCGTGAGCAACTGGGTCGGCATGCAGCACGAGGACGCGGTGTTCTGCGTCGTCGACCTCCACGCCATGAGCATGCCGTACGACGCCGCCGAGCTGGCCGACCGAACCGTTCGAACCGCAGCGCTGCTCATCGCCGCCGGTCTCGATCCCGACCGCTGCACCCTGTTCGTGCAGAGCCACCTCCCCGAGCACTGCGAGCTGTCGTGGATCCTCCAGTGCACGGCCACCATGGGCGAGCTCAACCGGATGACCCAGTTCAAGGACAAGGGCCGCGGCCAGGAATCGGTCTCGACGGCGCTGTTCACCTACCCCGTCCTCCAAGCGGCCGACATTCTCCTGTATGACACCGACCAGGTGCCCGTGGGCGACGACCAGCGCCAGCACATCGAGCTCACCCGCGACGTCGCCCAGCGGTTCAATGGCCGCTACGGCGACACGCTCGTCGTACCCGAGCACGTGATACCTCCCACCGGCGCCCGGATCATGGACCTGCAGAACCCGCAGGCGAAGATGTCGAAATCGGCCGACACCTCGGCCGGGTGCGTGCTCCTGCTCGACGACGCCCGCACGGTCACCAAGAAGATCAAGTCGGCCGTCACCGATTCGGGACGAGAGGTCGAGCACGACCTCGAGGCCAAGCCCGGCATCTCGAACCTGCTCTCGATCCTCTCGGGCGTGACCGGGCGTCCGATCGCCGATCTCGCTGCGGAGTACCACACCTCCGGCTACGGGACGTTCAAGTCCGCCGTGGCCGACGCGGTCGTCGAGCACCTGGCCCCGATCCAGTCCCGCTACGCCGAGCTCGTCGGCGATCCTGCCCAACTGCGGGCGCTGCTGGCCCACGGCGCCGACAAGGCCCGCGCCGTCGCCCGTCCCGTACTGGCCCGGGTCAAGACGGCCGCCGGTCTGCTCGCCGGCTGAACCCCCGACCAGGAGCCGGCCGAACCCTGACCAGGAGTGAGTACTCCGGCTCATGGGGGGTACAACTCACTCTTGGTCGGTCGGACGTGCGCCTCGGACGTGCGGTCCGGTGCCCCGCCAGCGCCAGCGCGTCAGTCGTCGTCGGCTGCGACGAGCGCGTCGACGACGGCCGACGGGATGCCCGGGACGGGAGCACCGCGGGTGATCACGATCGGGTTCTGGTGCATGCGGGCCCAGGTGACCACCTCGGGCGCCGAGCCGGCGAGCGCCAGTCGCTGGGCGCCGAGCTCGGGATGGCGCACATACAGGCCGAACCGTCGACGCAGACCCCGGGTGCGCGTCCACTCGGCGACCCGGTCATAGCCGCCGACCCGGGCCACCAACGTGGCTCCCACCCGCAGCACCACGCCCAGGCCGGCGTCGAGCTTGCCGACATCGTGCACGAGCGCGGCGGCGATCCACCGCCGCTCGCCCGCATGCTCGCTTCCGGCGAGCGCCGCCTCGACCCGCCGGGCCACCGTCGCCGCGTGACGGCGGTCGTACCTCGGGAGTCGCTGCCAGAGCGTCAGCTCCTGGGGTACGAGCACGGTCTCGATCCAGGCCACGTCGGCCCGGCGGGGCGGGCCGGGCCACAGCGATCCCAATCCCCGCTTGGCCAGATGGCCGAAACGCGCCGCCATCATCGCCCGAGCATCAGGTCGACGAGCGGGTCGAGGAACGGATCGGTGACGGTGCGGAGGATGTCGGTGGCGAACAGGAGCAGGAACAGCACGACGAAGCCGTACGGGCGGAACTTCCACCACGCCTGGAGATGCTTGGCCGGGATGAACCGCTCGATGAGCGACGCCCCGTCGAGCGGCGGGATCGGCAACAGGTTGAACAACCCCAGGTAGCAGTTCACCACTGCGAAGAAATAGAACGTCTTGAACAAGAGAGCGCCGCTCAGGTCCGAAAGGGGGTCGGGCCGAACGAGCAGGGCGCCGATCACGCCGAGGGCCATCAGCGCGAAGTTGCACCCCGGGCCGGCCAGGCTCACGAAGAGCATGTGGTGACGGGGCTTGCGGAGACGCCCCGGGTTCACGGGTACGGGCTTGGCGTAGCCGAAGCCGGGGAAGCCGCCGATGGCGGCCATGGCGGGCAGGATGATCGACCCGAACGGATCGACGTGCGGGATGGGATTGAGCGTGAGTCGCCCGGCCCGCTTGGCCGTGTCGTCGCCGAACATCAGGGCCACAGCGCCGTGGCTGATCTCGTGGAGGATGACCGCAACGACCAGGCAGGCGAAGAAGATGATCTTGTCTTCGGTCACGAGCGAGCTCGCACCGCCGGTGTCATAGACGTCATCGGCGCTTCGACGCGCACGTGATGCACAAGGTTGCCACCGGGTTGGCCTCGAGCCGGGCCTCGGCGATCTCCTGTGAGCACTTCTCGCACGTGCCGTAGGTGCCGCCGTCGAGCTTGGCCAGCGCCCGCTCCACGTCGCCCCGGTGATCTTCGAGGGTCGATGCCAACGCCTCGACCTCTCCGCGTTCGGCGGTGACCTGGCCGTGATCGGCGAAGTTCTCGTCGAACTCGAGATCGGTGCTCGCCTTGCCGTGTCCGTGACCGAGCGCGACGAGCTGCTCGTCGAGGCGCGCCAGATCGGCGACGAGCTGGGCGCGGACGGTCTGATGCGAGACAGCAGCCATGACCGTGAGTGTAGATCGCCCGGCCGCCGACGCCACCGACGTTCGCCCGGAACGTCCGCGGTCGGGCGCTGTCACCCCTTCGAGCGCGGATGGGCCCGGTCGACGACCTGGCGCAGGTGCTCGACGGTGATGCGCGTGTAACGCTGCGTCGTGGAGATCCGGGCATGACCGAGGAGCTCCTGCACGACACGCAGGTCGGCGCCGCGTTCGAGCATGTGCGTGGCGCACGAATGGCGCAGCACGTGCGGCCAGACCTTCTCGGCCAGGCCCACTCGTCGGGCATGGCCTTCGACGATCAGCCAAGCCCCCTGCCGGGTGAGACGACCGCCCCGCTGGTTCAAGAAGACAGCCTCGGCGTCGCCGCGCCGCGCCGGACGCGACGGCATCATCTCCGGACGGCCGACGGCGAACCAGGCCTCCAGGGCGCGAATCGCCAAGCGCCCCATGGGAACCACGCGCTCCTTCGACCCTTTGCCCATCACGCGCACGAGCCCGGCCTCCAAGGTGCAGGCGCCCACGTCGAGCCCGGTGAGCTCGGAGATGCGCATGCCCGTCCCGTAGAGGAGCTCGAGCATGGCCCGGTCGCGCAGCGCCACGGGACCGTCGCCTTCGGGCGCGTCGAGCAGGCGCACGACCTCGGGCTCGTGCAGCGCCCGGGGGATGGCGTCGGGCACGCGGGGCGCCTCCACCGACGCGCTCGGATCGCCGACGACGAAACCCTCGATCACGGCGAAGCGGTGCAACGAACGCACGGCGGCCACGATCCGGGCGATCGAGGATGCCGCCAGCCCCTCGCTCGAGAGCGAGCGCACGAACTCGAACACGAGCTCCTCGGTCACCTGCCCGGCGTCGGTGACACCCCGCTCAGCCAGGAACGAACGGTAGCGGCGCAGATCGCGTCGGTAGGCGTCGAGGGAGTTGACGGCCAGGCCCCGCTCGACCCGCAGCCAGGTTCGGTGCTCGTCGAGCAGCCGACCCAACGCGTCGACGGTCGACCCGTCATCGAGCACGTCGGCCACCTCGGCCCGGGAGCGGGCTACCGAGGGAGGCGCCGAAGGGGATGCCGGACCGGGCGACCTTGCCCGTGGCGCCCCAGCGCCCGAGCGCGCTACGACCACGCCTGGGCGACCGGCACCGGCACCCGTCCGAGGGCCTCGGCCACCGCCGCGTTCACGACGTGGCCCCCGACGGTGTTGACGCCGAGCCCGAGCGCCGGATCGGCCGCGGCCGAGGCGCGGGCGCCGTTCACTGCGAGGTCGGCCAGGTAGGGCAAGGTGGCGTTGGTGAGCGCGTACGTGGAGGTGTGCGGCACTGCGCCGGGCATGTTGCCCACGCAGTAGTGGAGCACGCCCGAGACCTCGTACACCGGGTCGGCGTGCGATGTCTCGCGTGTCGTCTCGACGCAGCCCCCTTGGTCGACGGCCACATCGACGATCACCGCTCCCGGTTTCATCCCCTCGACCATGGCCCGGCTCACGACCTTGGGGGCGGCCGCTCCGGGAACCAGCACGGCACCGATCACGAGGTCGGCATCGGCGACGGCGCGGGTCACCGATCCCCGGTTCGAAGCCAGGGTCATGATGCGGCCCTTGTGGATCTGGTCGACCCACCGCAACCGGTCGAGGTTCCGGTCGAGGAGCACGACCTCGGCCTCCATGCCCTGGGCGATCCAGGCCGAGTTCCAGCCCACGTTGCCGGCCCCGATGACGACGACCCGGGCCGGGCGCACGCCCGGCGCCCCGCCGAGGAGGATGCCGCGACCGCCGTGGGCCCGTTCGAGCCAATGGGCGCCGATCTGGGGCGCCATCCTTCCGGCGACCTCCGACATCGGCGCGAGCAGCGGCAGGGCGCCCGACGAGAGCTGGACGGTCTCGTAGCCGATCGCGGTGGTGCCCGCCGCGAGCAGCGCCGCGCCGACCTCCGGATAGGCGGCGAGATGCAGGTAGGTGAACAGCACGAGATCGGAGCGCAGGTAGCTCAGCTCGGATCCTTGCGGCTCCTTCACCTTGCAGACCAGGTCGGCGCTCCAGGCGTCCTCGGCCCGCGACACGATCTCGGCACCAGCGGCCCGGTACTCGTCGTCGGTGATCGACGAGCCCAGCCCGGCACCGGATTGCACGAGCACCCGCACCCCGTGGTGGTGCAGCTCGCCGACCCCGTCGGGGGTCACCGCCACCCGGTACTCGCTCGACTTGGTCTCGGTCGGCACTCCCACGACGAGGGTCATCGGGCACCCCGGGGAGCGGGTGCCGGGTTCGGCGCGAGGGCGCTCGGCAGCCAGCGTTCGAGGTGGCGCTGGGCGAGCAGCAGGCCGATGATCGACTTGCCGTCGGTGAGCTCGCCCCGGGCGATGAGGCCGTCGATCGCCGACAACGGCACCCGTTCGACGGTCATGTGCTGCTCCTCGGCCTTGAGATCGTGGACCTCGGCGACCGGCTGGAGGTCGGTGGCGAGGAACACATGCGTGTGCTCGTCGGTGAAGCCGGGCGAGTTGTAGAACTCGGCCAGCTTCACGATCGTCAACGGGCGCAAGGCGATCTCCTCCTCGCACTCTCTGACGGCCGTCACCTCGGGCGCTTCGCCGTCGACGTCGCGCTTGCCGGCGGGCACCTCGAGCATCGAGACCCGCACCGCGCTCCGGAACTGGCGGACCATGACTGCGACCGGCCCGTCGGGTGTGAGCTCGATCGGAACCGCGACGACGGCGCCGGGGTGGCGGACGGTCCAGCGTGCGATCTCGCCCTCGGGCCCGAGGAAGCGGTCGTCGGCCACGCTGAGGAACCCGTGCTCGCCGACGACAGTCGACGACACCAGCCTGAAGACCTCATCGTGACCACCGGAGATCCCGCCGGGGGATGCCATCAGTTGATGGTCGACTCGAGCCGGTCCGGGGACAGGTCTCGCAGGACCGCACGGGCCGTCGCGGCCTTGACGAACTCACGGAACAGCGGATGGGCCCGATCGGGTCGGCTCTGGAACTCGGGATGGGCCTGCGTGGCCACGAAGTACGGATGGACCTCGCGGGGCAACTCGATGAACTCGATGAGCCGGTCGTCGGGCGAGACGCCTGAGCACACCAGACCCGAACCCTCGAGCCGGTGCCTGTAGCGCAGGTTCACCTCGAAGCGGTGCCGGTGACGCTCGAAGACCACCTCGGTGCCGTAGGCCTCACGGACGATCGTGCCCGCTGCGAGCTTGGCCGGATAGGCGCCGAGCCGCATGGTGCCGCCGAGATCGACGATCTCGCGTTGGTGGGCCATGATGTCGATCACCGGGTGCGGGCTGAGCGAGTCGAACTCCGACGAGTTGGCCCCCGTGAGCCCGCAGACGTTTCGGGCGTACTCGATCACGGCGCATTGCAAGCCGAGGCACAGTCCCAGGAACGGAACCTTGTGCTCACGGGCGTAGGTGATCGAGGCGATCTTGCCCTCGACACCACGCACACCGAAGCCGCCGGGCACCACGATCCCGTCGAGATCGGCCAGCAGCCCGTCGGCCAGCATCCCTTCGAGGTCGTCGGCCGAGATCCACTCGATCTGGACCTTGACGCCGTGGTCGTAGCCGCCGTGCTTGCAGGCCTCGACGACCGACAGGTAGGCGTCGGGCAGGTTCACGTACTTGCCGATGAGCCCGATCTTGACGATCTGCGTGGCCGACTCGACCCGGCGTACGAGGGCCTTCCACGACTCGAGGTCGGGTTCGGTGTCAGCGAGATTGAGGACCCGACACACGTAGTTGTCGAGGCCCTCGTCGTGCAGCACCAAGGGGATCTGGTAGAGGTTCGGCGCGTCGATCGCCGAGTGGATCCCCTCCTCGGGCACGTCGCAGAGCTTGGAGATCTTCTCCTTGAGGTGCGTCGAGATCGGGCGGTCGCTCCGGCAGACGATGGCGTCGGGCTGGATGCCGCGGCTGCGCAGCTCGGTCACCGAGTGCTGCGTGGGCTTGGTCTTCTGCTCGCCCGAAGGCCCGATGAACGGCACCAGCGTGACGTGGATGTAGAAGACGTTGTCGCGTCCGACGTCCTTGCGGAACTGCCGGATGGCTTCGAGGAACGGGAGGATCTCGATGTCGCCGACGGTGCCGCCCACCTCGGTGATGACCACGTCGATGTCGTCGGTGGCCAGGCGGTTGATGCGGTCCTTGATCTCGTCGGTGATGTGGGGGATGACCTGGACGGTCTGGCCGAGGTAGGCCCCCTTGCGCTCCTTGGCCAGCACGGTCTGGTAGATGGAACCCGTGGTGGCATTGGACTCGCGGTACAGGGGAACGTCGACGAAACGCTCGTAGTGACCGATGTCGAGGTCGGTCTCGCCGCCGTCGACGGTGACGAACACCTCGCCGTGCTGGAAGGGGTTCATGGTGCCCGGGTCGACGTTGATGTACGGGTCGAGCTTCTGCATCGTGACCCGCAGGCCCCGGCACTTGAGCAGCCGCCCGAGCGACGACGCCGTGAGGCCCTTGCCCAGGCTCGATGCCACACCACCGGTCACGAAGATGTGCTTCGCCATGGATCCACGGTCTCCTCGTCGATAGGACTGCCGACCCGACAGGCGACCGCACCATGGCGGTCAACGGACGGTACCACATGCCCCGGCCCGGCCCCGGGACTCGTGGAGCCGTCGAGCCGCCCCGGTGCACGGGGTTTGAGGTCAGCCGGCTCGGGCGTTGGTGCGCTCTCGCGAAGCGGTCTGGAGGAGCTCCCGGGCGTGCTTGCGAGCGGAGTCGCTGGGTGCACCCGAGAGCATCCGGGCCACCTCGGCGACCCGGTCGGTGCCCGTCACCGGCGAGGCCTGCGAGATCGTGCGCCCGTCGACCTCGAGCTTGGTCGCCACGACCTGCTGGTCGGCCCACACCGCGACCTGGGCCAGGTGCGTGACGCACAGAACCTGGTGATCGGTCGCCAGAGCCGCCAGCGTGCGCCCGATGGCCACGCCGGCCTCCCCGCCGATCCCGGCGTCGACCTCGTCGAACACCAGCGTGGGCGGAGCCTCCGAGAGCACCCGCCGGGCGGCGAGCATGCATCGGGCGAGCTCGCCTCCCGAGGCCACCTTGGCCAGCGGCAACGCGGGCTCGCCGGCGTTGGCGCTCAGGAGGAACGTGACCGAGTCGGCACCGTCGTCACCGGGCTCGCCGTCGTCGACAGTGACCTCGAACGTGGCCCGGGGCATCGCCAGGTCGCGCAGATGGGCGCTGACGGCCGGCCCGAGCCGGACTGCTGAGGCGCGCCGAAGGCTCGAGAGGGCCCGGGCCGCGGTCTCGATCGCCTGAGCGTTGTCGAGGAGCTCGTGCTCGAGGGCAGCAGCTCGTTGCTCCCAGCCCACGAGCTCGTCGAGCCGGGCGCCGATCTCGGAGCGGTACACGAGCACCGACGCCAGGTCGTCGCCGTACTTGCGCCGCAGCTCGGCCAGGGCTCGACGCCGCTCCTGCGCCTGGGCCAGCCGCTCGGGATCGTCGCTGATCGCATCGGCACGATGACGGAGCTCGGCCGCGACGTCGGCGGCCTCTTCTTGGAGCGTGTGCAGCCGCTCGGCCAGATCGGCGAAGGTGCTTCGTCCGGCGAGCGCGGCGATGGCCGCGCCGATGGCGTCGCGAGCACCATCGGGTCCGACCAGGGCCGAGCCCGACCGCCCGGCGGCGTCGCGGAGCGCCTCGGCATCGGCGAGCACCTCGACCTCCAATGCCAGGCGCTGGTCCTCGTCGACGCCGGTGGGCGCGACGGCGTCGATCTCGGCGGCCTGGAACCGGAGCAGGTCGATCTCGCGCGCTCGGGCCCGGTGGTCACCCCCCAGCGCGCCGAGGTGCTCGACGATCGTGCGGCGGGCGGCCCGCGCGGCCCGGTAGGCCCCGAGCGCATCGGCGGCTTCGGACCCCGCGAAGCGATCGAGCGCCGCGCGCTGCACGGCCGGAGCGAGCAGCGACTGATGATCGTGCTGGCCGTGCAGATCGACCAGCCGGGAACCCAAGTCGGCGAGCACGCCAACGGGGACCATCCGTCCGTTCACCGCGGCCCGGCTCCGACCGTTGACCGGTACCACCCGGCTCACGACGACCTCGCCGTCGGCGTCGTCGAGCGCCTCGATCTCGAGCCCGTCGAGCGCTCCGGGAGCGAACGAGAACCGGGCCTCGACCCGGGCGGCGTCAGCTCCCGGACGGACCAGCGCGGCATCGGCCCGTCCTCCGACCAGCAGCTCGATGGCCTCGACGAGCAGCGTCTTGCCGGCCCCGGTCTCGCCGGTGATGACGGTCATCCCGCCAGCGACCACGAGGTGCAAGTCGGCGATGACCCCGAGGTTCTCGACCCTGAGCTCTTCGAGCACGACAGCCCCGCCTTACCGGTCGGGGAGGCCGAATTTGGCCTTGAGCACCTGGTGGAAGTCGCGCCGGGTGAGGGTGACCAGACGCGCGCTCCGGTCGGAGACGCGACAGCTCACCCAGTCGCCCTCGACGAGGTCGCCGACGGCGCGCCCGTCGACGATGAGCCGGACCGTCCGGTCCTCCTGGACGGTGAACTTCACCACCTCGTCGCCGGCGAGCACCAGCGGCCGGTCGAAGAGCATGTGGGGCGACACCGGGGTGAGCACCATGCATCGCACCCGGGGCGACACGATGGGTCCGCGTGCCGAGAAGGAGTAGGCGGTCGAGCCTGTGGGGGTGGCCATGATCACGCCGTCGGCCACGTAGGTGGTGAACGCGGCCCGGTTGATCTCGACGTGCAGCCCCACCATGTGCCCGCCGGGGCCCTTCTCGAGCACGGCGTCGTTCAGCGCCCACCACGTGCCGGCAGCCGGGCCGGCCGAGGTGGCTTGCAGCTCGAGCATCAGACGCTCGTCGACCGAGTAGTCGCCTGCGAGCAGCCGCTGCAGCGCGTCCTCGATGCCTTCGGGCTCGACCTCGGTGAGGTATCCGAGGTGTCCCACGTTCACGCCCAGGACCGGGGCCCCGCTCGCGGCCACGAGGTCGATGGCCCGCAGCATCGTGCCGTCGCCGCCGAGCGAGACCGCCAGATCGAGACCGACCGCAAACGCCTCGACATCGCAGCCGCGTCGAGCGAGGCCGGCGGGAAGGTCGCCGTGCTTGGGCACCCGCACCTCGGAGCCGTGGGCCTCGAGCCAATCGGCGACCCACTCACCCAGGCTGAGCGAGATCGGCCGTTGCGGATGTACGACGATGCCGACGACGGTCATGACGCGCCTCCGGTGGCCAGAGCCTCGCCATGGGCTTCTTCGACCACGGCCTCCAGCCCGGCCCGGGAAATGATGGCGTTCGGCCCGTCGTGACGGGCCAGCGCGAGGAACTCGATGTTGCCTGAAGCGCCTCGGATCGGCGAGGGCATCAGCGACTCGACGACCACCCCGTGGCCAGCGAGCCCCTCGACCACCGCATCGAGGGTGTCGAGATGGACCGAGCGATCGCGCACGACGCCACCCCGCCCGACCCGCTCACGTCCGGCCTCGAATTGCGGCTTCACCAACAACACCATGGGTTTTCCCGGGGCCGTGATGTCGCGCAAGACGGGCCCGACGAGCACGAGCGAGATGAACGAGAGGTCGGCGACGGTGACGTCGAAGGGCAACCCGCCGAGCGTCTCGAGCGACACGGTGCGCAGGTTCGTCTCCTCGTGCAGCACGACCCGGGCATCGGTGCGCAAGGCCCAGGCGAGCTGGGCCCGGCCGACGTCGATCGCGTGCACCGACGCCGCGCCCCGCTGCAGGAGGCAGTCGGTGAAGCCCCCCGTGGAAGCGCCGGCGTCGACCGCCCGAGCGCCCGCGACGTCGACGGCGAATCGCTCGAGCGCGCCCTCGAGCTTGTCGCCGCCACGCGAGGCGAACCGGCGCGCTGGACCGGCCAGGCTGATCGAGTCGCCGTCGCTGACCAGGCGCGAGACCTTGTCGGCCGAGGCTCCGGCCACCCTGACCCGGCCCGAGGCCACCACCTCGACGGCCACGGCCCGGCTGGGAACCAGCCCGCGTCGCACCAGCTCGACATCGAGTCGACGTCGCACCGTCAGGACGCCCCGTCGCCAGGGTGGACGAGAGCGTGCGGCAGAGGCCATGCGTCGTGCACGGACCTCGTTTTCGGGGCGGTCATGGCCACCTCCAGGGGCGGAGTTCAGGCTACCAGTGGCCTGGGACAACTCGAACTACCCTGCCGGCCAAGGTTCGGCCTCTTTGGGCCACGATCTCAGAGGGTGCGCACGATCATGAACCCCCAGCAGCTCGTTCGCGGCCAGCGGACACGACTCGACCATCTCACCGACGCCACCGTCATCGAGGTGACGGTCACCGCGGGCCACGGCGCCGGCCCCGTCGACGTGTCGTGCGTCGCCCTGTCGGCCGAACGACGGGTGATCGACGATCGCTACGTCGTGTTCTTCAACCAGCCGGCGAGCCCTGCCGGCGAGATCCGCCTGAGCGCCCAGGCCGACGATTCGGTCACGTTCACCGTCGATCTCGAACGGCTCCCGGGCTGGACGCAGACGATCGTGCTCACGGCGACGGTCGACGGCGACGACGCCTCGCTGAGCACGATCGACACCATCGACGTCGCCGTCGAGGCTCCGGCGGGGGCGGTCGCATCGTTCACCGTCGCGGGTTCGCAACTCGATGGGGAGCGTTCGCTGATCCTGCTCGAGATCTACGACCTCCAAGGGTGGCGCATCAACGCCGTCGGCCAGGGCTTCGCCGGCGGTCTCCGGGTCCTGATGGAGTCGTTCGGCGTCGAAGTGCTCGACGACATCTCCTCGGCGGAGCCCTCGGCCGATCCTCCACCCGACCTCCGATCCGACGACCCGTCCGACACCGCTGCGCCGCTCCCCGAGCCACCGTCAGTGCCCGAGTCGCCCCTCGTGCCCGCTCCACCAGAGCCGGTGGAGGCAGTGGTCGTTCCCCCGGTTCCCGAGCCTGCCTCGGCGGGGGAGGCGCCGGCCGCCACGCAAGCACCCGTCGCCGCCGGCATCTCCGGGCCCCCTGGTCATTGGAGCGAGACGGCACTCGACCTCACCGGCGGGTTCGGGAGCCAGAAATCGGTGTGCGACTCGATGGGCGATGCGATCGGTCCCCAGGAGTGGGCGCTGGTCGCCGCGGCACCGGGACGGATCGACGCGCCCGAGCTGTCGGGCAAGAACGGCACGGTGATGGTCACGAACCACCGCCTGTTCCTGTACGGCTCCGGCGGTTTCAGCAAGACCCCTCGGCGAGCGGCGCCGATCCTCGCCACGTTCGGCTCGGTCGACGTCGAGCCGTCTCGACTCTCGTCGCTGCCGTGGATGACCACGCTGATCGACGATCAGGGCACCGGCACGGCGCTGTACTTCACCGACCAACAGGTCGCGGCCGCAGTCGCCGAGGCACTCGGCGCCGCGATGCGAGCGGTACGGTCCGGAGCAGCGCTGGCGCGCCCGCCGGCCGGCCAGCCGTGGCGACCTTCAGCCGTGCCCCCACCCCCTGCGCACCTTGCGCCCCCGGCCTACCCGACGGACGCTCCGTCCTCCACCGACCCGGCGCCGGCGTGAGCACGTCGCTCAACGGGGCAACATCCCGTAGGCCCGCTCGGGTCTGATCCGCATCAGCAGACGGCCGTCGGCCACCATCGCCCGCCGGTAGTCGTCCCAGTCGGGGTGCTCGCCCGAGACCGCCCGGTAGTACGCCACGAGCGCGTCGACCGTGGCATCGGCGGGATCAGCGGCCACGGGCATCAGCTCGGCGGTCCCGTCGACGACGACGTAGCTCCAGAAATCGGACGACGTCACGTGCAGCGAGACCCGGTTGTCGCGCCGGGCGTTGGCCGTCTTGGCCCGCCCGTCGGTGACCGAGATCACGATCATGGCGTCGGGCTCGACGTGATACGCGATGTTCGAGAGCTGCGGCCGCCCGTCGCGGCGCATCGTCACCAACACCCCACGCGTCCGATCCTTCACGTACCCCAGGCCAGCATCGATCTCCATCCCCTGATCGTACGCCCTGGGCATGAGTATCCTGAGCCCTCCATGCTGCCGATCCGCGACGAGAACCCGACGGTCCGCACGCCCTACGTCACGCTGGCCCTCATCGCGCTCAACATCCTGATCTTCTTCGCCTGGCAACCCCGATCGTTCATCTCCGGCATCGGTTCGATCGACGAGGCATCCGAGCAGGAGGTGTTCCTCTATCAGCACGCGCTCGTTCCCTGCGAGGCCGTCGAGGGCCATCCCGTCTCGGTACCCGAGCTCCGGACGAACGACTGCGATGCCCCCGACACGCCCACACCCGGTGCGCTCGACCCCGACAAGCCCGTCCGCCTGGCTGCGATCGTCTCGATGTTCCTCCACGCCGGGCTGTTGCACCTCGGCGGCAACATGCTGTTCCTGTGGATCTTCGGGAACAACGTCGAAGACCGTCTGGGCTCGCTGTGGTTCGTCGCCTTCTATCTCCTCGGCGGCATCGCAGCCACGGTCGGGCACATCCTCACCGATCCCGGCTCCTTGACGCCGGTCATCGGAGCATCGGGCGCCGTGGCCGCCGTGATGGGCGCCTACCTGGTCTGGTACCCCAGGGCCAAGGTGACGACGTTGTTCTTCTTCTTCCTGATCACCTGGTTCAAGGTCCCGGCCTGGATCGTCCTGGGCGTGTGGTTCGGGCTGCAGTTCCTCACGAACCCTGATTCGGGCGTGGCCTGGGTGGCCCACGTGGCCGGGTTCGCCTTCGGTGCGCTGGTCGCGCTCCCGCTCCGGGGACGGGGACCGGGCGGGACCGTGCCCCCGGCGGCACGCGATCCGTGGGCGCCGTACCGGTTCCCACGCTGAGCCGGTCGAGCTACGTCGAGCTACGTCGAGCTGCTCGAGCGCTCGAGCCGCGCCGACGCTGCCCGAGGCGTCAGACCGTCCCGACGCTCCAGGCCATGATGGGCCCGACGAGCTCGGCCAGGCTGTCGGCCTCGAAGGCCACCGGCACCGTCGACGCCAGCTCGCCCTTGTCGGAGCCGACATCCGACCGCACCAGCGCGAACGGCCAACCCAGAGCCTCGGCAAGCGCCCCGTCGGTGGTCTTGCGATCGCCCACCATCATCCCCACGTCCGGATCGGCTCCCCGTTCCAGGAGGCGGGCCCGGAGCAGCTCGACCGTGGCCGGATAGGGCTTGCCGGCGACGATGGGCTCGATCCCCGAAGCCGCCGCCGTCACCGCCGCGACCATCGAGCCCGCGCCGGGGACGAGCCCGCCCGGGGACGGATAGGTGGCGTCGAGGTTCGTGGCGATGTAGCGAGCCCCGGCCCGGATCGCCGCCGCGGCCCGGTCGAGCAGCGGGTAGTCGAAGTGCCGGCAGATGCCCACGATGACCGCGTCGCAGGCACCGTCGACGACGACCTCGAAACCCTTGGCCGCCAACGCTTCGCGGATTCCGTCCTCACCCACGACGAGCACCCGGGCACCCGGCGGGCATTCGCGCTCGACGACGGCCGCCCCGGCCATGGCCGAGGAGATCACCTCGTCGGCCACGGCGGGGATCCCGAAACGGCCGAGCTTGGCGAGGTAGCCGTCGACGACCACAGATGAGTTGTTCGAGAGGAACACGACACCGAGCCCGGCCCGACGCAGCGCCGCCACGGCCTCGGCTGCACCGTCGAGCGGCTGATCACCGAGCCAGAGCACCCCGTCGAGATCGAGCACGACCGTCATGGGTCCAGGCTGGCACGTGACGTCCCGGCGCTCCGCAACGGACGCGCCCGGGGCCTCGAAGCACCGTCGAGGGGACGGATGCACCTCGGGCGCGTGTCCCGGGGCTGCAGAGGTGCTGTGCCACAATCGGCCTCCCCCAACCCCGGAGCCCGTTCGTGCCTGCGTTCTCACCTTTTCGCGGCCTCCGCTACGACGTGACACGACTTGGCGTCGCGCTCGACACGCTCGTGACGCCGCCGTACGACGTGATCGATGCCGGCCAGCAGGCTGGCCTCGAGGCCCGGCACGAGAACAACGCCGTGCACCTCATCCTGCCGCGAGAGGCCGGCCGCCTCGACGCCTACCAGCAGGCGGCTCGGCTCCTCGACCGGTGGCGCTCCGACGGGACCCTGGTGCACGATCCGACCCCGCGCCTGTACCGGTACCGCATGGAGTACCGGGTGGTCGACGGATCGCCCCGTCACACGCTCGGGGTCATCGGGGCCCTGGGGCTGGCCGAGTTCAGCGAAGGCACGATCATCCCGCACGAGCAGACGCTCCCCAAGGCCAAGACCGATCGGCTCAACCTGATCAGGGCCACCCGGGCCAACCTCGAGCCGATCTGGGGTCTCACCCTGGCCCACGGCTTCACGGAGCTGGCCGAAGGCACCGGAGCGGCCATCGCCGACTGTGTCGATGCCGGCGGGGCCTGTCATTCGATCAGCCCGATCGACGACCCCGAGCAGATCGAGGCGCTCCGGGCCGCGGTGGCGTCGGCCCCGTTGGTGATCGCCGACGGCCACCATCGGTACGAGACCTCGCTCGCCTACCGACGTGAGATCGCCGCCCTGGGTGGCCACCCCTCGGCGGCCGACGCCATCATGTGTCTCGTCGTGGAGCTCGACGCCGACGAGCTGTGGGTGCAGCCCATCCACCGGACGATCCATCGGACGGGCACGGGCACGGGCGACCTTCGTGATCGCCTCCGCGCCAGCGGCTTCGACGTGATCGCCGTCCCCGGACCGGCGACCCCGGCGACGATCGACGCTCTCGCCATCGAGATGCGCCGACGCCGGGCTCTGGGCCTGGTCGACGCGGCCGGAGCCGCCCTGCTCGTCCCCGGCGACGGTGCCCGCGACGCGCTCGAGCGCTGGCCGGCATCGGTCCGAGATGTCGACGCCGCCCTGTTCGAGAGCACCGTGGTCCCGGCCCTCGATCCCGGCGAGTCGGTCGGCTATCGCAACGACGCCCATGAGCTCGCGGCCTCGGTCGCGCGAGGCGAGATCGATGCGGCGTTCCTGCTGTCACCGGTGACCGTCGAGACGATCGAGGCTGTGGCCGCGGCGGGCGAGCGGATGCCGCAGAAAACGACCTACTTCGCCCCCAAGCCCTGCACCGGCTTGGTGATGCGCACCCTCGACTGAAGGGGCCCGTCCGCGGCAGCTCAGTTGGCGTTGATCTCCCAGACCGGGGCCGATTCGATCAGGCGGCGCAGGTCGCCAGGGCCGGCCTCGCTGGCCTCCATCAGCTGCTGCTGCACCATCTGGCCGTAGTGGGGTCGCTCGACGGCACGGAAGACCCCCATCGGGGTGGGCATCGACGGACCCGTCGACAGGCGTGACAGCGCGAAGGCCACGGTGGGGTCAGCGCGGGTCTCGTCGTGCACGAGCAGGCGGTCCTCGCCCACGTCGGCGATGTCGACCACTTTGGCTTCGCCGTACTCGTTGAGCATCACGCCCTGCTCGGCGTCGACGCCGAAGCGGATGGGCTTGCCGTGTTCGAGCGGGATGAGCATGCTCGAGCGCTTGTCCTTGGCGGTGATCCCCTCGAAGGCGCCGTCGTTGAACACGTTGCAGTTCTGGTACACCTCCACGAACGCCGAGCCCCGGTGCTCGTAGGCCCGCTTGAACATGGCCATCATGTGGTTGCGGTCCATGTCGTGGGTCCGGGCGACGAAGGTGGCTTCGGCTCCGAGCGCCACCGAGATCGGGTTGAACGGGGTGTCGACCGAGCCGAACGGCGTCGACTTCGAGATCTTCCCGAGCTCGCTCGTGGGCGAGTACTGGCCCTTGGTCAAGCCGTAGATCTGATTGTTGAGCATCAAGACGTTGAGGTCGACGTTGCGCCGCAGGGCGTGAATGGTGTGGTTCCCGCCGATCGAGAACATGTCACCGTCGCCTCCGATGACCCACACGTGCAGGTCGGGTCGGGCCACCGCAACACCCGTCGCGATCGCCGGCGCCCGACCGTGGATCCCGTGCAGCCCGTAGACGTTCATGTAGTACGGGAACCGGGCGGCGCAGCCGATGCCCGAGATGAACACCTGATCCTCGGCCTTGGCGCCGAGCTCGGCCAGGGTCATCTGGGCAGCTTGGAGGATGCCGTAGTCGCCGCACCCCGGGCACCAGCGCACCTCCTGGTCGGACATGAAGTCCTTGCGGGCGAGCTTGACCGGGGTGGTTTCGACATCAGCCATGACTTTGTCTCCAGGGTCGGGATCAGGCGCCGCGGGCATCGAGCGCTTCGAGCGCATCGACGATGGCCTGTTCGATCTCGTACGTGCGGAACGGAATGCCCTTGATCTTGGTGACCGACTGGGCATCGACCAGATACTCGGCTCTGATGAGCTTGACGAGCTGACCGAGATTCATCTCGGGGATCAGCACCGTACGGTACCGGCGAAGCACGTCGCCCAGGTCGGCGGGGAACGGGTTGAGGTGGCGCAGGTGCGCGTGGCTCACCTGACGACCTCTCACCCGGACCCGTCGAATGGCTTCGCGAGCGACTCCCCAGGTGCTCCCCCAGCCCAGCACGAGCAGATCGGTCCCGCCGTCCTCGTCGTGCTCGACCCCGGGGATGTCGTTGGCGATGTTGGCGATCTTGGCCGCGCGCAGCCGCGACATCTTGTCGTGGTTGTCGGTGTCGTACGAGATGTTGCCGGTTCCGTCTTCCTTCTCGATCCCCCCGATGCGGTGCATCAGACCCGGGGTACCCGGTATGGCCCAGGGTCGAGCCAGGGTCTCCTCGTCGCGCAGGAACGGCCAGAACACACCGTCGGGGCGGTTCGGCTCGGTGGTGAACGGCACCGAGATGTCGGGCAGTGCGTCGAGGTCGGGCATCCGCCACGGCTCGGCGCCGTTGGCGATGTACCCGTCGGACAACAAGATCACGGGGGTGCGGTACTTGAGCGCCAAGCGGACCGCCTCGATGGCGGTCTCGAAGCAGTCCGACGGGGTCTTCGACGCCACGATGGGAAGCGGCGCCTCGCCGTGGCGGCCGTACATGGCCAGCAGCAGGTCGGACTGCTCGGTCTTGGTGGGCAAGCCCGTCGACGGCCCACCCCGCTGGATGTCGATCACGATGAGCGGGAGCTCCAGGCTGATGGCCAGGCCCATGGCCTCGGACTTCAAGTCGACACCGGGCCCCGAGGTGGTGGTCACCCCGAGCTGACCAGCGAACGAGGCACCGATCGCCGCGGCGATCCCGGCGATCTCGTCCTCGGCCTGGAGCGTTCGGACACCGAAGTTCTTGTGCTTGGAGAGCTCGTGCAGGATGTCGGACGCCGGCGTGATCGGATACGAGCCGAGAAAGATCGGCAGCTTGGCGAGTTGCCCGGCCGCGACGAGCCCGTACGAGAGCGCCGTGTTCCCGTTGACGTTGCGATACCTGCCGGCCGGGAGCTTGGCCGGACGGATCTCATAGGGATGGTCGAACAGTTCGGTCGTCTCGCCGAAGTTCAGCCCGGCCTTGAACGCCGAGACGTTGGCTTCTTTCACCATCGGGTTCTTGGCGAAGCGCTTCTCGATCCAGCTGACGACCGGGTCGACCGGCCGGGTGTACATCCAGAACACCAGGCCCAGCGCGAAGAAGTTCTTGGACCGCTCGGCGTCGCGCGGCTTGACGCCGGTGTGCTTCGACGCTTCGATCGTGAGCGAGGTCATCGGGATCTCGATGACCCGGTACCCCACGAGCGATCCGTCGTCGAGCGGGTTCGACGTGTATCCGGCCTTGTGGAGATCACGCTCGGAGAAGTTGTCGGCGTTGACGATCAACGTTCCGCCGGTGATCACGTCACGCAGGTTGGCCCGCAGCGCCGCCGGGTTCATCGCCACGAGGACCGCCGGCGCGTCGCCCGGGGTGAGGATCTCGTGATCGGAGATGTGGACCTGGAAGGCCGAGACCCCGCCCACGGTCCCGGCCGGAGCCCGGATCTCGGCGGGATAGTCGGGCGCGGTGGCCAGGTCGTTGCCGAACTCGGCGCTCACGTCGGTGAAGCGGTCACCGGTGAGCTGCATCCCGTCGCCGGAGTCTCCGGCGAAGCGGATGACCACCGCTTCGAGGACCTCGATGTCCCGGCGAGGGCTGGTGTCAGTGGACACGGGCAGGACTCCGTTTTGTTGGGCCGCTCGTGATTCGGGCAGCCCGGATCACGAGTCGTGGTTACGTGTATGCCGCCCCGGCTCTGACCCACGGGCCGGGACGCGGAGCCTATCGCCGCGTCGCAGCCGTGATGGGCACCGAGGCCGGCTCCGCGTGCACCCCCGGCCCGCCTCGGGTCGGGACCCGCCCCAGGAGCGACCCGGGCGCCTCAGGCCAAGGCGTCGAGGGCACCCTCGACGACCCGACGAACTCGGGCCCGGCCTCGCCGGTCGGAATCCCGGGCGACCTGCTCGGCGACGACCTCGACCCGCGACGCCCGCCCGCCGGCGAGCGCGTAGAAGCGCCTCACCACTCGGCCCGCAGCGACCAGCCCGACGCCCGCTTCGAGCTCGCCGACCCACGGCGGAGGATCCCACATCGTGATGGGCAGCGACATGGCTCTGCCCTGTTCGGTGGCCTTGACCCGAACCGTCAGCACAGCCAGCACCGAGCCCGACTCCAAGGTCCGCATCTCGGGCCCCTTGGCCAGCTCTCCTGCGATCATGACGAGACTGCAATCCATCTCCGTACGACCTCCCCCGTCGGCGCGCGGCACGACGATCTGCGTGCGATGACCGGGGGAAGTGCACCGTCGCCGCGAGCATGACAGGGGGGTACGACACTCAGAAGCCCGCCGGGGCGATCGTCGCCCGACTCGGGACGAACAGCGGCCCGCTACCTGAGGTTGGCGAGCCGCTCAGCCACGTCGAAGAACGACGGGTCGATCGTGCGCACCTTCACGAAGAGTCGACGGGCACCTGGCAGATCGCCGGCCCGCTCGGCCAGATCGGCCATCGCGTACCACTGCCGCACGTGGTACTCCGACACCTTCCGAGGCTCGAGCGGGACCCGCGACAGCAGCCGCATGGCGTCGTCGAAACGACCCCGATCGCCCAGTGCGCCGGCGGCGACGATACGGCCCTCAGCCACCAGCTCGGGTGACGGGGAGACGTCGCGGAGGTCGGCCCAGTATTCCTCGAGCCGACCGTACCGGCGCAGGGCGCGGCAGCAGTCCATGAGCACCGGGTGCTGATCCGTCGAGCCCGACAGCGAGACGAACACCTCGAGTTCCTCAATGGCCTCCGCATACCGGCCCTGCCGGTACAGGATCAGCCCCATGAGCTCCCGCACCCCGCTCGCCTGCGGATATCCACGATGCAGGGCGCCGAGCATCCGCTTGGCGTCGTCGTAGCGCTCGCGTTGAAACGCCTCGCTGGCCCGGTGGAGCCGCTCGATCGCCTTGGACGCGTCGCGTCCCGCCACGAGACGGAGCTCTCCGTCGGCATCGGTGGGGATCCGGCGACGCTGCCTGACGACCGCAGCCCGGGGATCACCGGGCGAGGTCTCGCTCGCGCGACGGGCCGAGCTCGTACCGGCGCCTGCTCGCCGACGCAGCGATGAAGCCGGCGTGCTCGGCGCCGCGCCGCCGTCGCGGCCCACCGTCGACCGAGCAGGGCCCTCACCCGGAACGGCTGAGCGGGCCGAGCGGACTCCGGGACGATCACGGAAGCTCTCGCCCTCCCACGGTCGAGGCCTGCGTGTCGCGCTCTCCCTCCGGTCGTCGGCCTGCTGGCCCGACCCCGAGGATCCGGCCCGGGACGACGGCCCACCACGACCAGCCGAGTCGGATCGACGTGCTCCGGGGGATCGGCCGGCGCTCGACGGGCGCACCCCCCGGTCCCCACGACCGTCGGTCGCGTCGGGACGCCCGGCATGCGGCGTCCCACCCCGACCACCAGGACCCCGGGCCACACCGTCAGAACGAGCCGGCCGCTCCCCACTCGGGCTCGCCGAGTTTGTCGTCGTGCGCGAGCCTCGGCCCTTGTCGGACCCGGAACGCGCTCCAGCGCCTGACGACGATCGGTGGCCCGCCGAGGGGCTCTGTGCGGCCCGATCGTCGCGCGTCAACCCCGAACGGTCGGTGGCGCCCGAACCGCCTGCTTCTGAGGCTCCGCCGCCGCGACGCGTGTCCTTGCGAGGCCCGCCAGACGGAGTGCCTGACGACGGACGACGCGGTCGCTCGTCGCGCTCCACCGGACCGTCACGTCGAGGAGATCGCTCCGTCGAGCGGGCGTCGCTCCGCGCGGCCCCAGGTTTGCCGGCGCGCGATCCTTCACGTTCAGAACGCTCGCCGACGCCCTCGCGGCCTCTGGGCGCTCCCGCACGCGACCGGGCCGTCGTACGGTCGCGGCCCGCTGCGGCCGGACCGGGCTTCGCCGATCCCCGCCCGCTCGGGCTCTCCTCGCGCTCATCGCTCCGAGATGAGCCCGCACCACCCTTCGAGCTCGCTGCAGGCCGCCCAGCCCGAGACGGTCGTGCCTTCGGACCGTCGCCGCGGCCGAAGCTGCCCCCGTCGGCTCCCGCTCCCGACGAACTCGGCGCGGAACGATCGGACGTCGGCCCTGAGGCCCGACGGGACCCTGTTGCGCGGCGCGCCGGGTCGGAGCCTCCTGTGCTACGACCTCGACCCTCACCTACTGCCATGAACTGAATCCTCTCGACCACGGGGTTCACTCACCGGGGTGCGCACGCGAACGAGCGCCTCCCCACAAGGGGAGGCGCTCGTTCAAGAGAATCCCCGGCGGCGACCTACTCTCCCAGGGGGCTGCCCCCCAAGTACCATCGGCGCTGGCAAGCTTAACTGCCGTGTTCGGAATGGGAACGGGTGTGACCTCGCCGCTATTGCCACCGGGAAACCTGTTGTCAAGGACGCGCTCCGAAGAGCTGCGGTCCTCGAGACCTTGACAGCGAGCACAAACAATTGGGAACCCAAGCCCTCGGCCGATTAGTACCGGTCGGCTGAATACGTTGCCGTACTTACACCTCCGGCCTATCAACCTGATCGTCTTTCAGGGGCCTTACCTGGTTAACCCAGTGGGAAACCTCATCTCGAGGCGAGTTTCCCGCTTAGATGCTTTCAGCGGTTATCTCTTCCGAAGGTGGCAAACCAGCCATGCTCCTGGCGGAACAACTGGCACACCAGAGCTTCGTCCGTCCCGGTCCTCTCGTACTAGGGACAGCTCCTCTCAAGTTTCCTACGCCCACACTGGATAGGGACCGAACTGTCTCGCGACGTTCTAAACCCAGCTCGCGTGCCGCTTTAATGGGCGAACAGCCCAACCCTTGGGACCTGCTTCAG
>VFJJ01000222.1 GCA_009886115.1 Actinomycetota bacterium
GGTTCACATCGGGAACTACAGCCTCTCGAAGATCGCCGGCGAGGCAGTGGTGCAGTTCGCCCGGTCGCCGGGGAGCTCGTGGAGGTTCTGGAGGCGTACCTGGCCGCGGGCGACGAGCTTGCCATCGGTCCGGCGGGTGATCTCGACCATCCAGATCTGCTGCGACCGTCCGACGTGCACCGGTGTACCGACGACGTCGACGATGCCCTCGGAGTGGGTGCGGATGAAATCGGTGGTATTCGAGACGCCCACGACACCCTTGACGCCGAAGGGGCGCCCGGCCTTGGCCGCACCGTGCGACGCGACCGACTCCACGATCGAGCAATAGACACCACCGTTGACGATCCCGTACGGCTGGTGGTGGCGAGGACCGATCTCGACCGAAGCCAGCACCCGGGTCTCGGTCCACTCGCTGATGACGAGCCCGACCACATCATCCCAATACGTCGCTTCAGTCATGGCCGGGACGCTACCCAGGGGGTCCAGCCGTGCATCAACTCGGCGCGACACGCGTCCTCGTTCCGTCGACCGGATCAGGTGACGACACCGCGGGCGCCGTCGATGGCGATCGTCTGGCCGCTCACATAGCGGGAATCGTCGGACAGCAAGAACGTGACCACGTCCCCGATGTCGCTGGCGCTGCCCCAACGCCCGAGCGGCACGCCACCAGCTGGCGCAGCGACGCCCGGCTCGGAACCGAAGCGCCCCATGGTCATCGGGGTGTCGATCCCGCCTGGGCACACGGAGTTGGCCCGGATCCCGTGCGGGCCGTACTGCACGGCGACGAGGCGCATCAAGGCGCTCACCGCGCCCTTGCTCGCCGTGTAGCCCGACCCCATCCCGGAGCCGTGCAGGGCAGCGGACGACGAGATCGCCACGACCGACCCGCCTCCAGCGGCCATCACGTGAGGGAGGACGTGCTTGGTGAACAGGAACGTTCCGTCGAGGTTGACGCGCAGGATCCGGTGGAACTCGTCGAACGGAACCTCGTGGACGGGCACGATGTCGCCCCCGCCGGCGACTCCGGCCGAGGTGACGAGACCGTCGAGACGACCGAAGGTCTCGATGGCCGAGCCCACCGCCCAGGCCACGGCGGCCTCGTCGCCCACGTCGGCCTCCAACGCCATGCAGCCGTCGGGCAGCTCGGCCAGGGTGTCGCCGAGGGTGTCAGGGTTGCGGTCGACGATGGCGACCCGGCCACCGTCGGCTGCGATCCGCTGCGCCGCTGCCTGGCCGATCCCCGATGCCCCGCCGGTGACCAGGAAGGCCTTGCCCGAGAACCGCATCGTCATGTCTCCCTTGTCGCTCGGCGTCCATGGCTCGGGTCGGTCGCTGGTGTCCGACGGTCGCCCGTCGAGCAGCGGCCCGCCGATCAGGGCATCGGTGGCAACCGGGTCCGGTAGCTCGACGGCAGCAGCTCGAGCAGTTGGCCGTCGGGGTCGCGTACGAACACGGCCATGCCGCCGTAGTCGGTGTCGGCCAGCACCTCGCCGCCGTGCTCCTCGACCAGCGCGCACGTGGCCGCGATGTCGTCGACCGCGATCGACAGGTGGGTGAGGCCGGGCTCGTTCATCACCCGCTCCCGGTAGGGGACCGTGGTGCCGGATGCGGCGAAGTGCAGCAGCTCCAACACGAGACCGTCGAGGACGAGGTACGTGGCCGAGAACCCCAGCGGGGGCTTCACCCGCAGCAGCGCCGCCGAGCGGTCGTCGGTGTCGACGAACTCGAACCAGTACCGAAAGCCCAGAACCTCCTCGTAGAAGCGGCGGGACCGGGCGAGATCGGTGACGACCTGACCGGAGTGGTTGTAGGCAGGCATGGAGCGTCCTCCGCTGTGTCTCCCTGGCGCGTCCCCGGGGTGGTGTCGTCAGGCGCGACGCTAACGTGACCGCGCTCCGGCTTCCACGTCTCGGCGCGTCTCGGCCTCGAGCGCCGCTCCGGGTCGGCGGCCGGCCACCGCAGCAGCCCTCTGAGCGCAAGGACGATCCGTGACCGATCCGACGCCCACACCGTCCGAGCCCACTGCGCCGATCATCCTCGTTGACATCGCCGATCGGGTGGCCGTGGTCACGCTCAATCGTCCGCATCGACGCAACGCCCTGAACTCGGCGCTGTACGCCCAGATCGCCGAGGTCATGCTCGAGCTCGACGCGGACGACGCCGTTGACGTGATCGTGCTCACTGGCACCGATCCGGCGTTCTCGGCCGGGGTCGACCTGAAGGAGTTCGGCGGGGTGTTGACACGCGGCGAGGGAGCCCCCTCGGCCCCCGAGGGGGCTCGCGGGGGAGGACGCACCCCGTGGAACGGCCCCATCCCGCCCGTGGCCAAGCCGATCATCGGCGCCATCAACGGACCCTGCGTGACCGGGGCCCTCGAGCTGGCGTTGGCGTGCGACTTCCTCGTGGCCTCCGAGAGGGCCCGTTTCGCCGACACCCATGCTCGCGTGGGGGTGATGCCCGGCGACGGGGTGACCGTGAGGCTCCCACAGGCCATCGGGATCAGACGGGCCAAGGAGATGAGCGTCACCGGCAACTACGTCGACGCGGCGACGGCGCTCGCCTGGGGCCTCGTCAACCACGTGGTGGCCCACGACGACCTGGTCCCGTTCTGCCGCCGGCTCGCCGCCGACATCGTCACCAACGACCAGGCCGGCGTGCGCACGATGATCGACACCTACGACCGGGTCTGCGCAACAACTGAGGACGAGGCCTGGCCGATCGAGCTGGCCGTCAGCGTCGGCTGGGAGGGCGCCGGATACGACGGAGACGAGATCGCTCGACGGCGTACGTCGGTGATCGAACGCGGGCGCAGCCAACAGCGCTGAGGCATTCGGCTCCCCGCAGCGGCTTCGGCAGCACGCCCGGCTTTGCCGCAGGCAGACTGGCAGCGCATTGGACCGCATGCGGTTCGCGGCGCTGCCAGCTCGGGAGTCGGCGCACCCGCGGAGCGGCGCGTTGAGAGCGTTGTTGTCGTACCCGGATGCGAACATCGGGCGATGAGCGAGAACGAACGGGACGTGCTGGGCCTGGCGACATGTCAATGGGGTGTCATCACCCGGCATCAGGCAGTCGAGCGAGGGCTGTCTCCGACGACCGTGAGCCGGCGCGTCCGCGACGGCCGGTGGGAGATCGTGCATCCGAGGGTGTACCGGATCGCCGGCCATCCCGTGTCGTTCCGGCAGCGGTGCATGGCGGCGGTCCTGTGGGCGGGCGACGATGCGGTGATCTCGGGAGTGACGGCCGGGCGTCTCTGGGGCCTCGACGACGTGACGAGCTCCCATGTCGAGGTCACCGTTCCCCGTTCTCGAACCCGGACGCCCATCGCCGGGGTGTCGGTCACGGCCACTCGTCATCTCGATCGGCTCGACATCGCCGAACGTGATCGACTTCCCGTCACGAGCCTGGCCCGAACGGTCGTCGACCTGGCCCGGTGCCTCGGTCCTGACTCCTTGGAGGTGGCGCTCGACGCAGCGCTCCGCGGTGGCCGAACCTCGACCACGGCGATCCTCCATCGGGCGAAGGTGGTCGCGCCCTCCGGCCGGGCGGGTGTCGGTGTGCTGCGAGAGCTGCTGGCCGAGCGTCGGGGTGGGAAGGCGGTGTCGGGGAGCGCGCTCGAGACCAGGGTTCGCCGCTTGTTCATCAATGCCGGGCTGCCCGTGCCCGTCTCGCAGCATCGCATCCACGATCGGGGACGGCATGTGGCGCGAGCAGACTTCGCGTACCCCGAGCTGAAGCTGGTGATCGAGGTCAAGGGTTACCGGTGGCGCAGTGGGCGGGCGGCTTGGCTGCGAGACGCCGTGCGCGACAGCGAGATGGCAGCGCGGGGCTGGAGGGTCATCACCATCACATGGGACGAGGTCTGCTCGTCACCCGGCGAAGCCATCGGCCGCGTTCGTCGGGCGCTCGGGTCGAATGCGGCGTGACAGCCCCGCCCCCGCGCCCGCCCCGCGCCAGCGTCCCCGCCCCGCCCCGCCCCGAGCCGCCGCAGGCAGAGCTGGCAGCGCATTGGACCGCATGCGGTCCACAGCGCTGCCAGCTCGGGAGTCGGGGCACGCTCGCCGCCGGTCGCTCGCCGCCGGGGCGCCCAGCTCGTAGCCTGGGAGTCATGAAGGCACTCCTGTATGGCGTGGCGCCCGACCCGTCGGTCGCTGTCCCCGACACCGACAACCATCTCCTGCGCAGCTTGGCCTGCACGCCGATGCGGCTCGAGCCCGAGATGGCCGATCCCGGGTTCCTGCTGCCCGACTGGGTGATCACCCGACCCCGGCTCACCGGGATCTGCGGCTCCGACTCCAAGCAGGTCTTCATGGACTGGGGCCGCGAACTGCCTCCGACCGGCAACCCGATGAAGGCGTTCTTCTCCCTGCCGCAGGTGCTCGGCCACGAGGTCGTCGCCGACGTGGTGGCCCTCGGGCCCGAGGCGCAGGGCCTGGAGATCGGTGATCGGGTCGTGCTCAACCCCTGGCTCAGTTGCGGGCCCCGAGGCGTCGAGCCGATGTGTCCCCCGTGCCGCACGGGCGACTACAGCCTGTGCGCCAACTTTGCGGTGGGCCCGATTGCTCCGGGGATCCACACCGGTACGAGCCGTGACGCCAGTGGTGGCTACGCCGAGCTGATGCCGGCGCACGACTCGATGCTGTTCAAGGTCCCGGCAGCGATGCCCGACGAGGTCGCGGTCTTCGCCGACCCGTTCGCCGTCATGCTCCACGCCATCACGCGCAACCCTCCGCCCAACGGGGGCAAGGCGATGGTCTACGGCGCGGGCGCGCTGGGGACGTGCGCGACGGCCATCCTCAGAGGCCTGTACCCCGATGTCGAGGTGCTCGTGGTGGCTCGCTTCGAGGCTCAGGCGGCCATGGCCCGAAAGCTGGGGGCGACGGTCATCGGCCACGAGCCGGCGATCAGGGTCATCGAGGAGGCTGCGGCCTGGTCGGGCGGGGTCTTGCAGGCGAGCGACGGGCTGCCCATGTGCTACCCCGGCGGGATCGACGTCGTGTACGACACCGTCGCCAAGATGGAGACCTTCGAGGTCGCCGCCCGGGTGCTCAAGGCCCGCTCCACGCTGGTGAAGGCCGGCGTGCACGGCCCCACCGCCTGGGAGGACACGCCGCTGTACTTCAAGGAGATCGCCATGGTCGGCTCGAACGCGTTCGGGTTCGAGGACGTCGAAGGCGTTCGCCAGCACGGCATTGCGCACTACCTCGACCTGGTGGCCGACGGCCGGATCGACCTCACGGGCATGCTCACCCACACGTTCGCCCTCGACGCGTGGCGCGATGCGTTCGGTGCGTTGGCCACGCAGGACGCCAGCGGGGCGATCAAGGTGGCGTTCGACTTCAGATGACGCCCGCCGACCGGGCCAGCAGCTCGAGCGAGTCGGGGGTGAATGGACGGGGCAGGGTGAGGATGACCCGCTGCACGCCCACGGCTGCGTAGCGCTCGATCTCGCCCCGCAACTCGTTCGGAAAGCCCACGAACATGCCCGACGCGCCCTCCTCGGACGGCAGCCCCATGCGGGCCTGAGCTGTCGCCAGTCGGGTCACGGCCGAGGCCGCCAGGCGCGCCCTGATGCGCTCCAGAGCGGGCTCGTCGTTGGCCAGCACGGCGATGAGGTTGAGCGTGGCCTCGACCGGCGCCGCCGAACGGCCCACCTCGCGCTCGGCGAGCCGGAGCCGGGCGATGCGATCGGCCATGTACGCGGGGGTCCCCAGCCCGTTCCAGGCCACGGCGTGACGGGCGGCGATCCGCAGTGCCGCGGACGACGCTCCCGCCACCAGGACCGGCGCCGGCTGTTGGATCGGTCGAGGGTTGATCGTCGCCCAGCGGCTGGCGATGAACGCGCAGGCGTCGTCGAGCGCCTGCAGCCGCTCGCGGGTGGCCGCGAAGTCGAAACCGAAGTCGGCGTGCTCCTCGGGGTCCCAGCCGGCGCCGAGACCGACGATGGCCCGTCCACCCGAGATCAGGTCGAGGGACTGGAGCTGGCGCAGGAGGATCGCCGGATGCCGGAACGACACCGGCGAGACCAGGCATCCCAGGCGGATCCGGCTGGTGAGGGGAGCCAGCGCGGTCACGAGCGACACGGCGTCGAGCAGCCCCAGACGCTCGTCGAAGCCGGCCACCGCCCTGAGGTGATCGGATGCGTACAGCTCGTCGAAGCCGAGCTCCTCGGCCAACAACGCGGCGCGCCGAGCCTCGTCCCACGTGAGGTTCATCGTGCCGGCGACGCTGAAGCGCATGCCGGGCACCGTCAGCCTCCGAGAGCGTCGGACAAGCGACGCCAGCCTTCGACGGGCATGTCGGTCCATTCCTCGGTGAGGAGTTGCACCGCGACGTGCGAAGCGCCGGCATCGAGATGAGCCTCGATCCGGGGCACGAGGGAGTCGATCGAGCCCCAGGCCACGATGGCGTCGACGAGCCGGTCGCTGCCGCCGCCGTCGAGGTCGTCGTCGCTGAAACCCTGACGCAGCAAGGAGTTCCGATAGTTCGGCTGGCCGAGGTAGCCAGCGAGGTGCTTGCGGGCGATCGCCCGGGCGGTGGCCGGGTCGGTCTCGAGCACCACCTTCTGGTCGGGAGCGAGGATCTTGCCCGCACCGAGGACAGCGCGGGCGCCGGCGGTGTGCTCGGGGGTCGTGAGATACGGATGCGCGCCGTCGGCGCGGTCGCGGGCGACCGCGAGCATCTTCGGGCCGAGGGCGGCAATGACCCGCGGGCGCACCGGGGCGTCCTCGGGGTACGCGGTGTACGGCGCAGCGTCGAGCGCGTCGAGGTACGCCCGCATGGCGGACAGCGGCGGCCCGTAGCGGCCACCGCGCACGTCCTCGACGAGCCAGGCATGGCTGACGCCGAGCCCGAGCAGGAACCGGTGGGGGAACACGGCTTCGAGCGCCCGTTGCCCGTTGGCGGTGGCGGTCGCGTCGCGATTGTGGATCGGCGCGATGCCCGTCGCCACCTTCAGTCGTGACGTGTTCGACAGGAACAGCGTGGCGTTCACGAACGCGTTGCGATTCGTGGCCTCGGGGAACCACAGGCAGCCGAAGCCGCGCATCCCATCGAGCTCCTCGAGTGCGGCGCGGGCCTCGGGCCAGGGTTGACGGTCGAAGGCGAAGGTCCACAGACCGATACGGCCGAGGTCGATCATGCGTGCGCGTCCTGACTGGGTGACATCTGGGCCGACTGGCGCCACGGTGGGATCGGTGCCAGCCGCTGCCGCGGGAGGCTAGCGATGCGCTCCGCTCGCGGGCGAGGGCTCCTCCGGGCGGCGGCCCTGGCGCCACGGGGCCTAGCGTGGGCTCCATGGCCTCTGATCCCGCACGGAACCGACAGACCGCCGACCGTCTCTACGCCGCGCTGTATCGGCGTGACTTCGACGGGGTGGGCGCACTGTTCGCCGAGGACGGGCACTACACCGACGTGGCCACGCCGGGGCCCGGCGCGTACGGTCCGCGTCAGATCGCCCAGCGCCTGCGCATCGGGCTCGAGCCGCTCAGTGCCATCTATCACCATCCCCGCAACACCGTCGCCGAGGGCGATCTCGTGATCGTCGAGCACGCCGAGGAATGGCACTGGGGTCCCGACGCCTCGGTGGTGCTGCCGTTCATCTCGGTGCTCGAGTTCCGCGACGACGGCAAGATCGTGCGTTGGCACGACTACTGGGACACGCCCACGCTCATGAACGCCGCGCCGAAGTGGTGGCTCGAGCACGTGATGGCCCAAGCAGGAACGCTCGACCAGGCATGACACGCCAGGACCAGGCTGGACACGGCATCACACGGGTAGGAGGGACGCACCCATGCTCGACAGTGTGATCACGGGCGGGACGGTCGTCGACGGGACGGGGGTCCCGGCCCGGACGGCCGACGTGGGCCTGCGCGACGGACGGATCGTCGTCATCGCCCCGACGGGCACCATCGACGAGCCGGCCCGGGAGACGATCGCAGCCGACGATCTCGTCGTGGCGCCGGGCTTCGTCGACCCGCACACCCACTATGACGCGCAGTTCTTCTGGGATCCGCTGGCGACCCCGTCGAACCTGCACGGGGTCACGTCCGTGATCGCGGGGAACTGCGGCTTCACCCTGGCGCCGCTCGCTCCCGAGCATGCGGCGTACACCCGCGAGATGATGGCCAAGGTCGAGGGCATGCCGCTCAAGGCGCTCGAGGCCGGGGCCGACTGGAGCTGGCGCAGCTTCGGCGATTACCTCGCCCGTTTCGACGGGCGCCTGGCCCTGAACGCGGCCTGGCTCGTGGGCCATTGCGCCTTGCGCCGCATGGTGATGGGCGAGGACGCCGTCGGAAACGCGGCCTCCGAGTCGCAGATCGTCGAGATGCAACAGCTGCTCCGCCGCAGCATCGAAGAGGGCGGGATGGGCTTCTCGACCTCGTTGGCGTTCACCCACGCCGACGGCGACGGTCAGCCGGTGCCGTCGCGCTGGGCCAGCCACGACGAGGTGCTGGCGCTGTGCGACGTGGTCGGCGAGTACGAGGGCACCACGCTCGAGATGATCATCGACGGCTGCCTCAAGGGCTTCACGCCTGAGGAGGTCGACCTCATGTCGGGCATGTCGATCAGGGCTCAGCGGCCCGTCAACTGGAACGTGCTGACGGTCGACTCGGCCGACCCCGCTCGGTACCGGGCCCAGGTATCGCTGGGCGACGAGGCGGCTCGCCGGGGCGGCCGGGTCATGGCGCTCACCATGCCCATCATCGTGGGCATGAACATGAGCTTCAACACGTACTGCGCGATCTTCATGCTCCCGCGTTGGTCGGAGGTGATGAACCTGCCGGTGCCCGAGCGGATGGCCCGGCTGCGTGACCCCGAGACCCGCCAGTGGATGCTGGCGAACTCGCACTCGCCCGAGGCCGGCGTGTTCACACGTGTGGCCGCCTGGGACCGCTACCAGATCGGCGACACCTTCGCCCCGGTCAACGACGGCCTCACGGGCCGCGTGATCGGCGACATCGCCCGCGAACGGGGCATCGACCCGTTCGACTGCCTGCTCGACATCGTGCTGGCCGATGAGCTCCGCACCGTGCTGTGGCCCCTACCGCCCGACGACGACGCCGAGAGCTGGCGCCTGCGGGCCGAGGCGTGGAACCACCCGCACGTGATGCTCGGGGGTTCCGATGCCGGCGCGCACCTCGACCGGATGTCGGGCGCCCAGTACCCGACGGCGTTCCTGGCCGACTGCATCCGAGGCCGACAGCTCATCTCCATGGAGCGGGCCGTCCAGCTCATGACCCAGCGGCCGGCCGAGTACTTCGGCCTCCGGGGCCGGGGCACGATCACCGTGGGCAACCATGCCGACCTCGTGGTGTTCGATCCGACGACGGTCGACGCGGCCATGTCGAGCATGCGGCACGATCTCCCCGGCGGTACGGCCCGGTTGTTCACCCCGGCCGTCGGCGTCGAACGGGTGATCGTGAATGGCGTCACGATCACCGAACGGGGCGAGGCCACGGGAACCACGCCCGGGACCGTCATGCGCCCCGGGCGCGATACTTCGACCGTCACGCCCTGACCCACACCCGATGCCGGCGCGGTGTCGGCCTGACAGGATGCGTCGATGGGACCGCTCGCGGGTGTGAAGATCCTCGACCTGTCGACGGTGCTCTCGGGCCCGGTGGCCACGTCGATGCTCGCCGACCAGGGCGCCGACGTGATCAAGATCGAGCCTCCGGGAGCGCCGGATCTGGTGCGCCAGGTCGGCAGCCGTCGCGCCGGCGTGGCCGCGATGCACCTCAACGTCAATCGGGGCAAGCGTGCGCTGGCGCTCGACCTGCACCGGCCGGCCGGTGTCGACGTGCTGTTGCGTCTGGCCACCAGAGCCGACGTGGTCGTGCAGAACTTCCGGCCCGGGGTCGTCGAGCGCCTCGGCGTGGGTTGGGATGGCGTGGCGGCTGTCAATCCCCGGATCGTCTACTGCTCGATCGCGGGGTTCGGTTTCACCGGCCCGCTGTCGACGGTGAAGGTGTACGACAACATGGTTCAGGCCGCTTCGGGGTTCGCTGTGGTCCAAGGGGGGACGGGCGATCCGCAGTTCGTGCGTACGTTGGCGTGCGACAAGATCACGGCGTTGCACGTCGCCCAGGCGATCACGGCCGCGCTGTTCGCCCGGGAGCGGGGAGCGAGCGGGCAACACGTTCGTATCTCGATGCTCGACGCCGCGGTGGCGTTCCTCTGGCCCGACAGCGGCGCGCAACACACGCTCCTCGGGGCCGATGTGGTCGCATCGCCCGTCGGCGGAGCGTCGGAGGTGATCCGCTTCGCCGACGGCTGGGGGACCGCCATCCCGTTGCTCGACGAGGAGTTCCGCGCCTTCTGTCGTGTCCTCGAGGTCGAGCACGTCGCCGACGATCCCCGCTTCGCCACCATGGCCCAGCGGCTCGCTCACCCCGAGTACGCCTCGGTCTACCGCGACGTTGTGCTACCGGCCGCCCGCTCGCGCTCGATCGCCGAGGTCGAGACCGCGCTGGCTGCTGCTGGCGTCGCTGCGGCGCGGGTGGCCAGCTTGGCCGAGGTGGCCGACTCGGCCCAGGCGCTCGCCAACGCGACCTTCGTGGAGGACGACCATCCGGTGGCCGGCCGGATCCGTCAGCCGGCGCCGGTGGCCCGGTTCGGCGCCACACCGGCGGTGCCCGGCCGCCCGGCGCCGTCGACCGTGGGCGAGGACTCGGTCGAGATCCTTCGTGAGCACGGGTTCGACGAGGCCGAGATCACAGCCTTGCGCGAAGCTGGCGTGATCTGACGCGGCGGATACCACCGGCATCGTGAGCCAGGGCACGAGCCACGCCACGCACGACCGAAGGGCTCGAATGGGTCGACGATTGACGTACGCCGTGTCGGCACGGTCAGCGGCATCACCGGAGATGGTCTTCGACATCGTGGCCGACGGTCCCGGCTGGGCCGAGTGGACGATGGTGAAGCACTCCACCTACGACCTCGAGGGCGTGCCGGCGCCACACGGCGTGGGGGCCGTCCGCAACTTCGCGATCGGTGGACGTCGAGGGCGATATCGCACCGTGAGTCGCGAGGAATGCGTGGGCTACGACCGGCCGCACCGGTTCTCGTACGTGCTCCTGTCGGGCCTGCCCGTGCGCAACTACCGGGCCGACGTCGACCTCACACCCGACCTCACACCCGACCCGCCCGACCCGCCCGACGGAACGGGTACGAGCATCTCGTGGACGGGCGGCTTCGAGGCGAAGATCCCCGGGACAGGCTGGCTCCTCCAGCGCTTCCTGCGTTCGACGGTGCAGGGTTTCGCCACGAAGCTCGCCCGGCGCGCCGAAGCGGTGGCGGCTGAGCGCGACTGACGCCAGAATCACAGAACGCGGGCTCCGACTGCGCCCCGATCGACCATCCCACACCACTCGCGTCCCACACGGAGGTCGTCTCGCATGGAACCCGACGTGTTCTACGAGGTCGCCAGCATCGACTATCCGATCATCGATTCCGACGCTCACGTGAACGAACCGCCCGATCTCTGGCAGACCCGGGTTCCCCGCAAGATGCGCAAGCGGGCGCCCAAGGTGCTGCACACCGAAAAGGGCGACATCTGGTCGTTCGACGACGGAACCCGCTTGCGGCCCGTGGGTCTCACCGCCACGGCCGGGCTGAGCTACCTGCAGTTCGCACCGGCGGGCCTCACGTACGACACCATGCGCCCGGGGAGCTTCGAGACCTCGGCCCGCCTACGCGATCTCGACATCGACGGGATCTGGGCCCAGGTGCTCTATCCGAGCGTCACGCTCTCGGGCGCCCAGACCTACACCAACGACCGCCCTCTCCAGCTGGCGTGTGTGCGGGCCTACAACGAATGGCTCCTCGAGTTCTGCGAGGGTTCCGACGGGCGGCTCGTCCCCCTGGCGATCATCCCGACCACGGGGATCGACGACGCGCTCGCCGAGCTGGCCTGGGCCCACGAGCACGGGCATCGGGGCGTGGTGATCTCGGCCCATCCCGACGGGGCGCTGGAGCCCGCGCCCGCGGACGAGCCGTTCTGGATCGAGGCCGGAGAACGCGACCTCCCCGTGAGCGTGCACATCGGCAGCTTCTTGCCCTCGTTGTCGCAGAAGGGTCCGAGCTTCAACACGCTGTTGTTCTGCGGAAAAGCGGGCAGCACCAAGGCCGGCGGCAACACGATCCCGGTCGTGTGCGACCTCATGTTCGCCAACGTCTTCAACCGCTTCCCCGACGTGAAGTGCGTGCTCGTCGAGTCGAACATCGGCTGGATCCCAACCCTGCTCGAACAGGTCGACGACATGTTCCTTCGCTACCGGTTCTTCACCAATGCGGTCGACGAGATGGGCGACCTCATGCCGAGCCGCTTGTTCCACAACAGTTTCTGGGCCACGTTCATGATCGACACCGTCGGGATGCGCCTGCGGTACGCCATGAACCTCGACCACATCATGTGGTCGACCGACTATCCGCACACCGGCTGCGACTGGCCCAACTCGCGCCAGGTCATCGAGCGGGTCTTCCGTGGCCTCCCCAAGCACGAGGTCAAGAAGTTCCTCCACGACAACGTCAAGGCGCTCTACAAGCTCGACCACATTCCCGACCGACTGCCTCGGGGACGCTGAGGCACCACGAGAGGCGCCCCTCACATGGAACACCAGCCGCTGCGCGACCAGGTTGCCGTCGTGACCGGAGGAGGAGGGGGGATCGGCGGCGGGATCTCGCGCCTGTTCGCCCGGGCCGGGGCGATCGTCGTGCTGAACGACATCGACACGGAGCTGGCCGAGACGGCCCGGGCCGAGATCGTGGCCGACGGCGGTCACGTGATCATGGTCGTGGGCGACATTCGAGACCGGGTCGTGGTGGCTGCTGTTCGCGACGCCGCGCTCGCCGCGGGCACGGGCCGCATCGACGTGCTCGTCAACAACGTCGGCGACTATCGCCCCAACGGGCGCTTCGTGGCCACGACCGAGGACGACTGGGCGGCGTTGTACGCCATGAACCTCGAGCACGTGTTCCGCTGCACCCACGCCGTGATCCCCACGATGATCGAACAGCGCTCGGGAAGCATCGTGAACGTCTCGACGGTCGAGGCCTTCCGGGGCATCCCGGGGAACGCGGTGTACAGCGCGTTCAACGCCGGGGTGAACGCGTTCACGAAGAGCCTGGCGGTCGAGCTCGGGCGCGACGGGATCCGGGTCAACGCGATTGCTCCCGACATGGCCGACACGCTCCAGACACCGGCTTCGGCCATGCTGCGCGGCCGTGACCCGTCGCTCGTCGAATGCTGGATTCCCGTGGGGCGCTTCGGCCGTCCCGACGACTACGCGCAGGTCGCGCTGTTCCTGGCGTCCGACCAGTCGCGCTACGTGACCGGCCACGTGGTCCCGGTCGACGGAGGCACGACAGCAGCGTCGGGGTGGTACGGCCGCCCCGAACGCAAGGGCTGGACCAACCTGCCCGACAGCCCGTAGGGCTCAGCGGCGGTCTTGCAGGAAGGGGAAGCGGTCGCGGGTCTCGGCCACGACCGATGCCTCGACCTCGGTGACGAGCACGGCTTCGCGCCGGCTGGCCGTGGCCAGAAGGCCGCCCGTCGGGTCGACGATCCGGCTGTCTCCGCTGTAGGTGAGCCCGCCACCCTCGCCGACGCGGTTGGCGCCGATCACATAGGCCTGGTTCTCGATGGCCCGGGCCTGCAGGAGTGCCATCCAGTGCCGGCGACGGCTCTCGGGCCAGTTGGCGACGACCACGTACACGTCGGTGGCTCGGGCCAGCGCCCAGAACTCGTCGGCGAAGCGCAGGTCGTAGCAGACGAACAGGCTCACCCGCAGGCCCTCGATGTCGACGGTCACGAAGTCGCGACCAGCGTCGTAGTGCTTGTCCTCACCGGCGTAGGTGAACGGGTGGATCTTGCGGTAGCGGTGCACGGTTCGATCGGGACCGGCCAACACCAAGGTGTTGAAGGGTTTCGCGGTCGTCGGAGCGCCCGGCGCCCGTTCGGGTACCGAGCCGCACACCCACACCCCATGGAGCTCGGCCTGCTCGACCAGGAAACACGACGACGGCCCGTCGGCGTCCTCGGCGATGCGGGCCGCGTCGAGGCTGAACCCGGTCGAGAACATCTCGGTGAGCACGACCAGCCGGGCCCCGGCTCCGGCCGCGCCGGCGATCATCGGCGCCAGCCGGGCGTGGTTGGCGTCGCGGTCCTCCCAGACCACGTCGTGCTGCACCGCTGCGATCTTCATCGTCGACCCCTCGGTCCTTCAGTTCTTCGGTCCTTCGGTCCTTCAGCTCTTGAGCGAGCCGAGACGGGCCACGGCGTCGTCGAGCACCTCGTCGCGCTTGCAGAACGCGAAGCGCACGAGATGGCGGCCTTCCTCGGGACGCTCGTAGAACACGACGCTGGGGATGGCCACCACGCCGCAGCGGTGGGGGAGCGCTCGGCAGAACGCCATGCCGTCGGTCGCTCCCACGCTGCGCACGTCGACGGTGGCGAAGTAGGTGCCCTGGGGGACGAACACCTCGAACCCTGCGGCGGCGAGGCCCGCGCACAGGCGGTCGCGCTTGGCCCGCAGCGCATCGGCCGTCGTGCGGTAGAACTCGTCGCTCATGCTCAGGCCGAGGGCGATGGCGTGCTGGAAGGGCCCACCGTTCACGTAGGTGAGGAACTGCTTGGCCGTGCGGACGGCTGCCACCAGGGCCGGCGGCCCGCAGACCCAGCCGATCTTCCAGCCGGTGCAACTGAAGGTCTTGCCGCCCGACGAGATGGTGAGCGTGCGCTCGCGCATCCCCGGGAACGTCGACAGCGGGATGTGCTCGCCGTCGAAGACGAGGTGCTCGTACACCTCGTCGGTGACGGCGATGAGATCGTGCTCGAGGCACAACTCGGCGATGCCCTCGAGCTCGGCCCGGGTGAACACCTTGCCCGTCGGGTTGTGCGGCGAGTTCAGCAGGAGCAGGCGGGTCTTGGGGGTGATGGCCGCGGCGAGCGCGGCGAGGTCGACGGTGTGGTCGGGGGGGCGCAGGGTGACCGAGCGGGGCGTGGCCCCGGCCAGCGCGATGCAGGCCGAGTACGAGTCGTACAGCGGCTCGAACACGAGCACCTCGTCGCCCACCTCGCACAGCGCCAGGATGCACGCCGCGATGGCCTCGGTGGCCCCGGCGGTCACGAGGACCTCGCGATCGGGATCGAGGTGGAGCGCGTAGAACCGCGCTTGGTGCGCGGCGATGGCCTCACGGAGCTGGGGGATGCCGGGCCCGGGCGGATACTGGTTGTGGCCGGCCCTGATGGCTGCCACGGCGGCCTCGAGCACCTCGGGCGGACCGTCGGTGTCGGGAAAGCCCTGACCGAGGTTCACCGATTCGGTCTCGATCGCCAGTGCCGACATCTCGGCGAAGATCGTCGTCCCGAAGCCCTGGAGCCGGGAGGTGAGGTAGGGGAGGCGTCTCGCAACCATTACCGGCAGCGTAGATCGCGGATAACTCCGGGCGAACTCCGGACGAAGTGGTCGATCCCGCGTTGCAATCGGGGAAACACCCCGGTACGTTCACCCCCCGCCACCTTCCCCCACGTCTGGTGACCATTTCATGCTGCCCACCGTGTTGCGGTCGATCGTCTCGCGATCGTCGTCGTCCCGTTCGGCATTCTCCCGAGCCCGGGGGTCGCGGACCGGCCGCGCGCTCTCGCTCGGTCTGGCCCTGGCTTCCAGCGTCGCTGCGATCGCCCTGATCGCCGGACCTTCCACCGCCGCTCCACCGGTGGCCACCGTGCTGGCCAGCGCACGCGTCGGCACGACCGCGGAGGCCGGCCGCCAGAGCAGCGGCGCCTCGATCTCGGCCGACGGCAACTTGGTGGCCTTCCTCTCGCGAGCCACGAACCTGGTTCCCGGCTTCGTCGACAACAACGGGGCCAGCGGCGACGACGCCTACCTGCTCGACCGGTCTTCGGGCGCCATCGTGCTGGTGTCAGGCGCCACACCGACGTCGGGGGCCAACGCCGACGTGTACCGGGTCCAGGTGGCCCGCGGCGGTCGCTTCGTCGTGTTCAACACGGCGGCCACCAACGTCGTGGTGTCGCCGGTGGTGGCCGCGCCGAACTCGAACCGCCACGTGTACCGCTACGACCGCCTGGCCCCAGGCGCGACCGTCATGGTCGACGTCACACCGGCGGGCCTTCCCGGGGGCGGCACCGCCGACGACCCCACGGCGTCCGACGACGGCCGCTACGTCGCCTTCGACAGCACGGCCGCCGATCTCGTGACTGGCCAGATCGACTCCGACGCCGTCACCAACCCCTCCTACGACGTCTTCCTCCGTGACATGAACGCCGTGCTCCCCTCGACGGGCATGACGATCGTGAGCCATCTCGCGTTGTTACCGGCCAGCGCATTGGCCGCGACCGACCCTCAGCCTCTGATTGACGCCCAAGGGCTGAAGCACCCGCGAGACGGATATGGCAGCCGTGCGCCATCGCTATCTGCCGATGGGTGCTTCGTCGTCTTCTACACGCGGGCCAACCTCGCGAACCTGAACCCTGCGATCACCGACTCGACGGGCCTTCCCGATGTCGTACGCCTGTCGCGCTGCGGCGCCGGCGACGTCTTCGAGTTGGTGAGCCATCGGGATACAAGCACCCCGGGGGCTCCCGTATCGGCCAACCAGTGGAGCGACGACGCGACGGTCTCGGCCGACGGGAACTGGGTTGTGTTCGAGACCCATGCGACCAACCTCGTCACCGATGTCATCGATGCCAACGGCGGCGCTGAGGACGTGTACCTGCGTGACATGGCCGCCGCCCAGAACTACTTGATCAGCGCCGACTTCAACGATCCGACGACGACGACCGACGGCTACAGCGACACGGCGTCGTGGCTGGGGCCCAGCGGGCGCATGGTGTCCGACGACGGCCGCTACGTGGTGTTCCAATCCCGCTCGAACACCGCGTACCCGGGGCTGGCCGATCCCAA
>VFJJ01000181.1 GCA_009886115.1 Actinomycetota bacterium
GAGCATCCAGATCGACGATCCAATACCAGGCCAGACCCTCGGCCGCGTACTTGGCGCGCTTGACGATCCGGTCCTCGGTCCGCGTCGACGGCGACAGGACCTCGACGATGAGCAGGGGCGCCACCGATTCGAGGATGACCGTGTCGGGAACGTCGATGGCGATCACCATGATGTCGGGCTCGAACAGCCCGGAAGCGGTCGACCAACCCCACTCCGCGATCGCCGTCATTCCCGGCGGACAATGATCGTCGAGCAGGCGGGTGAGGATCTTCTCAGCGACCGCGTGCCTTCTGGTGGGTGGATTCACGATGCACGTCCCGTCGTACCACTCGTGGTGCTTCGTCTCGCCCAGGGCGAGGAAGTCATCGAATGACATCGGGATCCGCAACGAGGATCCGCCTCGGAGGCCACCGCTCACGGCCTCGACGGTACCACCGCGCCCGCCGGCCATCAGCGGCGCCGACGCCCGGTGGCCGACCCGGCCGTGCCCCCGGCCGCGGCGCCGCCTGGAGATCCCTCCTTGCCGAGCAGGTCGGCCCGGAGGTCGGCGATCTCGTCGCGCAGCCGAGCGGCATCCTCGAAGCGGAGATCGCCCGAGGCCTCGTGCATCTCCTCCTCCAACGTGCGGATGATGCGCTCGATCTCGTCACGGGGCATGCCCTTGAGCTCGGACCGGAGCCGGGCGCGAGGCGGGCCTCCCCGACCGGCCCGGCCCCGGGAGCCGTTCTCGGAGCCGTCGTCGCCCGACGAGCGCAGCATGTCGAGGATGTCGGACACCTTCTTGCGGATCGTCTCGGGCTTGATGCCGTGCTCGGCGTTGTACGCGAGCTGGCGCTGCCGGCGGCGTTGGGTCTCGGAGATGGCCCGTCGCATCGACTCGGTGACCTGGTCGGCGTACATGATCACCTGACCGTCGACATTGCGGGCCGCTCGGCCCATGGTCTGGATGAGCGCGGTCTCGGACCGGAGGAACCCCTCCTTGTCGGCGTCGAGGATGGCCACGAGCGCCACCTCGGGCAGGTCGAGGCCCTCCCGCAGGAGGTTGATGCCCACGAGCACGTCATACTCGCCCAGGCGCAGATCTCGCAGCAGCTCGATGCGTTGCAGCGTGTCGATCTCGGAGTGGAGGTAGCGGACGCGGATGCCCAGCTCGAGCAGGTAGTCGGTGAGGTCCTCCGACATCTTCTTGGTGAGCGTGGTGACGAGCACGCGTTGGTCGCGTTCGGCCCGGAGGCGGATCTCGGCGATGAGATCGTCGATCTGACCCTTCGTCGGACGCACCGACGCCTCGGGGTCGACGAGACCCGTGGGGCGCACGATCTGCTCGACGATCTGGGAGGAGACCTCGACCTCGTACTTTCCGGGCGTGGCCGAGAGGAACACGATCTGCTTCGCCAGGCCCATGAACTCTTCGAAGCGCAACGGCCGGTTGTCGAGCGCCGAGGGGAGCCGGAAACCGTGGCCCACCAACGTGTCCTTGCGTGAACGATCGCCCTCGTACTGGCCGTGGAGCTGCGGGACGGCCACGTGCGACTCGTCGATCACGATGAGCAGGTCGTCGCCGAAGTAGTCGAGCAGCGTGAACGGACGGGTGCCGGGCTCGCGGCCGTCGAGATGGCGGGAGTAGTTCTCGACGCCCGAGCACGAGCCGACTTCACGGAGCATCTCGAGGTCGTACGCGGTGCGCATCCGCAGGCGCTGGGCCTCGAGCAGCTTGCCTTCGCCCTCGAACCAGGCCAGGCGCTCGTGCAGCTCGGCCTCGATGGTGATGCAGGCCCGCTCGATGTGCTCGCGCGACGTGACGTAGTGCGAGGCCGGGAAGATCACGACCCGGTCGGTCTCCTCGGTCATCTCGCCGGTCAGCGGGTCGATCCAGGAGATCCGCTCGATCTCGTCGCCGAACATCGAGACCCGCAGGGCCCGTTCCTCGTAGGCCGGGAAGATCTCGAGGGTGTCACCCCGCACCCGGAACTTGTTGCGGGTGAAGCCGATGTCGTTGCGGTCGTACTGCATGTCGACGAGACGGCCGAGGATCTCGCGCTGCTCGTGCTCGACGCCGACCTCGAGCACGAGCATGTTGGCCCGGTACTCCTCGGGCGCACCCAGGCCGTAGATGGCCGAGACCGATGCCACGACGATGACGTCGTTGCGTGACAAGGCCGACGACGTGGCCGCGTGGCGCAGCCGGTCGATCTCGTCGTTGATCGCGCTGTCCTTCTCGATGTACGTGTCGGTGCTCGGGAGGTAGGCCTCGGGTTGGTAGTAGTCGTAGTAGGACACGAAGTACTCGACGCGGTTGTCGGGGAAGAACTCGCGGAACTCCGAGGCGAGCTGTGCGGCCAGCGACTTGTTGGGCGCCAGCACCAGGGTGGGCCGGCCCGTCTGGGCGATGACGTTGGCGATCGTGAACGATTTCCCGGAGCCGGTGATGCCGAGCAGGGTCTGGAACCGGTCGCCCCGCTCGACGCCGGTGACGAGGTTGACGATGGCGGTCGGCTGGTCGCCGGCGGGCTCGTAGTCGGCCACGAGGTGGAACTCAGGCATGGGTGGAGCGTACCGAGGGGGTACGACAGTTCGGGGGCCGATCAGCCCGACATCCGGGTCAGCCCGACGTCCGGGTCAGCGCCTTGGAACGATCAGCGCCTCGGGACGATCAACGGGACGAGCGCCGCGACGGCCCGCTCCAGATCGGCGACCCCGCCGCCGTTGTCGACGAGGTGGGTGGCGAAGGCGTTGCGCTCCTCGTCGGAGGCCTGAGCGGCCATCCGGGCCGCCGCATCCTCGCGCCGGAGCCCTCGCGCCTCGAGGCGGTCGAGCCGCACGTCGACCGGGGCCCCGACCACCACGATCACGTCGTAGTTGCGCTCGGCCCGCGTTGGGTCTTCCACCAGGAGCGGGACGTCCATGAGGCACACACCCTCGGGCGGCGTGGCTTCGACCCGGGCCATCATCACGGCGCTGATCGCCGGATGCGTGATGGTCCGGAGAGCGAGGCGGGCGTCGTCGTCGTTGAACACGATGTCGGCCAGGGCCTGACGATCGAGACGGCCGTCGGGGGCGACGATCGCACTGCCGAAACGTTCGACCAGCTGGGGGAACGCCGCACCGTCGGGTTCGACGACCTCCCGGGCGATCAGGTCGGTGTCGACGACGATCACGGCGACGCCGGCGGCGGCCAGCCCGTCGTGCAGCAGCCGGGTCACGGTCGACTTGCCGGATCCGATGCCGCCGGTGATACCCACTCTCAGCATGGGCGGGGAGTGTACGGGCCCCGACCGGCGACCCGACGGTCCCGGCGACCCGTCGGTCCCGGCGGAAGGACCTCGACGATCGCCAACCCGGGTTCGGTCTCGATGACCGACGGGCACCTCAACCCGCCGGGCTCCGGAGCCGATCCTCCAGGGGGGAAGCCGCCGAGCCGTCGAAAGCCCGACGTCCATCGTGATACTCCGCAGCCTGAGACGGCTCGCGCTCCATGCGGCACCACGCTGCGAAGACGACGCCGCCGCCCGTGACGGGGTGGTCGACGTGTTCGGTCGGCTGGTCGCGTGGTTGCGCTGGACGGGGGTCACCCTCGGTTTCGTCGTCGCCATCGATGCGGGCGACGTTCGGGGAACCTGGTTTCCGCTGGCTGCGACCCTGCTCGTGCTCGACAGCATCTGGCGGACGGTGCGTCCGGTACGGCTCGCTCCCGATCGCCCAGCGGCATCCCTGCCATTCGTGACCGATCTCGTGTCGGTGCTCGGGGCCGTGGGCCTCACCGGCGGATGGGAGAGCCCCTTCGTCCTGCTCCTGCTCGTGAGCGTGCTCGTCGCCGGCTTCGGTCGCGGGTACATGGCCGCGTTCTCGATCGCCGGAGCGGCCCTGGCCGGCGTCGCCGTCCCGGCCATGATCGTCGGCCATGGGAGCGACCCTACGAACACCGCCGCCGCCGTGGTGTTGGTGCTCACCGCCACCGCGGCGATCGCCGGGTACAGCCGCGGCCTGTTCGTCGAGGCCCACCAACGACAGCGGGCGACGACCGACGAGCTGACCCGTCTGGGCGAGGTCAACCACCACCTGCTCCTGCTGTACCAACTCGCCCAGGCCCTCCCGGCCTCGCTCGACCTGAACGAGGCGGTCGTCGCCTCGCGCCGGCATCTCGGCGAGCTCGCGCAGTTCAGCGTGTTCGCTGTGTTGACCACCGACGACGCCGGCGACGAGTGGCGCGTGGAGCTGGCCGAGGGACTGCGGATCCCCGAGTCGCTCACCAACGCCGATCTGCCCGATCCCGTCCGACGGGCCGTCCATGCCGCCGGTGGCGTGGTCTGCGAGGATCTGACCCAGGAGGGGCCCGGGCTCGACCCGGCCTCGACCACCGGCGTGTACGTCGCGCTCCACTCCCGAGGCCGGGTGCTGGGCGTGCTGGCGGTGGAACGCACCGGCTCCGAGCCATTCGGCCTCACCGACCTGCGAAGCGTCGTGGGCGTGGCCGACCCGCTGGCGCTCGGCATCGACAACGCCCGCTGGTTCCGACGGCTGCGGAGCCTCGGCGCCGAGGAGGAGCGGGTGCGCATCGCTCGCGACCTCCACGACCGGCTGGCCCAGTCACTCGTCTACATCTCGTTCGAGCTCGACCGCGTCGTGAAGCGCCGCGGCCCCGACGAGCAGCTCGAGCAGCTCCGTGACGACGTCCGCCGGGCGGTCGGCGAGCTGCGGGAGACCCTGGTGCAGCTCCGGTCGACCGTGAGCGTCGAGCGAACGCTCGACGTGCTGATCCGAGAGCACACCGAGCGCTTCACCAGGCGGACGGGCATCGGCGTCGGCCTCCGTCTCGACGGAGCTCGCCGGTTCCCTCCCCGGGCCGAGCAGGAGGTCCTGCGGGTCCTCCAGGAGGCGCTCACGAACGTGGAGAAGCACTCGGGAGCCCGCAACGTCACCGTCCAGTGGCAGTCCCGAGCGCCCCACGCTCGACTCGTCGTGCACGACGACGGCTGCGGCTTCGACCCCGGGGGGCCACCCGAGCGCGACGACTCCTTCGGGATCATCGGGATGCGCGAACGGGCCGAGACGCTCGGCGCCACGCTGGCGGTCGACAGTCGACCCGGCTTCGGGACCCGGCTCGTGCTCGACCTCGAACGCGCCGACGTTCCCTCATGACGACACCCTCGACACCCTCGACACCCTCGACACCGACGACACCGACGGCGGCACTCGCCCCCGCGCTCACGTCACGAACGCCGAAGGACGCTCCATGATCCGCGTACTCCTGGTCGACGACCACCAACTGCTGCGCCACGGGCTCCGTCTGTCACTCGAAGACGCCGGGTTCCTGGTGATCGCCGAGGCATCCGACGGCGAGGAGGCGGCTCGCCTGGCCGAGGAGCTCTCGCTCGATGTCGTCCTGATGGACGTCACGATGCCCGTCCTCGACGGCATCGAGGCCGCTCGCCGGATCCATCGGTACGACCCGGCGCTTCCCATCGTGATGCTCACCATGCACGCCGATCCCGAGACCGCCAGACGGGCGCTCGATGCCGGGGCCATCGGCTACCTGATCAAGGACAGCTCGATCGAAGACGTGGCTGCGGCATTGCGCCTGGCCACCGACGGAGAGACCGTTATCTCGCCCGACGTCGCCGTGGCGATGCTGGCCGAGGTTGACGCCCTCGACCTCTTCGAGCCCCGCATGGCAGCGGCAGGAACAGGCGCCGGCATGAGCTCGAACCCTGCGCCGACCGGCGGCACCTTCGCGTTCGACGGCTCGACCGGCATCCTCACCCCCCGCGAGCGGGAGGTGCTCCAGGCCATCGCCGAAGGCCACTCGACCAAGGACGCCGCCCGCACCCTGTTCATCAGCGTCAAGACCGTCAAGAACCACCTGGCGTCGATCTACGAGAAGCTCGATGCCCGTGACCGGACCCAGGCGGTTCTCGGCGCCGCCCGGCTCGGGATCATCAAGCTGCCGTAACCATGGCTCACCCAGCGTGACCAGATTGGGCCCATCGGCCTATGAAGCCCGACCACCGTCCGTGACGATGAATTCCCTACCACTGCAACCAACCATGGAGGGGAATTCCCAATGGACCTGTTCATCCTGAAGACCTGGCTCGAGGCCAAGTTCACCCCCAAGAACGACGAAACGGGCGCCAGCCTCGTCGAGTACGGCCTCCTCGTCGCCCTCATCGC
>VFJJ01000152.1 GCA_009886115.1 Actinomycetota bacterium
AGGGCGCCCCGGGCCGCGAGGTACTCGACGAGGCTCTCGGTGACCGTCATGGCCTCGCGCTGGCGCACGCCCAGGGTCGAGAGGATCACCTGACCCACGACATCGGGATCGGCGAGGGGCCCCAGCTCCACCAGCCACGCACCACCGGCGATCTCGGGGGCCAGCTCGGCCGCCACCTGCAGGGCCAGGCGGGTCTTGCCCACCCCGCCGGCCCCGGTGAGCGTCACCAGACGCTCACGGCGAACGAGGTCGGCGAGCTCGGTGACCTCACGCTCACGACCGACGAAGCTCGTCACCTGGAGCGGCAGGTTGCCCGGCGACGCGTCGACCGTCCTCAACGGTGGGAAGGCGGTCCGGCCCAGCTGGTACACCCGCTCGGGAAGCGAGAGGTCGCGCAGCCGTCGCTCGCCCAGATCGACGAGCGCCTCCCGATGCTGCCCGCCGAGCAGCTCCTCGGTGGCCAGCGACACGAGGATCTGACCCCCGTGACCGGCGGCCATCAGCCGAGCGGCCCGGTTGACGGCCGGCCCGAAGTAATCGCCGTCACGCTCCTGCGCCTCTCCCGTGTGGACGGCCATCCGCACACGTAACAACGACGGCTGTGTCTCGGTTGCCGCGAGTTTCGCCTGCGCTCGCTGGGCGGCGTCGACCGCGTCACCGGCCCGGTGGAACGCGGCAGCGAACCCGTCGCCCCCGGTCGAGAACACCTAGCCGCCGTGGGCCTCGATCGAGTCGCGCACCACGGCGTCGTGTACCGCCAACGCGGCCCGCATCTCGTCGGGCCGTTCCTCCCACAGCCGCGTCGAACCCTCGATGTCGGTGAACAGGAACGTCACCGTGCCCGACGGCCGTCCGGTACTCATGCGCTCATCCTCGCGCGACCGGTCCGCCCCGTCGACGTGCCCGTTTCGTCGGGCCCCGACTCGTCACACCCTCATTTCTTCGCGATCTCGCGCACCCCCGGTGAAAAATCGCGAAGAATCGAACACACAAGGCGATCAGCCGTAGTCCCAGCCGACCTCGGCGTTGCCCTGGGGGATCGACGCGTGGGTCTGCACGAACTTCCAGACCCCGTCCTCCTTGTGGAAGACCGACGACCAGCGGGGCGTGAGCCGGGTGTCATCGGGCAGCGTGATCGTCAACCTGGTGGCCGCCCAACCGACGCCGGCTTCCTCGTAGGCCTCGGTGTCCGACGGCGTGAAGCGGACGTTGCCGGCGGCGCCCTCGACCTCGCCGGTGAGGAAGGCCGCCACAGCTGGTCCACCCTGTAACCACTCCTCGGCATCGCTGCCGATCAGCCTCACCGCCGGATCGGCGGAGACGTGCCGGGTGACCAACGATCCGTCGCCCGCCGTCGCCGCGGCGAACCAATCGTGAACGAGTGCTTCGAGCTCGGCCGATCGCCTCATGGTGCGCCTCCCTCGACGCGTGGTGGATGAACCGTGTTCGTGCTCCGAGGGTAAGCCGGATCACCGTGTCGCACGAGCGGGACCGTCAGGGCTACAACCCACGCGCCTCCTCGGCGGCGATGGGCCCGAGGGCGTCGCAGATCCGGCGGCGTAGCTGGGCGACGGGCTGCCTGCGGTGCTCGGCCAGCCGAGCCTCGAACGCCGCCGCGCCGAGCGCCTGCACAGCCAGCTCGGTGGCCGCCGCGCGATGCTCGCGCTGCCAGGGACGACCCCCGTGTCCCGTCTCCTGCCGAAGGATCTGCCCCGCGGCAAGTGCTGCGACCGCGTCGTCGACGCTCCCGGCTGAGGCCAGCACAAGCGCGCCGAGCTCCAGGAGCGCCATGATGGGGAACGGCGCGGTGGCACCCGGCGCGAGCCCGCGCCAGCAGTCATCCGCTGCTCCTGGCAGGTCCCCGGCCGCCATGCGGACGGTGCCCCGGTAGCCGAGGCCGAACGTCACGTTGTCGGGTCCGAGCGCGTCGCCGAGCCGGACGCCCTGGTCCAAAAGCGCGAGCGCCCGCTCAGGATCGACGCTCCGATACGCGAACCCGAGACAGTCCCACGGCCAAGGTCGCCAGGAACCCCAGAGCCCCCAAGGCGCGGATCCGGACGTCGTCGTCGACGTCGATTGCCGACCCCACCGCGGCATCGAGCGCCGAGTAGACCATCCCCGGGCCCAGAGGCATCGTCCAGTTCTTCAGGGCCAGGGCCATCTCGCAGGCGCGGGTCAGCTCGTCGACGGCGACGAGATGGTCGAGGGCGGCGAGGAGGTCGTCGCGGCACGCGGTGAGGATGGCGAAGGCCGGGGCGCCGTCCTCACGGATCACCTTCGGGCCGAGCTCGATGGCCCGATCGGCGAAATACTCCGCGTGCCTGAGATACCAGCGCGGCGCATCGCTAACGAGCTTCTCGCGAGCGAACTCGCGCACCGTCTCCAGGAGGCGGTACCGGGCGAGCCCCCCATCCGCATCTCGAGCGACGAGCGACTTCACAACGAGCTGCGACACGAGGTCCACGACGTCAGGGCCGTCCATGCCAGCCGTGCCATCCCGCACTCGACCGCCGCCGTCGGAGCCGTCCAACTCCGGGCCATCGAGGTCGGGCCCGCCCAGGATGGCCTCGACGTCGGCCAGGCCGAACGATCCGGCAAACACCACCAGGCGGGCCAACACGAGCTGCTCGGCCCGTGAGAGCAGCTCGAACGACCAGTCGAGTGTGGCCCGCAACGTCTGGTGACGTTCGACCGCGACCCGACGACCACCCCGCAGGAGCTTCAAACGGTGGTCGAGCCGGGTCACGATGTCCTGCGGCGACATCGACCCGGCTCGCCCGGCAGCCAGCTCGATGGCCAACGGGATGCCATCGACGTGGCGGCAGATCTCGTTGATCACCTCGAGATCGGCGCCGCTCGGGAGCCGACCTCCGGCGTCGATCGACCGTTCGATGAACAGCCTCACCGCGGGGCTGTCCCACCCCGCCGACCCGTCCCCGGTCGCGCCGGCAGTGGCGAGCGAGGGGACGCGAACGACCCGCTCGCCCATGACCCCCAACGGTTCCCGGCTCGTCGCCAGCACCCGCACCCCCGCCGTACCGGTGATGAGCCTGTCGACGAGCTTCGCCGCCGCTTCCACCACGTGCTCGCAATTGTCGAGCACCACGAGCATCGACGCCGCTGCCAGATGCTCGGCCAGGTCGTCAAGGGCTTCCCTTCCTGGCCGTCGAGGGCACCGCACCAATGTCGCCAGGTGCCCGGCCACCTCGTGGGGGTCGGTGACCGGCGCCAGCTCGCACAGCCACACCCCGTCACCGAGCTCACCCAGCAGCGTCGCCGCCGTGTGCACGGCCAGGCGGGTCTTGCCGATCCCGCCCACCCCGCACAGTGTCACCAGTCGAGCCTCCCCCAGCTGGCCGGCCAGGTCGGCGACGAGTTCCTCGCGACCCACGAACGACGTCACCTGGATCGGCAGGTTCGTCTTCGACTCGTCGACGCTCCGGAGGCGGGGGAACGACCCGTTCCCCAACTGCCACATGCATTCCGTGCCCGACAGGTCGCGTAACCGGTGCTCGCCCAGGTCGACCATTCCCGCGTTACCCACGATGCCTGCGGTGGTCGCCGACACCAGCACCTGCCCACCATGACCCGCGGCCATCAGCCGAGCGGCCCGGTTCACCGCCGGCCCGAAGTAATCGCCGTCGCGCTCCTGCGCCTCGCCGGTGTGGATACCCATGCGCACCCGGATCATCGGATGACCCGCCAGTGCTGTCTGCGCCTCTGCCGCCGCGGCGACACCGTTGGCCGCCCGGGCGAACGCCACCGCGAACCCGTCGCCACCGGTCGCGAACACATACCCGCCATGAGCCTCGAACGCCGCGCTCAACAGCGAGTCGTGCTCGGCCAACGCGGCCCGCATCTCCTCGGGCCGTTCCTCCCACAACCGCGTCGAACCCTCGATATCAGTGAACAGGAAGGTCACCGTCCCCGACGGCCCTTCGCTCATTGCGGCACGGTAGCTCCGACCCGCGGGCCGAGCATTCCCAACCGCTCCGAGCGCGATTCCTTGCTCGTAGCCCCGAGGGGGCCCGGGCCTTCGCCGAGCAGCACGGCATCGCGACCATGCACCCGAGCTACGAGGTGCTGATCGCTGACCCGTCGATCGAGGCGATCTACAACCCCCTGCCGAAAAGCCACCAGTGCGAGTGGACACTGCGGGCCCTGGCCGGTGGCAAGCACGTGTTGGTCGAGAAGCCCTTCGCAGCCAACGCTGACGAAGCCCGGCAGATCGAGTCGGCCGCCACCCAGACCGAGCTCGTGGTGATGGAGGTCTTCCACTGGCGCTTCCACCGGCAAGCCGACCGCATGCTGGAGCTCGTGCGGTCGGGTGCGATTGGTGACATCCGCCATGTCAGAGCCACCGTCTGTTGAGCCAGATAGTTTCGAGAATTCCCTTGTGTTTGTTGGGGATTCTGGTATCATCGAACACATGTTCGAGGCGTTGCGGGAGGTGGTCGAGACACTGGAGATACCCCCGACCGGCGACGCGCTCCGCGAGACCTGGCGGCTGGTCGATCAACTCACCGCCCGGGCCCGAGAAGCCACCGCCGAGTTCGACGCCCTCGACGGCCCAGCCACCGAAGGGGCCTTATCGACGCTGTCGTGGCTGAAGCACCACACCGGGATGGACGACACCGTCGCCGGCCGGCACCTCAAGGCGGGGCGGCGATTACGGCACTGGCAGATCACCGCGACCGCAGCACGATCCGGGGAACTCTCGGGTTCGCAGGTCGAGGTGATCTGCGCCCAGGTCCCCACCCGGGCAGTCGAGCGGTGGGCCGAGCACGAACCGCTGATGGTTCCGACGCTGGTCGGTGGCGACGTCGCCCAGACCCGGCTGGCGATGGGCCGCTGGCGTCAGGTCATCGACGGTGTCGACGACGAGAAGCCACCAGCCGAACGGAACGACCTGTACCTGTCGGTGTTACCCGATGGCGGGCAGCGGATCGACGGGAACCTCGACCACAAGACCGGTGCCGTCGTCGGCGACGCCATCCGGGCTGCGATGCGTCCCGACCTCGACGGTGAACCCGAACGAACCCCGGCCCGCCGCCGAGCCGACGCCCTCGGCGACATCTGCGCCTTGTACCTGGCGCATCAGAACACCCCGGCTACGGCTCGGCAACGTCCCAGCGCGCATGTGGTCATCGACTGGGACGCACTCACCGGCATGGCCCGGCCCGGGTCGAGTCACTGGCTCGACGGGACACCGATCTCCAACGCAGCGATCGCCCAGGTCCTCTGCGACGCCAACATCCACCGGGTCATCGTCAGCGGTGCCAGCGCCATCCTCGACTACGGGCGAGGCACGAAAGCCGTCCCCACCAACCTCTGGACCGTCATCGCGCTCCGCGACCGGCACTGCCGCTTCCCCGGCTGCGACATGCCCATCCCCCGCTGCGACGCCCACCACGTCAACCATTGGCTCCACGGCGGCCCCACGAACCCGACCAATATCGTGCTCCTGTGCGAACGCCACCACACCCTCATCCACCTACCCGGCTATGAGATGAAACTCCTCCCCGACGCCACCGTCGAGATCACCCTCCCCAACGGCCGCACCCTCACCAGCCACCCCCCACCCCTCACCCGCGCAGGCCCGGGACCATGAACCGAACGGGTCTCGCGCCTGCTGGCGCTGGCGCCGCTCGGTGGTCAGGATCAACCTGACCATGGTGCGGGAGGTCTCGTGGCGCAAGAATCGATCCTCGTGAATATTGGCGCGGCCATGCAGCGATTCTCGTTCAACGACAGTTGGGGGCACCGCGTGGCGATCTCGGGACACCCTTGGGATACTTCCGACAGGTTCCGCCGCGGACATTGACCCGAACGCTCGGATGCCGTACAATGTCCGGCGGAGGTGGTGGTGATGGCCGGTCGCACCGATCGTATCGAGGCTCGAATCGAGCCGGAGCGGGCTGAGCGGATCCGGTTTGCTTGTGAACTGGTAAACGAGTCGGTGAGCTCCTTCATGGTGCAAGCCGCCGCTGAACGAGCCGAACAAGTCATCGCCGAGCACGCCTTCACCGTTGTCGACCGCGACTACTTCGACCGGCTCATCGAGGCACTTGATCAGCCGCCGACGCCCGTGACGGCTCTCACCAGGGCGGCCCGTCGTGTCGCCGAAGCACCGGCCTTCGACCGGCACTGACCCCTGTGCCCTACCGGTCCCAACGGCTCGCGGCCGATCACGACCTCGGCACCTTCACCACCGGCGAAGCCACCTTGGACACGTGGCTGCGCAACAGCGCCGCCAACGCCGACCGCATGGGGACCGCACGAACCTTCGTCTGGGCCGACGACCAACGACGCGTCGTCGGGTACTTCAGCTTGTGCCCCCACGAGATCCGTCGAGATGCCCTTGCGACCAAGATCGGCCGGGGCTCGCCCGACACCATCCCGTCGATCCTCCTGGCCCGCCTCACCCTCGACCGAGACCTCCACGGCCAAGGTCTCGGCGCCCAGCTCCTCGTCGACGCCATCGGCCGCGCCGTCGACGCCACCCGAGTCGCAGGCGGACGGTTCATCGTCATCGACGCTCTCCACGCGACCGCCGTCGCGTTCTACGCGCATCACGGGTTCGCACAGACTTCGAACAACCCCCTCCGCTTGGTCATGAAAGCCTCCGACGCCGCCACGTCGCTCGGACGCAACGCCCCCCCTGACCACCCCCTGGCCCGATCGCAAACAGGTCCGAGCACGGCCGATTCTGCATAGATGCTGGGCTAGATGCCCATGAGCTCATCGTGGCACAGCCCGTCCGCCCGGTCGACGCCCAGGTCAGCTCCGCGGGCCGAGTTGTTCTATTGGCTGGCGCGGAGGCGTATGGCGTCGACGTCGACGAGGGCGATATCGCGGCCGCGCGACGTGATCCACCCCAGCTCCCGCATGGTGCGCAGGGCCTTGACGACCGCCTCGCGCGACAGCCCCATCCACGACGCCAGGTCGGCCTGCGAGACCGGCAGGTGGACCTCGGTTGACGATCCGGCCAGTTCGACCAGGCGTGCGCACGTCCGCGAGAGCGCATCGGCACTGCCGAACTCGACCTGCCGTCTCGTGGCGCCCCGCACCCGGTCGGCCAGCGAGCGCGTGAGCTCGATGGAGACGCGGGCGTTGCCGGCGAGGAACCCCAGGAAGTCCTCGTGGCGGACGTGGGCGATCTCGACACGGTCGAGCGTCGTAGCGGTGGCCGAACGAGGCCCACCGTCGATGGCCGAGAGCTCGCCGACAATCGAACCCGGACCGAGCACGTCGATCACCACATCGTGGCCGTTCGCGGTCGAGACCGACACCTTCACCCTCCCAGACAGCACCACCAGGACCGTGTAGCCGTCGTCTCCCTCGAGGAACAAGGTCGTCGCCGGCCCGTACGAACGCCGCCGGGCCAGCTCCAGCAACGCCCCACGGTCGTCGTCGTCGAGCCGATCCAGGAAGGCCTGCCCAACGTGTGCGTCACGCTCCACAGCTCCGCACGATAAGCCCAGCACGACGGCTCGAGCCGCCCCGGCCGAACGTGGCTGGGTACGGATACCCAATCCGCAGTGCCATCGTCCGCTGCACGACCGGCCGAGAATGGGCACCATGGAGACATCGAGGTGACCAACGGCCTCCGAACGAGGCCTACCGAGACCAGGAGAAACCCATGCGTCGAGCCCTGTCCACCAAGAACGACCGTCTGTTGGCCGTCCCGATGTTCTCAGCCTGCACCCGCAAGGAGCTCGACCTCGTGGCCAAGCTCACCACCGAGACGGAGCTCCCCGAGGGCAGCGTCCTCATCGCCGAGGGTCAACCCGCCCACGAACTCGTGATCATCCTCGAAGGTGACGCCATCGTGACCCGCAAGGGTCTCGAGGTTTCCCGGATCGGCGCCGGCGACTTCGTCGGAGAGGTCGCCCTGCTCGACAACGGCCCCCGGACCGCCACCGTCATCGCCACGTCTCCCCTACGCGTCGAGGTGATCGAAGCACGCGACTTCGAGCAGCTCATGCAGGAGGTCCCCACGGTGACCCGGAAGGTCGCCATCGGCCTGGCCCGTCGCCTCCGGGCCTCCGACGAGATGCTGACCGGCTGAGGTACCGACCAACGGGGATCGGGTCGGCTCAGGGTTTCCGTCCGAGCGCGCCGAGGAGGCGCGCCTGGGCTGGGTCCTCGGATGCTGCGGGTTGCTCGGAGCCGAACATGCCGCTGCCCGCGAGCATCGACTGCTCGCGCGTCGGGTCCCGGCCGATCCCGAGGACGAACCGGCGAGTCGAGTCCAGGGCCCGCCGATGGAGGGCCGCAACGTCAATGGACGTCATCGTCAGCCCTTCACGTAGGAGAGCTTCTCGCACACCTTGTTGGCTCTGACCCGGAACAGGTCGACCCCTCGGATGTGACCACCGTCCCAGGAGTAGCGCCAACGCTGCACCACCCGATCGCCGGCCGCCACGATCTCCTCGACCTCGAAGCGGCTCGCCGGATCGTCGAAGATCGTCTGCCACGCCGTGCGGATCGCGTCGGGACCAACGTGCATGACACCGTCGGGGGCAGGACCCGTGGCGTCGAAGCGGCAGTCGTCGGTCACCAGCGCCAGCGTCGCTTCCAGATCGTGCGTGCCCCAGGCGTGATTGAACGCGTCCACCACGGCCAGCACCCCGTCGTTGGAGCTCACGTCATTCGCCTCGTCGTCTCGCGTCTTCATCTCGCGCCACCGCCGACGATCCTGAGCATCTCGACCCGTCCATGGGGGAACGCTCCTGTCTCGTCGGGTTCGTCAACGCTCCGGTGCTCGGTCTCGTGCATCATCAACCTCCGTGCCGTCTTGTCGACTCGAACGCTCGATCGATCCGGCCCGCTTCTGCAGACGGGTGCTCGTGGGCTCCGACCCGCGGGATATGGTGACCTACTAGTAAGTCAGGTGTCAAGGCCCATCCGCTGGTTCATCGTGACCCTGGGAGCCCGATCGTGACGACCCCTCGACGTGGCAGCGGCGCGACCGCAGCCCGGGTGCTCGACACCGCCGAGCGCCTCGTCCAGACACGCGGCTTCAACGCCGTGAGCTATGCCGACATCGCCGCCGAAGTGGGTATCACCAAGGCGGCGCTGCACTACCACTTCCATGGCAAGGCCGAGCTCGGCGCTGCGCTCGTCAACCGTTACACCGCCCGGTTCACCGCAGCCCTCGAGGCGATCGATCGCGACCTCACGGCCACACCAGCGAAGATCGCGGCGTACGCGGGCATCTACGTCGACGTGCTCCGAGACCATCGAATGTGCCTGTGCGGCATGCTCGCCGCGGAGTACCAGACCCTCCCGTCGCCGATGCAGAACGCCATCGTCAACTTCTTCGACATCAACGAGGCCTGGCTCGAAGCAGTCCTCGACGACGGCCAACAGAAAGAATCGGCCCACTATCGGGGATCAGCGAGGGAGGCGGCACGCATGATCATCGGAAGCCTGGAAGGGGCCATGCTCGTCGCTCGCCTGCACGACGACGTCACCCGCCTCGAGATCACCGTCGATCAGATGCTCACCACGCTCAGCCACCCCACTCCCTGACTCCCTGGCCGGGGCATGAGACGAGGGGTTCGAGTTGGTATCGCACAAGAGCAGGATGAGCGCATGGGAACGCCGGGTTGAGGTACAGGGCACCTGGTGGTAGCGAGTGGGCACATCGCTTCGACCGGCAGGCCCACCGCCCGCCCCGCCCGCCCTCGCTTCCAAGGGCCGGGGGGCAGCGGGATGGGCCTCAGCCGGCGACGCCGCTGCGTTGGATGGCTCTCGTGTCGGTGCCGAGGTACGAGGCGATCACGAGCGGGTTGGCCCGTACCTCCGCCGGGGTGCCCTCGGCGATGACGGCGCCGGCTTCGAGGCAGTAGATCCGGTCGCTGATGGCCATGACCATGGGCATGTCGTGCTCGATCACCAGGATCGACGCGCCCAGCTCACGCTGCACCTGCTTGATGATCGGCCCGAAGGCTTCGGTCTCACGCTGGGCCACGCCGGCGGTGGGCTCGTCGAGCAGCATCAGCTTGGTGTCGAGGGCCATGAGACAGCCCAACTCCACGATCCGCCGGGTACCCGTCGACAGCTCGGCCAGCAACGAGTCGGCGTAGCGCCCCAGGCCGAAGTAGGCGATGATCTCCTCGGCCTCGGCCCGCTTGCGGCGTTCGGCGAACGGTGACGGCGGCAGCGCCAGCATCGACGGCAACAGGATCGAGCGCTCCCGGGCCTCCAACGCCACCATCAACGTCTCGCGCACCGTCAGCGCCCCGAACAGCTTGGCGTTCTGGAACGCCCGTCCGATGCCCAGCCGGGCCCGCCGGTACGGCGCCGTGGCGTCGACCACGGTCCCGAAGAGCTCGACGTGGCCGCCCGAGCGCACCAACCCCGACACGGCGTTCATGAGCGTGGTCTTGCCGGCGCCGTTGGTGCCGATGAGCCCCACGATCTCGCCCTGCTTCACGGTGATCGAGACCTCGTCGACCGCGACCCGTCCCCCGAAGCGGACCGTGAGCGCCACGGTCTTCAACGCCGGGACCTCGGCTGCATCGACATCGACCCCGGGCTCGGGGCCGGCGCGATCGCCGCCCCGGCGCGACAGCGTCGTGAGCCCCTCCTGCACCTTGCGGGCAGGAGGCGTCCAGCCGGTGCGCTTGGCGATGCGGGCCAGCAACACGTCGCGTCCCTGATGCACCAGCCCGATGAGACCCGACGGGAAGTACAAGACGATCACGAGCATCCCGAGCGAGCTGGCGAAGAGGCGCACCTGGTCGGTGCCGTCGAGGATCGTGGGGATGCCCACGATGAGCAGCGTCCCGAGGATCGCTCCCGTGATCGACGTGATCCCGCCCACCACGGCCACCGACATCACCCGCAGCGACTCCGACGGGGGGAACTGCGTGGGCTGGGTGGTGGAGTTGGCCAGGGCCAGCAGACCCCCGCCCAGCGCGGCGATGCCTCCCGAGACCGCAAACGCGATGAGCTTGGCCCGGGTGGGCGACACCGTGTAGGCCGAGGCCGTGGCCTCGTTCTCGCGCACGGCGATGAGCGAACGCCCGATCCCCGTGCGGCGCAAGCGGCTCACGATCACCAAGGTGAGCAGCAACACGATGAGGCACAGGAAGTAGAAGTCGCGCTTGTCGCGCAGGTTGAGGGGCCCGATCGTGGGCGGTTGGAGCTTGGCCCCGAAGCCGCCGTCGGCGTTGTTGAGACGGCCCAGGCCGAGCAGCCAGCCCTCGACCATGAGCGCGAACCCCAGCGTGACGACGGCGAGATACAGCCCGCGGATGCGCAACGCCGGCACGCCCATGACGACGGCGATCCCCACGCCCCAGGCCACGCCGAGCCCCAGCCCCACCAGGTACGGCAACTCCCTGGCGTAGTAGATCGTGAAGTACGCACCCACTGCTGCGAAGGCGAACTGGCCCAACGAGAGCTGGCCCGCCCATCCCGTCAGCACCGTCGCCGACACGGCCACGATCATGAAGATCAGGACCTCGGCGTACTTGATGTGATCGGTCGGCTTGTCGATGAGGAACGGCGCGACCACGCCGGCCGCGAGCAGCACCGCGCTGCCGCTCCAACGGGTCCACCGGGCCAGCGGATGCCGGGCCAGGTCCTGTGAACCGGCGCGCAGACGGCCGGTGAGGCTCCACGACTGGTCGTCGGACGCCTGGGCCCGTCCCCGGGTGAGCACCAGCACCACCAGGATGACGAACAGCACCAGCTTGTTGAGACCGGGATTGTCGGGGCTGTTCGAGAGCGTGAGCTGATCGATGATCCCGACCGCCACCCCGCCGACGAGGGCCAGCGGGAACGACGTGAGCCGTCCGAACATGGCGGCGGTGAGCGCGAGCAGCAGCAGGTTGGGGCCCAGCGCGATCTGCACGCTGCCGGCGTCGAGGTTCTGGACGGGCCCGATGAGCAAGGCGCTGATGGCCGACAGCGCTCCGGCGAGCACCCACACCTTGGTCGAGACGGCCCGCACGCTGACCCCGCCCAGCGAGGCCGCACTCGGGTTGTCGGCCGCACAGCGCACCGCGAGCCCGAAGCGGGTCCGTTGCATCAGATACGCCAGGAGCATCACGAGGACGGGCACCACGATGAGCACCGCGAGTTGGCTGCCGCGCACGTCGATGTCGAGGCTGTCGATGCGCCAGCGCCCGTCCGAAAGACGCGGATACTGCGTGTACTCGTCGATCCTCGGGAGCTTGAACTGCACGAACAAGATGAGCTGGGAGACCCCCAGGGTGGCCACGAACAGCAGCAGGCGGGGCTGCTTGAACAGTCGTCGCACGATGAGCAGCTCGGTGAGCCCGCCCCAGGCCGCTCCGGCGATGATCGCCAACGGGAACGACAGCCCGTAGGGGACGTCGTAGTTCACCAACAAGACGGCCATCAGGTAGCCGCCGAAGGCCCCGATCTGGCCGTGCGCGAAGTTGATGACGCCCGACGCCCGGTACACGAGCACCAGCCCCAGCGCCACCAGGGCGTAGATGAGCCCGTTGATCGCGCCCTTCCAGACGATGTCGTTGCTGTAGGTGAACGCCAGCAGCGGGCTCATGACGGCATCCACGGCGACGCTCGACGGGCCCATCAGGCACCTTCTCCCGAGAGGAAGACGGCCCGCAGCAGGTCGTCGCGTTCGAGCAGCTCCTGAGCCGGGCCCTCGAAACGGATCCGGCCCCGTTCCATGAAGATCGCCCGGTCGGCCACCGCCAAGGCCACGTTGACCGACTGCTCGACGATGACCATCGTGAGACCCTGGGCCTTCAGGCCCTCGACCACCCCGAGCAGCTCGGAGACGACCAGCGGCGCCAGACCGAGCGAGAGCTCGTCGATGAGCAGGATCTCGGGTTCGAGGAGCACCGCCTTGGCCAGCGCCAGCATCTGCTGCTGGCCTCCCGACATCGAGCCCGCTCGCTGGTCGAGCCGATCGCGGAGCTGGGGGAAGGCCTCGTACACCAGCTCCATCCGCTCGCGCACCCGGCCCGGATCATCGCCGAGCTGCCAGCTCCACACCTCGAGGTTCTCGCCCACGGTGAGCGTGTTGAACAGCGCCTCGCCGCCGGGAACCTTCACCATCCCCAGCTTCACCCGGTACTCGGGGTCGACCAGGGTGATCGTCCGGCCCCCGAGGCGCACCACGCCGCGGTCGGGCATCATCAACCCGGAGACGGCGCGCAGCAGCGTCGACTTGCCGGCGCCGTTCGTGCCCAGCAGGGCCAACGTTTCGCCCCGCGCGACCTCGAAGCTCACGTCGAAGAGCACCTGCAGGGTTCCGTAGCTGGCGTCGAGGTTGCGCACCTGGAGCAGCGGGACGTGCGTGGGGTCCTCGGCCATCCGCCGGTGCTCGGCCTGGTCCTCGATGAGCTCCTCGACCACGAGCGAGATGTCGTTCTTCATGTAGCGGGCGCCGTTCACGATGAGGAGCCCGCCGATGATCGCCGCCGGCGGCACCACGATGGTGAGCGCGGTGCGCTCGCCGAACGAGTCGCTGAACGCCCCGGCGAGCAGCCCGCCGAAGAAACCGCCCATGAGGAAGATGTAGACCCCGATGAGCGAGAAGGCCTGGGCCCGCATGCGATACGGGATCACCGCCGAGATCGTGGGGCCGATCTGCGTGAACGCTGCACCCTGGCAGGCGTTGGCCGCGGCCACGAACGCCACCATCACCGGGGCCGAGTCGAAGCGCAGCCCGATGGTGATCAGCACGCCGTAGGCGAGCACGAGGATGCCCATCATCCGAAACGACGAGCGGGGGTCGCGGCGGAACAGGCGATCGCCATAGCGACCGGCGAAGGGGATGGCCAGCAGGGCCGCGCCCCACGTGATCGAGCCGATCCAGCCCCGCTTGAACGCGCCGTAGTTGTACTCGTCCTCCAGCAGGAGGTTGAAGGCACCGGGCACGGCAACCAGCGCGAAGCCGAGCACCCCGATGCCGACGACCAGGAAGTAGAACGTCCGCACCTTCTTCAGGCGCTGGAAGGCGGCCGAGAGCCGGACGGGCGGTTCCTCGACCGTCGTCTCGAGCACGCCGCCGAGCACGGCTTCCTGCTCGTGACGACCTCGGGCCGGCTCCTTCAACAACGCCGTGGCGATCACCAGGATCCCCGCCGGGATGGCGAACACGTAGAACGCCAGGCGCCAGTCGTCGGGGTCGTCACCAGCCAGGGCCACGATGCCGCCGGCGATGAACGGCCCGATCACCTGACCGGCCGGGCGCCCGAGAGCCTCGAAGGCGAACACCCGAGCCCGCACCGCGATCGGATAGCGATCGGCGAGCATCGACGGCGAGATCGGGATGCGGGCCGAGCTCCCGAACCCCGTCCCGGCCCGCGTGACGCCCATGAGAAAGGCGTTCGAGACCGCTCCGGTGAAGGCCGCGAAGACGGCCCACAGCCCCGTGGCCCCGGCGAGGAGCTTGGTGCGCGAGTAACGGTCGGCCAGCCAGGCGAACGGCAGGGTCGACAACACCAGCACGACCCCCCCGAAGCTCTGCAGGCCCAGCAGCATGGTGTCGGAGATCTCGAGCGAATCCTGGATGTCGGGGCCGAGCACCTGGATGGCGACCCGGTCGAACTCCTCGACCAGCGTCAACAACAGGACGACGATGGCCAGCGAGGGGCCGCCGGCGCGCAAGCCCTCACGCAGCGACATGGTCTCGGTGCCCACTCCGGGCAGCAGGTCATCGGGCAGGAGGACCCCGCGCTCGCTCGCTCGTTGCGCGTCGCGTCGCTGTTCCTCCTCCTCGAAGACGACCGCGGTGAGCGCGGCCGCTGAGCCCAGGTTGTCCTCTTCGTCAGCCACGCTGCCCCCCGGCACGGCACTCGGTCGGACCGCCATGCAACCAGTTCGTGGGTGCCTGACGCAACGTCGGGACCCGCCGCCAAGGACGTGCTTCGCTGCGCCGACGTGCGCGCCAGGTGCGCCGCGCCGTGCGCCGCGCC
>VFJJ01000023.1 GCA_009886115.1 Actinomycetota bacterium
CGTCAACGCCAAGGTCAAGGGTCGAGCCGACGGCAAGACCGTCGCCGACCTCGTGAAGGCCCGCTTGGGCGGCTGAATCCGCCGCGTCACCAGTCGGAGCTATCTGATTACCTCACCCCGCTGCATCGGCCCAGTCCGACCAGTCCTCGGCCGGCCCCCAGTCGGCGATCCGGGCGATCGCCTGTTCACCTTCGTCCAACGGCGTGCGATCCCACGCTGCCACCTCGGTCTCGGCGGCCAGGCGCACGAGCTGCCTGTGCAGTGCCTCCCGCAGGAGCTCCGAGCGGTCGACCCCCAAGAGGGTGGCCCATCGCTGGATCGCACGAGCCTCGGCCTCATCGACCCGAAAGCTGAGCATCGTCATACATCCAGAATGACATGTACGACGCCGGTCGCCAAGGTTCGACCGGTCGGTCGCCGAGGCTCAGTAGGCGTCGGGATCAGCTTGCACGGCGGCGGGCACGGGATGGCGGTACAGGCGCGAGGCGTTCTCCCACGTGATCATGCGCACGGCGTCGGCCGGCAGATGGCCGATCTCGCGCTCGATCACCGCCTGGGTGCGGGGCCAGGTCGAGTCGCAATGCGGGTAGTCGGATTCGAGCAGGATGTGGCCCGTCCCGATGCGGTCGCGCTGGTCGAACGACGACGGATCTTCGACGGCGCAGAACCAGAAGTTGCGCTGCATCACCTCGGCCGGTGTGAGGTCGAAGGTCCAGGTGCCGTACATGGCGTGATAGCCGAGCATGTGGTCGAGCCGGTCGAGGAGCCCGGCCACCCAGCCGATCCCGCCTTCCGACATGCAGATCTTCAAGCCGGGGAACCGCACGGGATACAGCGAGTAGAGCCAGTCGACCGCGGCGAACATCGCGTAGCCGAAGAACAGCACGCCGGTGACGTCGGGCGGGGCGTCGTCGGTCGTGGTCGGTGACGATCCCGACGAGCCGATGTGCAGGTTGATGACGGTTCCGGTCTCGGCGCAGGCCTCGATGAAGGGGTCCCAGTAGCCGCTGTGCAGGGTGGGGAACCCATGCGCCGCTGGCGATTCGGGGAAGGTGACCGCCTTGAACCCTCGGTCGGCGTTCTCGCGGATCATCGCCCCAGCCACGTCGGCGTCGAGCAGCCACGGGATCTGGCACGGGATCATCCGCTCGGGGTGCCGACCGCACCAGGCCTCGAGGTGCCAGTCGTTCCAGGCCCGCACCGTGGCCATGGCCAGCTCGCGGTCGGGGGTCAACAGGGCGAAGCGCTGCCCTGCGAAACCGGGGAGGAACGACGGGAAGTTCACCGACGCGTAGATGCCGTTGAGATCCATGTCGGCGACACGGGCGTCGACGTCCCATGCGCCGCGGCGCATCTGGTCGAAGCGCACCGGCTCGAAGCCGAACTCCTCGACGGGGCGCCCGACGACGGCGTTGAAGCCCACGTTAGGGAGCTCCTGGCCGTCGTAGAGCCAGGCCTGGCTCCCGTCGGAGCGCTCGACGATTCGAGGCGCCCGGTCGGCGAAGCGAACCGGTACCCGTCCGGCGAAGGTGTCGGGCGGCTCGACGACGTGATCGTCGGCCGAGATCACCGTGTAGCGCCGCGCGGCCCGCTCGGGCTCGGGCAGGAACGTCACCGTGCGGGCGTCGCCGGTTCGGGCCTTGGTGAACGACAGGTCGCTGGCCAGATCGTCGATCGAACGCATGACGTGCTCCTCGCTTCGTCGGCGATCCGCGGGCCCTCGGGTTCGGTGTGCGTGCTCGCTCGGCCGCGCTCAGGCTCCGGCGACGACAGCCGGGGCCATGGCCAGCATGCGCTTGACCGTGCGCCGCAACGTGCCCGGGTCGAACGGCTTCACGAGGTAGTGCTCGACCGACACCCGTCCGGCCAGGAAGACATCGGCCTGGCGGTCGAGCAGCATCAGGATCTGGACTTCGGGCGCCCGGCCGCCCGAGGCCTCGAGCTGGAGGTCCTTCACCACGGCGAAGCCGCCCATGTTGCCGATCTGGAGGTCGGCGATCACGAGGTCGGGGCGACGAGCCACGACGGTCGGGGTGACGGCCGCTCCGTCGAACACGTCGATCACCTCGAAGCCGGGGCTCACGAGCGCGGCTCGCACGTCGTCGTGGACCCAGTGCGCGTCGGCGGCGACGAGAATCAGCGGCATGACGCGAGCCTAACCCACGACCGATCTCGGGTCTCCGCCTGCCCGAACGCGCCCGAGTCGAAACAGAGAGTCGACACAGAGAGTCAACACAGATACGAGGCGATCTCGGCGAGCGCGTCGAGATCGGCCACCTCGCGTTCGAGGACGGGCACCTCGACGACGAGGTCGGGGCGGCCGATGCGCTCGACGATGGGGGCGACGGCCGCCCGCTCGGCCCGGACCAACTCGGCCAACGACGCCACCATGGTGCAGGCGTCGGCTGGGCCGGCCTGGTCGACCAGGTCGAGGGCCTCGGCCCGGGCTCGCCAGGTCGCGACCACGTGCTCGAGCGCGTCGCTCGCGGGCCCGACGGGAACCCCCACCGGCACGGGGACCTCCACCAGGAGAGGATGGACCCGGTTCACCACGAGCGCTCCGATGTCGATCCCGGTGGCGCGCAGGCGATCGGCGAAGAAGCAGGCTTCCTCGACGGCATCGGGCCGCGGCGAGGTGACGAGGACGAACCCGGCCTGGTCGCTCTCGAGGAGTCGCAGCACCTCCAACGACCGGGTCCGGAATCCCTCCTCCATGCCCTCGAAGGCGCGAAAGAACGCCATGACGTCGTCGACGACGGCCGTCCCCACGACCTTGGCGACGACCTTCATGAACGCCCCGAGCGCGGCGCCGGCCGCTCGCATCGACATGCGGGTGGGCCCCATCATCATCCGGAAGACGCGATTGTCGAACAGTCGGACCAGGCGGTTGGGCGCGTCGAGGAAGTCCAGCGCGTGCCGTGACGGCGGGGTGTCGACGACGAGCACGTCGAACGCGTCGTCGGCGTGGAGCTGGTGCAGCTTCTCCATCGCCATGTACTCCTGCGTGCCCGACAGGACCGTGGAGATGTTGCGGTACAGGCGGTTCGCGAGGATGCGTTCGCCCTGGTCGGGGGTCGCCGCGTGGGCGATCACCAGCTTGTCGAAGGTGCTCTTGGTGTCGAGCATGAGCGCTGCGAGCGATCCGCCAGCGACGGCCGTGCCCGACGGGTCCCACCGCGACGCGTCGATCAGCGCCGGTTCGTCGGAAAGCCCGTCGAGCCCGAGCGCCGAAGCCAGACGTTTCGCCGGGTCGATCGTCACGACGGCCACCCGGCGGCCCGAGCGCGCCGCGGCCAGTGCCAATGCGGCGGCGGTCGTGGTCTTGCCCACACCCCCGGTACCGCAACAGACCACGATCTGCCGGCTCGCGAGCAGCGCGGGCAGCGGCGAACGCGAGGCGAAGCCGTCGACGGTCATACGACGTCGGGGGCGAGGGCGACGATGCCCTCGACGAAGGCGTCGGTGAGCGCCTCGAGATCGGCAGGGCCCAACGTGGCGCCGAACCGGAACGGCAGCGGGATCTGGGCGAGAGGCAACAGGTCCGCCAATCGTCGAACCTGCACGTCTTGGCGCTCGCGACGCGCAGCCGCGAACCCGATGCTGCGCTCAGCGACGGCGAGATCGTCGGCGGTCACGGTGATGCCGGCGGCCCGGGCCCCGGCCCGGAACAACCGAGGCGTGCACGGCACCGGCGGTGGCCACATGCCGTTGACGACGACGGGCCCGAGCGTGACACCGGCCCGGTCCTCGAGCGCGAACGCCGTCTCCACGACCTCGGCGACGGGTGTCTCCTCGGGCAGGGTGACGAGGCTCACCCGGCACCGCGCCGGGTCGGTGAGGAGCGCCGCGACATCGGCGGCCTGCTTGGCGATGGGGCCGGTCGCCATGGCGTCGAGCAGACCCACCGCCGAGGTGAGGAACGTGATCGCGTGACCCGCGGCCGGTGCGTCGACCACGATGAGATCGGCGGCCCGGGCCTGCTCGAGCTGCTTGACCTTGCCCAGCACGAGGATGTCCTTCATCCCGGGAACCGAGGCGGCCACGACCTCGAGCGCTCCCGTCGATCGCAGGCGCTTCGAGATCGGCCTCATGCCGTGGTCGTCGAGGTACTCGACGAGGGCCTGGTCGGGCGACAGCGTCCGACCGCGGATGCCCGGCGCCAGTAGCGTCTCCTCGTACCCGAGAGCTGGCCGATCGAACAACGTGGCCAGCCACGACTTGCCCTCCACCTCGACGATGAGCACGCTCAAACCCGCACGGGCCGCGGTCTGGGCGAGTGCGGCGGTCACCGTCGTCTTGCCGACCCCGCCCTTGCCAGCGACGATCACGACCCGGGACGCCGAGCAGAACTGCTCGAGCTTCATCGGGTCCCATGCTACGGGCAGCCCTCATCGGCACCCGTCCCCGAGCCCACGGTACCGATGACGACCTCACCCCACCTCCCCGTCCCCCGCCGCCCCTCCCGCCGACTGATCGGCGCGCTCCGCTCGATCCGCGAGTTCCGCGAGTTCCGCGAGTTCCGCGCGATCCGCGAGTTCCGCGTGACCCGGGCGCTCGCGGGCGGAGCGATCCTCCTCGGCGTGCTCTCCGCGGTCGGAGCCGCGTCGGCCGGAGCTCAGACCGAAGCGACCACGGCGACGTCGTCGACCACTCCTGCCACGGGTGACACGACGCAGGTCGACGAGTGCTCGACGGCCGCTGCGGCGTCGTTCGAGCCCGGGGCCGATCCGGGCAACAAGGTGATCCGGGTCGTGCAGGTCGAGGGCTTCCTGGATCCGGTCAACGCCGACCTCGTCACCAGCACCCTGCGCGACGCCGATCCGTCCGACACCACCCTGGTCGTGCTCCAGGTCGACTCCGAGGGCGCTCTCGACATCGACGTCGCCGATCTCGTGGCTGCGGTGCGGGACGCTCGCGTCCCGGTAGCGGCCTGGGTCGGACCATCAGGCAGTCAGGCCCGGGGCGCGGCCGCCCTGCTCGTGCAGGCGGCGCCGATCGCCGGGGTGGCCCGCGGCTCGCAGCTCGGTCCGCTGTTCCCGCTCTCGCTCGACGGCGACACGGCCGCGGAACGCTCGGAAGCCGTCGAGTCGCTGCGAGCGGGCAACTCGGTGCACGGGCGCCCGCCGACGGTCGCCGACGCCCTCATCGACGGCCAGCGGGTCGGCGTGGGCGAGGCCGAACGGTCGGGCGCGACGGAGTGCGACACCTCCACCGTCGGCGGCCTCATCGTGAACCTGCACGGCGTCGTCGTCGACACGCCCGACGGGCCGATCACGCTCTCGACAGCCAAGCTCGACGAGTTCGAGGGCCGACCGACCCGGGTCGCCAACCAGGACGTCGTGTTCTCGAAGCTCTCGCTCGACAAGCGCTGGGTCCACACGTTCACGAGCCCGTCGATCACGCTGCTGTTGTTCATCGCGGGGCTGTGCCTGGTGATGTTCGAGTACTACACCGCCGGTGTCGGCCTGGCCGGCGTCACCGGGGCGGCATGCCTGGTGGCCTCCTTCGCCGGGTTCGCTCACCTCCCGGTGCACTGGTGGGCCATGGCGTTGATCCTCGTGGCGTTCGTGGTCTTCGCGGTCGAGCTCCAGGTGGGCACGATCGGCCCGTACACGGCCACGGGCGCCGTGCTGCTCGTGGTGGGGTGCTGGAACCTCTTCGCGGGCTCGTCGAGGCTCGACCCGCCCGTGTGGGTGTTCGCCATCGTGATCGTCTCGACGATCGCGTTCATGGTCGGCGGCATGACCGCGATGATCAGGGCGCGCTTCTCGACGCCGACGATCGGACGGACCTCGCTCGTGGGCGAGGAAGGTACCGCCATCGACGACGTCGCACCCGAGGGGATCGTCGAGGTCCGCGGGGCCCGCTGGCGAGCGCTCACCAACCGCGCCACACCGATTCGCGCCGGCGAGGTGGTCAGGGTCGTCGCCGTCGACGGCTTCGCGCTCGAGGTCGAGCCCGAGGCCGGCGGAGCCCGCGACTACCGCGAGCGCCGCAAGCCCGCCCCGGCAGCCGAAACCGACGAAACCGACGAAACCGACGAAGCGATCGTTGAGCTCGTCGCGGGCGAAGGTCGCGACAGCACCGACGTCGGCGCGACCGACCCGGTGGAAGCAGCCGACGCCCGTCAGCCCTGAGGACACCGAGACCCGCCTGTCCGCGCCGCGCCCGCCCCACTCGGCCGACGGGTGGTGCAGGGCCCAGCGGATCAGGGGCACGACCCTCTTGTGGAGGCGATCGCGCCGGGATACGTTCGCGGCATTCGAGCGAGATCCCTGGGGGCAGCCGTGAGCGTCGCAACGCTCGTCCGTGAAGCTTGGCAGCATCGGGCGTCGTGCCGCGGCCCCGAAACGTGGCTGTTCTTCCCTCCGAACCACTTCGAGCGCAAGGACGACAGGGACGAGCGCGAGACCCGGGCCAAGGCGGTCTGTCGCAGGTGCCCGGTGCGCAAGGAATGCCTCGAGTTCGCACTCAGGATTCGCGAGCCCTACGGCATCTGGGGCGGCCTCACCGAGATCGAGCGGCGTGATCTGTTGCTCCGCCAGCAGTGAACCGCCCGGCGGCCGAGCCTCAGGCCCGGGGGCCGAGGGTACGGTCGTCGCCGGCTCGACGGGTCACACCGGTCTTGTCGAGGTGACCGAGGATCGCCAGCACGTACTTCCGGCTCGAACCGAGGACGTCACGTGCTGCGGCGACCGTGATCGACCCGTGCTCTCGGATGGCTCGGACCACGAGCGTGCGGGCCGTCTCGAGGGCCTCGGCCGACAGCACCACGCCTTCGAGGTCGACGAGCTGCCCTGAACGCAGGAGCGCCCGCACGATCTCGGGCCTGACCCCGAGTTCCGCGGGCGCCGGAGGGGTGAACGGGGCCTCGGCGAAAGCGGCGAGCAGGCGAACGGCGTCGGGATCGTCGGCCGCGACCACGTTGTGCGAACGCAGCCGGGCGCGGCCTCGTTCAACGACGAGGTCCTTGACGTCGGCCAGCGCGGCCTCGATCTGATCGGGGAGCGCCCTGAGCCGAGCGGCCAGGGCGGTGAGCTCCAGCCCCGGTTCGAGCGGGAGATCCTTGTGGTGCTTGACGATCAGCGGCCGAGCGTCGGATCGCAGCCTGTCGAGCACGGCCAGGTCGACCAGATTCGATCCCCGCCTGACCGCTCGCCCCTCGGCCACGAGCTCGTCGCCGAGCTTCGCGGCGCCGCTGCGGTCGAGCCCGGCGAGGCGGGGCAGATCGGTGGCCGGCAGCCAGCCGTGCGAACGCAGCAGGCGCTCGCCCAGTGGCAGGGCGAGACGCTCGGGAGCCAAGCGGGCGCGAGCCGTGGGGGCCACGTCGAGCACGACGGCACCACCCACGGTGCTCTGCCGGCCCGGGTCGCGCAGCACGAGCCGATCGCCCGGCTGCAGGGGGAGCAACGCCGAGAGGAACACCCGCGCGTACCGCGGCACCGGCCTGTCGCCAGCACCGCCGCTCACTCCACCCCCGGCACTTCCGGCGGTGTCGCTGGGGCCCAGGAGTCGCACCGCGGCGTCGAGCTCGCCCGAGCCGACGTACACCTTCAGTCGGCTCCGTACGGGGAGCTCGACACCGGCCAGCAACGACAGCTCGACGTCGACGACCCGAGGCTGGACCCACTGGCCCTCGCGAACGACGGCGTCGCCCCGACGGAGCTGGTCGTGGTCGATGCCAGCCAGGTTGAGCGCCACCCGAGCTCCCGGGGCAACCCGTTCGACCTTGCGGTGATGACTCTCGATCCCACGGATCCGGGCCTTGCGGGAGCCGGGGACCACGACGACCTCGTCGTCGATGGCGAGCGCCCCCCCGGTGAGCGTGCCCGTGACGACCGTTCCGGCACCCTTCGAGGCGAACACCCGGTCGACCCACAGACGCGGACGGCCGCTGTCGCGAGGTGCCGGCGCCCCCGCGAGCAGGGTCACGAGCCCGGCGCGCACGTCGTCGATCCCGCGACCTGACTTCGAGTCGCAGGCCACCACCACCGCCCCGTCGAGCGTCGTTCCTTCGAGATGCTCGAGGATCTCCAGCTCGGCGATCTCGACGGTCTCGGCATCGACCAGATCGGCCTTGGTGATCACGACGATCGCGTGATCGACGTCGAGCAGGTCGAGGATGCGCAGGTGCTCCTCCGACTGGGGCATCCAGCCCTCGGTCGCGGCCACCACGAGCATGGCCGCGTCGACGCCGCCCACCCCGGCGAGCATGTTCTTGAGGAACCGCACGTGACCGGGCACGTCGACGAAGGCCAGGTCGATCCCCGACTCGAGGCGCGTGAAGGCGAAGCCGAGGTCGATCGTGAGCCCCCGCTGCTTCTCCTCGGCGAGCCGGTCGGGATCGGTGCCCGTGAGCGCGAGCACGAGCGACGACTTGCCGTGGTCGATGTGCCCCGCGGTCGCCACGACCCGGGTGGCGCCGGGGCCCTCTTCCGGTGCGCCCGCAGCGGGTTGGCTCACCGGCCGACCACCCCGTCGAGCACCGTGACCAGGGCCTGGATCAGCGTGCTGTCGTCGGCGGGAGCCACGGTCCGCAGGTCGCACACGACGGCGCTGCCCTCGATGCGAGCCACGATCCCCAAGCGCCGCAACGACCGCGCGGCTCGCTCGACGTCCGAGCCCGAGTCGAGATCGACGACCACCCCGACCGACGGGATCGTCAGCCCCGGGAGCGATCCCCCGCCGGCGACGGCCTCGGTCTCGGCCACCTTCGCCCGTCCGGAGCAGGCCGCTGCGATGCGACCGGCGCGCAGCAGCAACCCGTCGATCGGAGCGCAGGCCATGCGCCACAAGGGGATCCGGGTGGCGTCGCCATCGAGGTAGGCGAGCATCGTGTCTTGGAGGGCCGCCAGGGTGAGCTTGTCGGCGCGAACGGCCCGGGCCAACGGATGACGGGCGACGGTGTCGATCAGGTCGCGGCGACCGACGACGATCCCGGCCTGGGGACCGCCCAGCAGCTTGTCGCCCGAGAACGTCACCAGGGCCGCGCCGGCGTCGAGGCACTGGCGCACGCCGGGTTCGTCGCCGAGCCACGCCGGACGCCCGCCAGGCAACCACGGGGTGGTCTCGTCGAGCAGGCCCGAACCCGCGTCGACGACGACAGGCGGCCCGAGGGTGGCCAGCTCGGCGATCGAGGCTGCCTCGACGAAACCGATCATCCGGTAGTTCGAAGCATGGATCTTGAGGAGCATGGCGGTGGCGTCGGTCGTCGCGCGCTCGTAGTCGGCTCGGCGGGTGCGGTTCGTGGTGCCCACCTCCACCAGGCGAGCCCCCGACTCGGCCATCACCTCGGGGACCCGGAACCCACCGCCGATCTCGACGAGCTCACCCCGCGACACCACCACGTCGCGGCCGCGAGCCAGCGCGGCCAACACGAGGAGCACCGCGGCCGCGTTGTTGTTGACCACGATTCCGGCCTCGCCGCCGCAGGCCCGGGCGACGAGCGCTCCGGCATGATCGTGACGTGAGCCCCGGCGACCGTCGTCGGTCCGGTACTCCAGGTTGGAATAGCCACCCCCGACCGCGGCCGCGGCCGCCAGCGCCGAAGCTCCGATCGGCGCCCGGCCCAGGTTGGTGTGCACGAGCACGCCGGTGGCGTTGACGAGCGGCCGTAACAGCCCGTCCTCGACTGCCGCCAGGCGATCGGCTGCGACTCGTGCGACCTCGTCGTGCGAGACGGCGTCGCCGGCCAGCACCCGCGCCCGGGCCACCTCGACGGCGTCTCGAGCCGCGTCGACGACCAGCATCCTCGGCAGAGGTGTCGAACCCGGCGCGTTGACGAGGAGCTCGATCACTCGCTCGACCGACGGCAGGGAACGACGCGGGTCGGCCGTCATCGTGGGCGGGGGCCCGTGGGGCGCGACGGGAGCGGGTCGTGACGGTCGAGGCCTACCTGGTGCGCCATGGTGCGGGGAGCGTAGATGCGTCGACGGGGCTGCGGCGCTGCGACCCCGAGCGGGCCCCTCCGTACGTGACGCCGGAGGCGAGACCCGTTTCCCCGTACAATGTCATGGTGAGCTGCGCCGAGGTGTCCGGGGTGAGCGCTCGATCTCGACGATCCGTCGGTCCGAACTGCGATTCGACGGCCCGTCCCGAGCGCGCACGATGAGCGACCCCGACAGCGCGCGCCTCGACGTGGATACCGATGCGCAGCTGCACGGCGTGGCCGTCGATCCCGCGTTCGCGGGAGCCGAGGTCCCCCCGGCACTCGACGCGGCGACGATCATGGTCGTGCGTGACGACCCCGACCTCGAGGTGTTGATGCTCCGGCGCAACGCCGAGTCGACGTTCGTCGGTGGGGCCATGCTGTTCCCGGGCGGCGCCGTCGACCCCGACGATGCCCATCCCACCTTCGCCCACCTGGGCCACGGGATCGACGACGTCCACGCCAGCACGATCACGGGCGTGCCCGCCCAGGGGCTCCGGTTCTGGATCGCCGCCGTGCGCGAGTGCTTCGAGGAGGCCGGCGTGCTGCTCGCCTCCGAAGCCGGCGGCGAGCCGCTGCGACGAGACCTCGGCGGCCACCGCGCTGCCGTCGACCGGGGCGAGCGGACGTTCTCCTCGTTCGTCGCCGAGGAAGGGCTCCGGCTCGACCTCGAGCCGATCCACTACTTCGGCCATTGGATCACCCCCCGGGGGCGGCATCGCCGCTACGACACGCGGTTCTTCGTGGCAGCCGCCCCCGAGCACCAGGAGCCGTCGCACGACGATCGCGAAGCCGTGGCGTGGGAGTGGGTGCGCCCGAGCGACATGCTCGAACGCAGCCGCGATCGGCAGGCATGGATGCTCCCCCCGACCGTGGCCTGCCTCGAGACGTTGTCGCGCTTTCACCGATCGGCGTCGCTCCTCGAGCACGCCGGCGCAGCCAACGCCCGTCCCGCACGAGCGCCGGGCCTGGTCGAGCACCTGGGCGGGGTCCGCATCCGCCTCCCCGACGATTCAGCCGACCCGGCCACCGAGATCGACGACCACTCCCTGTACCTCCGCAGCCTGGCGGTCGGTTGAGGCCGACCCCGAACACCCTGGAGCCCCGATGCCCGACATGACGCCAGGTGTGGCGAGCGCCCTCTCGCCGCTCGTGCGCCGGATCGTCGCGAACAATCCGGGGTACATGACCGGACCCGGGACGAACACGTACCTGGTCGGCATCGACGAGGTCGCGGTGATCGACCCCGGGCCCGAGGATGTCGCCCACGTCGAAGCCATCATCGGGGCGTCCATGCGCGAGCGCGTCCGCTGGGTGCTGCTCACCCACACCCATCCCGACCACTGGCCGGCCGCTCGCTACCTGGCCGACCAGACCGGCGCCGAGATCCTCATGTTCCCGGTCAAGGGCATCGACCTCGAGCCCCACGGCTGGCTCGAGAACGGCCAGATCATCGAGGGCACCGAGTTCGGCCTCGAGGTGATCCACACGCCGGGGCACGCGTCGAACCACGTCTGCTTCTTCCTCGAGGAGGAGCGCGCCTACGTGACGGGCGACCACATCATGAACGGATCGACGGTGGTCATCCCCCCGCCCGACGGGAACATGACGCACTACCTCGAATCGTTGGAGCTGCTGAAGAAGCGGACCCGGCTCACCCGCATCTACCCCGGACACGGCGAGGTCATCGACGACGCCAAGGGCAAGATCCAGGAGTACATCGAGCACCGGCTCATGCGGGAGGGCCAGATCGTCGACCTGCTCGCCGAGGGTCCCGCCAAGATCCCGGCGATCGTGGCTCGCCTGTACGAGGGTCTCAACGAGGCGATCGTCCCCCGAGCCGAGCAGACGGTGCTGGCCCATCTCCTCAAGCTCAAGCGCGACGGTCGGGTGGTCGGCCGGGACGAGCGCAGCACCTGGAAGACCGCCTGACAGCTTCTACCATTTCCGATGGTAGACTCCCACCATGGAAACGACCATTGATCGCGCTGGCCGTGTGGTGATCCCTCGAGCACTGCGGGAGGCGATCGGGCTCGCCGACGGCGGCCGGGTGGAGGTCGTCGAGATCGACGGGCGCATCGTCATCAGCCCGCAGCCGGTGGCGAAACGGCTCGTCGACGCAGGGGGCGTCGTCGTGTGCGTCCCCGATGAGCCGGTGCCGGTGCTCACTGCCGATGCCGTTCGCGCTCTGCTCGTTGCCACCCGGCGGTGATCCGTGCGCTCGATACGAGCGTGATGGTCGCTGCGTTCGCCAGCTGGCACGCCGATCACGAGCTCGCCCGGTCAGCCCTCGCCGAGGAACCCCTCCTCATCGGACACGCACTCTTGGAGACCTACTCGGTGCTGACCCGACTGCCCGAACCCCAGCGGGCCGAGCCCCAGCTCGTCACCGAGTTCCTCGAACGAAACTTCCGCCGCGCACCGCTCGTGCTCGACGCCCCCGCGCACAAGGCGCTCCCGCAGCGCTTGGCCGGGCTGGGCATCAGCGGCGGAGCAGCCTACGACGGGCTCATCGCGCTGACCGCGCTCGACAACGACGCCGTGCTCGTGACCCTCGACCAGCGGGCCGCTGCAACCTACGAGCGGTGCGGGCTGGACTACGAGCTCCTGGTGAGCACTCGGCCCTGACCGGAGGGATCAAGGGAGCACCACGATGCAGTCGGAGGTCCCGGGGTCGCTCGGGGGGCGCAGCCGCGATGGGAGGCGCTCGACCTCGAGCGGTGGCTTGGACGGATCCTGCAGGACGTCGATCAGCAGCTCGCACCGTGCCGCGCCGACCGTCCGCTCGAAGAGGTGCGGCTCCGGAGAACCATCGAGCACCACGAGCACATCCTGCGTGACGAAACCCTGATCATCGAGCAGGCTCCGAACGGCGTCGCCAGCTCGCTGGTTCGGCGCCCAGACGGCAACGACGATGTCGTCCGACACCCGCCCGCCAGCAAGCGCCACCGTCGTCGTGGTCGTCGCCTCCGTCGTGGTCGTCGCCTCCGTCGTGGTCGTCGTGGTCGTCGTGGTCGTCGTGGGTGGCGTGGTGACGGCAGGGTCGTCAGCGTCAACCGGAGCGGGAGCGGGAGCGGGCTCCACGGCGGCATCGGGTTCGCTGCCCGCCCCCGCATCCGCACCGGGGCCTGCGCCAGCGCCGGCGACCTCATCGGCGGCGTCGCCTCCGCCACCGCCGCCAGCGCTCAGGCTCACAGCGATGCCGGCCACGGCCAGCACGGCGACCACGCTGGCGATGCGGGTGTGCACGGCCCGCCAGCCTCCGCCGCTGCCCCGGCGATGCCGCCGGGAATCGCTCGCGTCCAACGACCCCACCGGCACGGATACCGGACCGGCGGGCGCCGGGACCGATCGATGGGGAGAGTCGGCCGAGATGACATCGTATGTCACTCCGCCGATCGCCGAGGGGGCACCGCCGATTTCAGCCGGGATCGGCAGGTCGGGAACGGAGACCGCGGGTGTGGGGGGCGGGGAGTCGACGAACACGACCCGGGTCTGGCCAGGGGTCGATGTGGTAGCCGCCGGTCGATCGGTCGGCAGCCCCTCGTTCTCGAGCAGCAGCTCCGTGGGAGCCACCCCAGCGGCGCTCTGGGCCTCCTGGAGACTCCGTCCCAGACCGGCCGCGGACGACGGGCGATCCGCTGGGTCCTTGGCCATCGCCCGCTCGATCACTCCGCAGATTGCGTCGGGCACCCCCCGAACGCGCAGGTCGGGGACGGGCTCGGTGGCCACGCGGCTCATCACCGGCAGGATCGACTCGTCGGTGTCACGCACGAACGCGGGACGTCCCGACACCAGCTCGAACAACGTCGAGGCCAGCGAGTACACGTCGGACGTCACCGAGGCCCGTTCGCCGGCGAGGATCTCAGGCGGCGCGTGGGCCACGCTGGCGGTGATGATCCCGCTGCGGGTCTGTTGGCCCGTGTCGCCCATCCTGGCGATCCCGAAGTCGGCGAGCTGCGGCTCTCCGAACGCCGAGACCAGGACGTTCGAGGGCTTCACGTCGCGGTGGATCATCCCCCGCCGATGCGCGGCCTCGAGCGCGGCGGCCATCTTCACGCCGATCGCCGCCATCTCGGCCCACGGACGGGCCCCGTCGCGGACGACCCGGTCCTCCAGCGACCCGCCAGGAGCGAAGGCCATCACGAGGTAGGGCTGGCCGCCTGGGGTGAAGCCGGCCTCGTGGAGGGTCACGATGTTCGGATGGTGCGAGAGCGCGCCCATCGCCTGGCACTCGCGCACGAACCGGGCCTGGGCCAGGTCGTCGAGCACGCCGAGGGCCAGCACTTTCACCGCCACCGTCCGCCGGTAGGCCGGCTGCTCGGCCCGGTACACGACCGCGAAGCCCCCGCGGCCGATCTCGACCGCGCCTTCGATCCCCGGAACACCCAGATCGGCCGTCATCGCCGCACACGGTACGCCACCGCACACCAGGCCCGTGACCAGACTGCGTCGACCGAATGCTCGCCGGGGCGCCGAGGCCAGCTCGCCCTTCCCAAGTTACGTAATGGTTGTTATCCTGTTGGTCGTGGTCGCCCCCGTCATCCCCCGCCGCGCTGCCTCGGTCACCCGGGCGCTGCTCGTCGAGGCCGCCGCCGAGGTGTTCGCCGAGTACGGCTACGACGGTACCCGGGTCCAGGAGATCGCCCGCCGTGCCGGGCTCACCACGGGGGCCATCTACGCCAACTTCGATGGCAAGGCCGACCTTCTGCTCGAGGCCATCGACACCCTTGGGCCGCACGAGCTCGACGCACTCCTGTTCGCCGCGGCGAGCGGCAGCACCACCGAGGTGCTGGTCTCGCTCGGGGTCGAGCTGCAGCGCCGCTGCGACCGGCCCGGCGGCGGCACGCTCTTGTTCGAGGCGCTGGGAGCGGCCCGGCGCGATCTCGACGTCGCCCGGCGCCTCCAGGCCCATTTCCGTCAACGAGCCGAGCGGGTGGCCCAGCTCCTGCGCGACGGGCAGGTCGCCGGCGAGGTCGATCCGGCGATCGACGTGGATGCCGCCGTTCGTTTCTGCCTGTCGCTGGCCCTGGGGTTCCTGGCCTGCGACATCCTCGAGGTCGCTCCGGTCGGCTCGGAGGGCTGGGAGCCCTTCGTGCACCGTCTGGCCCTGGCCTTCGCCCCACGAAACCCCCCATGGAGAGCCCATGACACTCGATGAGACGATCCTCGGCCGCCGCAGCCTCGACGACGTCGAGGGCATCCTGGCCGTGACCAACACCGACACCGACTCGGTGGCGCACGTCACCCCCAACGGCGCCGACACCGTGTTCACGTGGGACTACTCCCGCAGTCGCCCTGCGCTCGGCAGGCTCTACGAGAAGGCCAAGGCGTCGCAGTGGAACGCCGAGACCGACCTCGACTGGTCGATCGACGTCGATCCCGACAAGGTCGCCCACGAGATGACCGCGACCGATCCCAACATCGCGTACCTGCGCTCGCTCCCCAAGGGCCTGAGCAACCCGATGAGCTCCTGGGGCGACTCCGAGTGGGAGACCCTCGTCGGGGAGTTCAACCGCTGGCGGCTGTCGCAGTTCCTCCACGGCGAGCAGGGCGCGCTCGTCTGCACGGCCAAGATCGTCGAGACCGTCCCCTGGATCGACGCCAAGTACTACGCATCCACCCAGGTGATGGACGAGGCCCGCCACGTGGAGGTCTTCGCCAGGTACCTCGACACAAAGCTGGGCGGCGAGTACCCCGTCAACGCCCACCTGCGGATGCTCCTCGACGACATCATCGCCGACTCCCGCTGGGACATGACCTACCTGGGCATGCAGATCATGGTCGAGGGCCTGGCCCTGGCCGCGTTCGGGTTCATGCACATGATCACGACCGACGAGCTGTTGAAGAAGCTGCTGCGCTACGTCATGAGCGACGAGGCCCGCCACGTCGCCTTCGGCGTGCTGTCGCTGCAGGAGGCGTACAGCCAGATGACTTCGGCCGAGCTGCGCGACCGCCAGGAGTTCGCCTACGAGGCTGCGGTGCGCATGCGCGACCGGTTCCTCGCCCAGGAGGTCTGGGAGCGCATGGGAGTCGACGTGCGCCGCGTGATCCAGCTCATCCTCGAGAACCCCCGTCCCGAGGCCGATCTCTTCCGGCAGTTGCTCTTCGCCAAGATCGTTCCCAACTGCAAGAAGCTCGGGCTCCTCGACGCCGGGGCGACCAACGGCCACAAGGGTTGGCTGCGCGAGCGCTTCGAGGAGATGAACGTCATCCAGTGGGAAGACCACGCCGATACCGGCGAGGAGTACGCCGACCTCGATGAGGTCGCGAAAGACCGGGCTGCGGCGTCGACTGCGGCGTCTTAACCATCGTCAGGAGCCTCACATGGCCGGATACGAAGGCATCATCGACCGGGAGCACCTCGACGACATCGAGGCGATCGTCCGCATCCGCAACGACGATCCCGACGCGCTCGACCACACGACGCCCAACAACGCCGACACCACCTTCACGTGGGACTACGAGCGCAGCCGGCCGGCCCTGGGCAAGCTCTACGAGCGGGCCAAGACCGCCCAGTGGAACGCCGAGACCGATCTCGACTGGTCGATCGACGTCGACGTCGAGAAGGTCATCGCCGAGGACATCACGGCCAACGTGCGCATCGACCCCCAGCGTGACCTGTCGGGCACGTGCTTCGCGTCCTGGGGCGACAAGGAGTGGACGACCTTCGGGATCGAGGCCCGCCGCTGGACGCTGTCGCAGTTCATGCACGGCGAGCAGGGCGCGCTGGTCTGCACGGCCAAGATCGTCGAGACCGTCCCCTGGATCGACGCCAAGTACTACGCATCCACCCAGGTGATGGACGAGGCCCGCCACGTCGAGGTGTTCGCCAAGTACCTGCGCACCAAGATGGGCGGCGAGTACCCCGTCAACGCCCACCTGCGGATGCTGCTCGACGACATCGTCGCCGACTCCCGCTGGGACATGACCTACCTGGGCATGCAGATCATGGTGGAAGGCCTGGCGCTGGCCGCGTTCGGCTTCATGCACCAGTTCACCCAGGAGCCGCTGCTCAAGAAGCTGTTGCGGTACGTCATGAGCGACGAAGCCCGCCACGTCGCCTTCGGTGTCCTGTCGCTGCAGGAGATCTACAAGGAGATGACCCTGGCCGAGATCCGCGAGCGCCAGGAGTTCGCTTTCGAGGCTGCGGTCCGCATGCGCGACCGGTTCCTCCAGCAGGAGGTGTGGGAGCGGATGGGCATCCCGCCCAAGGAGGCCATCGAGCTCATCCTCGTCGACGACGGCCGACGCGAGTTCCAGAAGATGCTGTTCTCGAAGATCGTCCCGAACTGCAAGAAGCTCGGCCTGCTCGACGCCGGCGACGCCTGGCTGCGGCGGCGTTTCGAGGAGATGGGCGTGATCCACTTCGAGGACTGGGTCGACACCGGCGCCGAGTACGAGCTCCTCGACGAGGTCACGGCCGACCGCACCGCCGCCGAAGCCGCCGTCGCCTGAGCCGGGTGCCGACGAAGCGACCGAGCAGCGCTCGGGCCTCCCCGGTGCTCACAGCGTCCTTCCCGAACACCGAGGGGTTCGACGAGATACGCACCAGGCCGAGCTCCGTGATCGGCGTCGTGGCCCAATGCTCGGTGTTCTCGAAAAATCGGTGGGCCGGCTCGAAGTGGACGTGCGACGGCCAGCACAGCGCCACCAACACGTTGACGTCGAGCAGGTCGGCAACCGTCGGGGCCACACCTTCTGGCCCGACGACCGGTCGACACTCCAGCCGCCCGAGCCCGGGATGTCGGCGTACGAGCCGATGACCCACCGCCAGGTGACCGACGCCCACCTCCTCCAGCTCACCCAGCGTCACGGTGGGGTGCTGGCCACCTTCGATCGCGAGGTCCACGAGCTGGCCGGCCACCAGGCAGGCACCCTCGTGAGGTTGATCGGTCGAGCACCTGGGAGCTGACCCGGCTCTGACCCCAACTTCTGGCAGGTGCCCGGACCGGGCGCGGGCTACTCGGCTGCGAAGCGGGCGGTGATGAGGTCGAGCAGACGGGCGGAGCAGCCGGTCATGTCCATGGGCGGACAGAGCTCGGTGGCGATGCGGTCGGCGATGCGGCGGAACTCCCGGGCGGCCGCGGAGTCGGGGGCGTCGAGCACGACGGGACGGCCCGTGTCGCCCCCGGACGACACGCCGGGCTCGAGGGGGATCTCCCCGATGAGCGGAGCGCCGATCTCGGCAGCCAGCGCAGCGCCGCCGCCCGTGCCGAACAGCGAGTAGCTCGTGCCGTGCTCGCAGGTGAACGCCGACATGTTCTCGATGACACCGACGACCTTCAGGTACGACTTGCGGGCGATGTCGGCGGCCCGGGTCGCCACCTTCTGCGCCGCCAAGGCCGGGGTGGTGACGATGATCACCTCGGCCCGGGGCAGCAGCCGACCCAATCCCATCTGGATGTCGCCCGTCCCCGGCGGCATGTCGATGAGCAGATAGTCGAGATCGCCCCAACGCACGTCGGTGAGGAACTGCTCGACGGCCTTGGCCAGCATCAGGCCCCGCCACATGAGCGCCGAGCCCTCGTCCTCGACGAGCAGGCCCATCGAGACGACCTTGATGGTGCCCCCCGGGCGGGGGAGGCCGAGATCGTCGTCGGCGAGGCCCGGTATCGCCACCAGGTTGGGATCGATCTTCTTGTCGGCCCCGCCCAGACGCCCCGAGACACCGAGCATGCGGGGCACCGAGAACCCGCCGATGTCGGCGTCGAGCACCCCGACCGTGCGGCCCTGGGCGGCCAGCGCCGCGGCCAGGTTGACCGTGACCGACGACTTGCCCACGCCGCCCTTGCCCGAGGCCACCGCGATGATGCGGGTGGTCAGCGGCACCTCGGTGGTGGGAGCGTCGTCACGGGCTCGCCAACGGACCTTGGCCATGAGCTCGGACTTCTCGCCCGATGACATCTCGCCGAACTCGACCCGGCAGCCGGTGACGCCGGGCAACCCGGTGACCTTCGAGACGACGTCGTCACGGATCTGCACCCGCAGCGGGCATCCGGAGATCGTCAGGGCGACGGTGACCACGACGGCACCGTCGGCGGCGATCTCGACGCCGCGGATCATGCCCAGCTCGACGAGGTTGCCGCCGAGCTCGGGATCGACGACACCCTCGAGGATGCGCAGCACGTCGTGCTCGGTGGGGACGGGTTGGCTCATCAGGTCCCAAGGGTAGGTGACCGGGCAATAAAACCGGCGAGGACCTTGAAAATAAGCCCACAAGTCGTTACGGTCAACCACGAGATGGACGCATTGACCGTGCACAAGGTTCTCGGCGACGACACGCGGTACGCGATCTATCGCGAGCTGGGCCGGGCCACGTCGGCCCTGTCGGCCCAGGAGATCTCCGAGCGTCTCGATCTTCATCCCAACACCGTCCGGCCGCATCTCGAACGGATGCGCGAGGCCGAGATCGTCACCGTCGAGGCGCTCCATCGCGGAACGCCGGGCCGGCCCCAACACCTCTACTCCCTCGCCCCCGGGTCCCCGGGCGCCAACGGGCTCGAGCCGCCGAGCCACACGCTCCTCGCCGGGATGCTCGCCGCGGTGGCCGAGCACGTCGGCGCCGACCGTCACGATGCGGCGGTGGTCGGCCGAGCCGTGGGGCGGTCCTCGGTCGCTCGCGAGACCGACCGGGCGCGAACCGCGTCGGTCCCCGTCACGTCGGCTGACGGGTGTCTCGACATGCTCGTCGGCCACCTCGACCGCCTGGGCTTCGAGCCCTCGACCGAGCGCCACGACGACCTCGCCCACATCGCGTTCCTGGCCTGTCCGTTCCGGGAGCTGGCCGAGGCCTACCCCGAGCTCGTCTGCAATCTTCACCGCGGAATCACCGAAGGCCTCGTCGAGAGCGCCGGCGGAGGAATGGTCGAGGAGTTCCGCACGTTGTACGACCGCGACCACTGCAGCGTCGTGGTGAGCTTCGACCAGCCCAGCGACTACCCTGCACCCGTCTGAACCATCCGGAGGAGACGCACCATGATCACCCTGAGTGAACTCGCAGCCAGCAAGGTCAAGGAGCTCATCGCAGCCGAGGGCGACGACACGCTCGCCCTGCGGGTCGCGGTGCGGCCCGGTGGCTGTTCGGGGATGAGCTACGAGATGTTCTTCGACGGCGACGTGGCGACCGACGACGTCGAGGCCATGTTCAACGGCGTGAAGGTCGTCGTCGACCAGGCCAGCGCCCCCTACCTCGACGGTGCGGTCCTGGAGTACAAGGACGGCCTGATGGAGACCGGGTTCTCGATCAACAACCCGAACGTGAGCCGCACCTGCGGCTGCGGGCAGTCGTTCTCGTAACCGCTCCACCATTCGTTTCCGTCGTCACAGGTTCCGTCGTCACAGGTTCCGTCGTCACAGCGCGTTGGCCGGGAGGAAGACCGCGATGCACGATCTCGTGATCCGCAACGGCCGCATCGTCGACGGGACGGGCGCCGCGGCGTTCGCCGGCGACGTCGCTGTTACCGACGGACGCATCACCGAGGTGGCCACTCACATCGACGGCTTGGCCCGCCGCCAGATCGACGCCGACGGCAGACTCGTCACGCCGGGCGTCGTCGACATCCACACCCACTACGACGGCCAGGTCGTCTGGGACCCCGACGTCACCCCGTCGTGCTGGCACGGCGTCACCACCGTGGTCACCGGGAACTGCTCGGTCGGCTTCGCTCCGTGCGCGCCCGAGATGCGCGACACCCTCATCGAGATGATGGAGAGTGTCGAGGACATCCCGGCCAGCGCCCTGCGAGCCGGGATGGAATGGTCGTGGGAGAGCTTCCCCGAGTACCTCGACGCCCTCGCCCGAACCCCGCGCACGCTCGACGTCGGCACGCAGATCCCCCATGCACCGGTGCGCATGCACGTGATGGGCGAGCGGGGCATCCGCAACGAGCCGGCCACGCCGGCCGACATCGCGGCCATGGCCGCGCTGGTGCGTGAGGCCATCGCGGCCGGGGCGCTCGGGTTCTCGACGTCTCGGACCATGCTGCACCACAGCCGAGATGGCGTCCCCATCCCCGGGACCTACGCAGCCGAGGACGAGCTGTTCGGCATCGGCGAGATGCTGCGCGACCTCGGTCGGGGTCTCTACGAGGTCGTGCCCTCCGGAGTTGCCGGCGAGGATCTCGACGGTCCCGCCCGCGAGGTGGAGTGGATGGCCCGCCTGGCTGCCCACATCGGTCGTCCGGTCTGTTTCTTGCTCACGCAGAACAACGGCCGTCCCGAGGCGTGGCGAGAATGCGCCGACGCCGCGGCGGCGGCGCAGGCGCGGGGCGACCAGCTCGTCCTGCAGGTGGCGGGAAGGCCGTCCGGGCTGCTGTTCGGGCTCGGGACCACGTACCACCCGCTCGACGACCGTCCGAGCTTCAAGGCCCTGGCTGAGCTCCCGATCGACGTGCAGGGCGCTCGACTGCGCGACCCGGCAGTACGGGCCGCGATCCTGGCCGAGGAGCAGACTTACGACGACCCCTACCGGGCGTTCCTGCGCACGCACTGGGAGCGCATGTTCCCCTTCGGCGATCCCATCGACTACGAGCCCGGTCCCGAGCAGTCGATCGCCGGGCTCGCCGCCGCCGCCGGAGTCAGCCCCGCGGCGCTGCTCGTCGACCTGATGGCCGCCGATCCGTCGATGCTGTTCATGGCCCACATCATCAACTACGCCCACGGCGATGCCGAGACGGTGCGAGAGATGCTCACGCACCCCGGCACCACGCTCGGGCTCTCCGACGGCGGCGCGCACGTGGCGATCATCTGCGACGCGTCGATCCCCACGACGATGCTCACGCACTGGGCACGCGACCGCAGCCGGGGCGAGAGGTTGCCGCTCGAGTTCGTCGTCAAGCGCCAGACGAGCGACACGGCCCGGCTCTACGGCCTCCACGACCGCGGCGTCATCGCCCCTGGGCGTCTCGCCGACCTCAACGTCATCGACTTCGAGCGGCTGGCGGTGCGTCGACCCGAGCTGGTCTGGGACCTGCCCGGTGGCGGCAAGCGTCTCGTGCAGAGGGCCGACGGTTACGTGGCCACCGTCAAGTCAGGAGAGGTGACCGTCGAGCACGACGAGCTCACCGGAGCCCGTCCGGGACGCGTCGTCCGCGGCTGATTCGTCATCCGGTCGCGGTGGCTGCGGTCTGGGCGATCACGTCACGAATGTCGGCCTGGTCGAAGATGCCGTCCATGCGCACGATGATCGTGCCTGCGGGGTCGATGCCGAACAGCCACGGGTCGCTCGGCAGGCCCCAGGCGTCGACGGTCGAGACGATGTCGTTGCTCGTGAGGTTCTGGTAGATCTCGACGTGCACGAAGTCGACGGTGTCGGCGGCCGAGGCCATCTCGGCCAGCAGCAGCTCGAGCGTCGGGCCGCACACCCGGGTCGAGCACCGGGCAGGCGTCGAGAACATCACCACGAGGGGGCGTCCCTGACCGACCAGATCAGCCAACGAGTTCTCGTGGAGGTCGCAGATCTCGGGGAGGCGCGTGCAGATCGGGTCGGCGCCCAGCGGCACGGCGAGCGTCGGTGACGCCGCCTTCGGAGCCGGCGCGCCCGGCTGGACCACCAACCCCTCGGCCTTCACGACGAGCGGGGCCACCGCGTAGCGGCCGTCGGCCTCGACCCAGATCCACCACGGGTTGGCGTCGGGCCCGGGCTGGTCGAAGTCGAGCATGGCCACGAACGCGCCGTCGGTGGCCAAGCCGTCGTCGTCGCCCTCCGAAAGCCCCTCGCCGTGAAAGGTCGCCGGCGTGAAGCTGGTGGGGAACGGGATGAGCGCGCCCCCCTCGCCGATGGGGGCCACGGCCGCGACGGTGACGCTCGTGGGCCGGATCGGCGCCCCCGTGACCTGGTCGATGATCACGAACGGAAGCCGCTGCGCCGTGCTGGCGACGACGTCGCTGGCGTAGAACCCCATCGAGATCGGAAGCTCGGAGAACTCGTCGAGGGCCAAGCCGTCGGTCACGACCGGCTGCTCTGGCGCCACTGCAGGCGACGTCGTTTCGGCTGAGGATCCTCCGCCTGCGGCGGTGTCGGGAGCATCGGTCGCCGACGGCACCGCCGCATCGTCGTCGTCGCCGCAGCTGGCCAGGACAGAAGCTGCCCCGGCGACCGCGGTGGTGCCGGCGACGACCATGAGGAACCTGCGCCGCGACAACGGGTGGTCTGAGGCCATGCCCCTATCCTGACGCGTTGTGCCCGGTGAGTTGGTAGCAGCCCAGTTCGCCTGCAACGGCTCGCAGGTCGAGGTCGACGTGTTCCCCGGCACGTCGCTGCTCGAGGTGCTTCGCGAGCACCTCGGGATCACCTCGGCCAAGGACGGATGCGCCCCGCAAGGGCAGTGCGGCTGCTGCACGGTGCTCGTCGACGGCGACGCCCGGGTGGCGTGCGTGACCCCGATCGAGCGTGTCAGCGGCCGATCGGTCACCACGGTGGAGGGCCTCTCCGAAGCGGAGCGGGCCGCGTTCGGCGCCGCGTTCTGCGAGACCGGCGCGTCCCAGTGCGGCTTTTGCACCCCCGGCATCGTGATGCGCGGCGCCGCGCTCGCCCGGGCCGGTCGGCTGACTCGGGTCGACCTCGACAAGGCCCTCGCCGCCCACCTCTGCCGGTGCACCGGATGGCTCTCGATCTACGAGGCGATCGGCCTCGCCGCCGAGCGCCTTCGCGCCGATTCTGCCACCGAATCGGCGCGGAAATCGGGCACCGAATCCGCAGATTCTGCCACCGAATCGGCGCGGAGCCAGCGTGTCGGAGCAGCCCACCGGGCATTTCTGGAGGGTGGGGTCGCCCAGCGCGTCGACACCGAGGTGCCGCTCGGCGAAGGCGGTTTCGCCGACGACGCTGCTCCCCGAGACGCGCTCGTCGCTCTCCCGCTGCCGCCCGGGAGAGCAAACGACGGAGCCGTCGAAGCCGCTGGTATGCGCTGGGTGATCGGCGCGTCACTCGGCGAGGCTCGACGCCTCACCGGCAAGGTCCAGGGGCGACGGGCGACGCACGATCCCGGCCCGCCGATCGAGGCCCCGCCACTGCCCGAAGGCGTCGTGGGCGTGCGCCTCCAGACGAGCTGGATGGAGCCGGCCTACCTCGAGCCGGATGCGTCCTGGTGCCCTCCAGGGGTGACGCCCGCCACACCGCTGGCCAACGGCGGCGCGTTCGGCGGGAAGTCCGAGTCGCGAGCGCCGCAGGCCGCCCGCGAGCTGGCAGACCGGCTCGGCCACCCTGTCCGGGTGCTCTACAGCCGCGAAGACGTCGTCCGGCTGGGCCCGAAGCGCCCGCCCATCGGCGCAGCGGCCTGGATCGACACGACACCCGAGCATCCGGCCGGTGTCGTCCGCCTCCACCTGCGGATCCCCACCGGCACCAGCGTGGCGTTCGCGGGGCCCGGTGACGGCGGGCACGGCGGTGACGGCGGTGGCCAGTCGATCGTCATCGAGGAGGTCGCGATCGCCGGGCCGCCCACCTCCGCCCGGATGCGGGGCTTCGGCTGGGTCGAGCGGGCCGTGCTCGGTGAGGCGGCATGGGCCGAGGCCGGCGTGGCCCGTCCCGACCTCCCCATCCAGGCGCCGTCGGGTGCACGGGCCGGGGCCGAGGTGATGCTCGACGGCCTCACCGGACGCCTCGAGTCGGTCGTGGTGCGGGTCTCGGCAGGCGATCCCCTCGACTCCGTCGTCCTGCGCTCCTACGTGCTCGGCGCAGTCCATCAGGCACTGGGCTGGGTGTTGACCGAGCGCATCGGGGTCGACCCCCTCACCGGCGAGGTCCACGACCTCACGATCAGGTCGTTCGCGATCCTCAGGGCCCGCCACATGCCTCGGGTGCACATCGAGATCGTCGACGGCGACGGACCGCCTCGAGCCCAGTCCTCTGACGCCGTCTTCGCAGCCGTCGCCGCAGCGTGCTGGAATGCGCTCGCCGTCGCCGAAGACGTCCGACCCGCGACCTTTCCGGCCTCCGGTACCCGAGCCGCGCTCGCCCTGCGACGCTGACGGCGCCCGCACCGCACCGCGCCGCCCCGCTGCGAGCGACCCCGCCCGAATCCGACGACCCGTCCCCCGTCCGAGTCCCAACCCGCCCCGCCCGTCCCTCTCCCAGACCAGGAGCCCCCATGCCCGTCCAACCGCTGTCGACACCATCAGCCCCGCCCGCCGTCGGCCCGTACTCCCCGGCGGTCCGGGCCGGCGACTGGATCACGTGCTCAGGGCAGATCCCCCTCGATCCGTCCACCGGCGAGCTCGTGGCTGGCGGGATCGAGGAACAGACCACCCAGGCCGTCGCCAACTGCGCCGCCGTGCTGCGCGACGTCGGAGCCGAGCCGAGCGACGTGGCCAAGACCACGGTCTTCCTCACCGACATGGCGAACTTCCCCGCCATGAACCCCATCTACGGGAGCCTGTTCGGCGACCACAAGCCGGCCCGCTCGACCGTGGCCGTGCTCGCGCTCCCCAAGGGCGCGCTCGTCGAGATCGAGATGCTGGTCTACAAGCCGGTGTGATCGGCCCCGCAGCCACGTGATCCCTGCTCGACGCCAAGAGTTCCTCTGTACGTCACCGCGTATTCACCCGAAAGGGCCCAGGCGCTGGCTTCGATGCGCGACCATGCTCAACTCAGCCCGACGAGCGGAGGTCGACGTCAATGAAAGTTCGCGGTCTGTTCAACAACGCGCAGAAGGTTCTCCAGATCCCGGCCGGAACGCTCATCTTCGAGGAGGGCGACGAACGCGACTTCATGTACGGGATCATCGAAGGGACCGTCGAGCTGCATCAATCGGGAGCACTCCTCGCGACGGTCGGGCCCGACGAGGTGTTCGGGGAGATGGCCATGATCGACAAGCTGCCTCGCACGGCGACGGCCGTCGCCGTGACCGACTGTGTCCTCGCAGCCATCGACGAACGCATGTTCCTCCTGCTCATCCACGAGACCCCGATGTTCGCGATCCAGGTGATGTCGACGCTCGCGAGCAAGCTCCGGGCCAGCACCACCAGGGGTCACGTCTGACCGGACCGTCGGGCTAGCCTCGCCGCATGGCAGGCGCGATCGTCATCATCGTCCTCATGGTCCTGGTGGCCCCCATGGCGATCTTCGCCGGGGGTCTCGTGTGGAGCGCCCTCTTGGGCATGACGCTCAAGACCGACGCCGAGGTCCGTTACGAAGGCACCGAGGAGCTCACCAAGAAGCTCTGGTAGCCCGAGCCGCGCAGCACACCGCAATCGGCAAACTCAGGGCTCGCGACTCCAGCGACTCTGACCGAAGCGGTAGCCCACCGAGCGGACGGTCTGGATCATGTTGGCGTGCACCTCGCCCAGCTTGGCCCGCAGCCGCCGCACGTGGACGTCGACCGTCCGGGCTCCCCCGTAGTACTCGTAGCCCCACACCCGCGAGAGCAACGTCTCGCGGGTGAACACCTTGCCCGGGTTGGTGGCGAAGAACTTCAGCAGCTCGTACTCCATGTACGTGAGGTCGAGCGGCTTGTTGCCCATGTACGCCTGGTAGGTCTCGAGGTTGAGGACGAGCTCGCCGTACTCGATGATCTCGGGGCGGGCCTGGCGTCCGGATCGCCGGAACTGGTGGCGCAGCCGAGCCTCGAGCTCGACGGGGTGGAACGGGCTCAGGCAGAAGTCGTCGAAGAGGTCCTCGCGCAACTCCAGCTCGGCGAGCTGGGTCCCGGACACGAGCAGCAGCACGGGTACCAGGTTGGCGTCGCGCTTGCGCAGCGCCCGGCACATCCCGAACGCGCCTTCACTGTCGGCATCGGCACACACCACCGCTCCCACCCAGCCGTCGGAGGGCTCGGCCTGCATGGCGATGCTGACGTTGCCGGCGGCCTTCCACGGATAGCCCGCAAGATCGAGCGTCTGGGCCACCATCGGCGGTGGCGGATCGGGGTACACCAACAAGACATCGGCGGTCATGGTTTGCCTGACCCTCGACCTAGAGGACTTCGAGATAGCGGTCGAGCTCGAAGGGTGTGACGTACGACTTGTACTCGTCCCACTCCTTGCGCTTGTTGCGGATGAAGTACTCGAACACGTGCTCGCCCAGGCTCTCGGCGACGAGCTCCGAGCGCTCCATGGCATCGACGGCCACGATGAGGGAGTCGGGAAGCGACTCGATCCCGTCGGCGAGTCGCTCCTCGGGGGTCATCTCGTAGATGTTGTTGGTGGCCTCCGGCGGGAGCTCGTACCCCTGCTCGATCCCCTTCAGACCCGCAGCCAACATCAGGCTGAACGCCAGGTACGGATTGCACGCCGGATCGGGCGACCGGTACTCGATGCGGGTCGACGATCCCTTGCCCTTCTTCGTGATCGGCACCCGAACCAGCGACGACCGGTTGTTGCGAGCCCAGCAGATGTAGACGGGCGCCTCGTAGCCGACGATCAAACGCTTGTAGGAGTTGACCCATTGGTTCGTGACCGCCGTGATCTCGCGGGCGTGGCGCAACAGCCCGGAGAGGAACTGACGGCCGACCTTCGACAGACCCACCGGATCGCCCTCGTCGTGGAACGCGTTCACGTCGCCCTCGAACAGCGAGAGGTGCGTGTGCATCCCCGAGCCGTTCACGCCGGTGATGGGCTTGGGCATGAACGTGGCGTGGACCCCGAGCTCCTGGGCCACCTCCTTGACCACGAGGCGGAACGTCATGATGTTGTCGGCCATCGACAGGGCGTCGGAGTATCGAAGGTCGATCTCCTGTTGGCTCGGCGCGATCTCGTGGTGGCTGTACTTCACCGGGATTCCCATGGCCTCGAGGGTCATGATCGTCCGGCGGCGCAACTCCGACGCCAGGTCGGCGGGCGTGAGGTCGAAGAAGCCCGCCCGGTCGAGGGGCTCGGGCGGGGCCGTGGCGTTCTTGAAGTAGAAGAACTCCATGTCGGGCCCGACGTGGAACGTGAAGCCCATGTCGTGGGCCTTCTCGAGGTTGCGCTTGAGCACGTAGCGGGGATCGCCGGGGAACGGCTCACCCGAGAGCAGGCTGATGTCGCAGAAGATCGCAGCCACGGGGGCGTCGCCGCCGCGCCAGGGCAGGAGCTCGAACGTGGCCGGGTCGGGCTGGGCCAGCATGTCGGATTCCTGGATGCGGCTGTAGCCTTCGATGGCCGAACCGTCGAAGGTGAGCCCCTCCTCCAGCGCCGTCTCGAGCTCGGACGCCGGGATGGCCACCGACTTGGAGAATCCCAGGACGTCGGTGAACCAGAGGCGGACGAACCGCACACCCCGCTCCTCGACCGTGCGCATGACGTACTCGTGTTGACGATCCATCCCCCGAGTGTGCCATCACCAGGACCATCCGTGAACGGTCGGGGCTTCGTCCGGGCGTGCCGTTCACACAGCGTTCACACTCGGGAAAAAGAGGCGAAACCGCCACCGGCGAGATTCACCGGCGTCCGCTCCGCCGATCCGTCTGCCTTCCGAGCATCCTCGTAGGCTCATCGGCTTCCACCAGCGGTTTTCCCGAGGCCCATTCACAAACGGAGGATTTCCCGTGCAGAAGCGAACTCCTGCAGAGGTCGTCAAGCTGATCAAGGACCAGGGAGTGGAGTTCGTCGACTTCCGGTTCCCCGACCTCCCGGGCCTCATGCAGCACGTGACGTTCCCGTCGCAGCGTCTCGAAGAGTCGACCTTCGTCGACGGCTTCGCGTTCGACGGCTCGTCGATCCGTGGGTTCCAGCAGATCCAAGAATCCGACATGTTGTTCGTGCCCGACGCCAACGCCGCCGTGATCGACCCGTTCATGGCCCGCAAGACGCTCATCGTGAACTGCTTCATCCAGGACCCGGTCACCGGCGAGGCCTACAGCCGCGACCCCCGCCACATCGCCGCCAAGGCCGAGGCCTACCTGAAGAGCACCGGCATCGGCGACACCGCGTACTTCGGTCCCGAGCCCGAGTTCTTCATCTTCGACAAGGCGGTCTTCGGCCAGGGCCCGAACTACGCCTCGTACGAGGTCGACTCGATCGAGGGTCAGTGGAACTCGTTGCGCCACAACGAGCTCGACGGCTCGCCGAACCTGGCGTACAAGCCCCGCATGAAGGGTGGCTACTTCCCGGTACCGCCCATGGACCACTTCCAGGACCTGCGTTCGGAGATGGCCGCGCAGCTCCAGGCATCGGGCATCATCGTCGAGTTGCACCACCACGAGGTGGCAACTGGCGGCCAGTCCGAGATCGGCACCCAGTTCTCGACCCTGCTCGACATGGCCGACAACCTGATGCTGTTCAAGTACATCATCAAGAACGTGGCCCTCAAGGCCGGCAAGACCGTGACGTTCATGCCCAAGCCGCTGTTCCAGGACAACGGCTCCGGCATGCACTGCCACCAGTCGCTCTGGAAGGGTGGCGAGAACCTCTTCTACAGCGAGAGCGGCTACGCCGGCCTCTCCGACCTCGCCCGGTGGTACATCGGCGGGATCCTGGCCCACGCCCCCGCCGTGCTGGCCTTCGCAGCCCCCACGATGAACTCCTACAAGCGTCTCGTGCCCGGCTACGAGGCGCCGGTGAACCTCGTGTATTCGCAGCGCAACCGTTCGGCGTCGGTGCGGATCCCGCTTGGGTCCAAGTCGCCCAAGGCCAAGCGGATCGAGTTTCGCTGCCCCGACCCGTCGGCCAACCCTTACCTGGCGTTCTCGGCCATGCTGATGGCCGGCATCGACGGCATCCAGAACCGGATCGAGCCGCCGGCACCCGTCGACAAGGACCTCTACGACCTTCCCCCCGAGGAGATGGCGTCGATCCCCCAGGTTCCCGGCTCGCTCCAGGAGGCCCTGGCCGCACTCGAAGCCGACGGCGACTTCCTCCGTGCCGGCGGGGTGTTCACCGACGACGTGATCGACACGTGGCTGTCGTTCAAGCGCGAGAACGAGGTCGACGCCGTCCGCCTGCGTCCCCACCCCTACGAGTTCGTCCTCTACTACGACATCTAGAGGTCAGCACCCGAGTCGCTCAAGTTCCCAGGTCGGGGGCCATTTCTTGGCCCCTGGCCTGCTGAAACGGTATCGGGTGAGCGCGGCGGCCGCCGGGAGCCGCCTTCGTACGTGACCGCTGCGCTGGACCTGGCGAGCCTGAGGTCGCCCGGGAGCGTGTCGCCGGAAGGTGACGTCGGTTGGAGTATGACTGGTAGGATTCTTACCGTGCGAGTCACTGAGAAGGGCCAAATCACGATCCCCAAGGAGCTCCGGGACGCGCTCGGCATCGGGGCGGGAACGCAGGTCGAGTTCGAACGGGCCGACGACACCATCGTCATTCGCAAGGCCCCCGGCGCTCCGACCCGAGGCAGCCGCATCGCCGCACAACTGCGGGGGCTCGGCGACGTCGAGATGACGACCGACGAGATCATGGCCCTCACCCGAGGCGACTGAGCCATGACACAGGCGACGCTGGTCGACACCAACGTGCTTCTCGACGTGCTCACCGAAGACAGCACCTGGCTCACGTGGTCGATGAATGCGTTGGCCGCAATCGCAGAGGCGGGCCCCGTCGTGATCAACCCGATCATCTACGCGGAGGTTTCCATCCGATTCAGCCGCATCGAGGATCTCGAGGACGCGCTCCCGCCGAACGAATTCCGGCGGGCCCCGTTGCCCTGGGAGGCAGCCTTCCTTGCGGGAAAGGCCTTTCTCGACTACCGCCGCAATGGCGGGCCCCGGTCTTCGACCCTGCCGGACTTCTTTATCGGAGCCCACGCCGCCATCGGCGGGCTCGACCTCCTCACCCGCGACGCCAGCCGGTATCGGACGTACTTTCCGACGGTACGGCTCATCACCCCCGACGCACTGCCGTAACGTCCTCGTCCGGGGGACCCGCGTGCTCCGTGGCGTCAGCCCGGCCACCGATGGAACCATGCCCAGACCGGCGTCGCCCGCCGCGACTGCCTTCAGCGTCGTCGTGGCTCGGTTCGGGGTCACCACCCTCGGCGTCGATGCTCTCCACTGCGGCGATCTCGGGCTTGCGGGCCATGCCCGTCTGGGAACGGGCCCGGCGGCGGCGGCGTTCGTCTTGGGCATGGGCGAGCTCACGATGAGCGGCCAGCGCGTACTGGCCGAGGACCGCCTGGGCGTACAGGGCGTTGCCGAGTTGCGACGCCGGTATCGCCGACCGCAGGCCGGCGGCCGACGCGGCCTCGGCCAGCTCCAGCGCTGCGCCTGAGGTGCCGGCACCGACGGCCGCCCCCGGTGCTCCCCGGACCGGCTCGCCCAGCCGCAACACGTCGCCACCGGTAGCAGCGTTCGCTCCGGAGCCGGTCGACCCGCCGTGGACGCCACCCCCGCCCCCTCGGGACGGCGCGTGATCGTCGCCGCTACTACTCATCTCGTCCGAGCCTCCGGTGCCGCCCGAATCCCCGTCACCTTGCCCGCACTGCTGACCGGGTGGCTGGTCGTCGGTCACCGCAGGATCGCGGGCGCCGTCGTGACATTCGACCGTGCCGGCCACCGGCGCCTCGGGAACGGGAATGGGCACGATCGTCGCTGGGGGGAGCGCCACGAGTCCCGTACTCGCCGCCATCGAGCTCCGGTGCAGGACGGCCAGGCCCGCCGGGAGATTCGATCCGGGCGAGGGCGGCGGCGTCACCGCCACCGCCATCGGTACCGCCACCGGGACCGGAGGCACGCTCGACGGCGTCAGCGGAGCGGCGGGGGACGGCGCTGACGGGCTCGCCGGCGGCGTGACCAGCCGTGCGACCGCCACCGTGGGACCCCACGACCCAAGAAGGGGGACCACGGAGCCGGGCAGCGCAGGGACCGGGGGGCCTGGAGCGGAAAACGGGACCGGGACCGGGACCGGGGCTCCCGGGGTCACCGGCGGGCCTGGCGTCGAGATCGGCGCCGGGAAGGGCCCCGTCGAGGGCACCGGCACTCCCGTCGGGACCGCCGTGCCCGGCGTGCGAGGTGGAACGAGCAGGCCCGCGCGAAGCACCACGGTGGGATCAGGCGGCGGGGCAGCCGGTGCGCTCGTGCCGCTCGTCGGGGAGTAGAGCCCTGCGCTCGGCAAGGACGAGACGCCGGCTGAGAATGTGGGGGTAGGGGGTGGAGGAATAGTCGTCACACCGGTAGTCAGGAATGGACTACCAGGGGACGGGGCCAGAGGCTGTGGCTGCGCCCGTCCCGTGTTGCTCGACGGAGCGGGTGACGGTCGGCTCCCCGATGCCGGGAGGCCACCCATGGACGCCGCGTTCCGCATGATCCGGGCCCACAACGCACCCAGACCACTCGGCGGCAGTTCCATGTCCCACCAGTCGGCCGCCCGGCTCGGGAGTTGCGTGCCGAGACGACGAGACAAGGACGGCGGGTGACGACCTACGGGACGAGCCCCGGCAGGAGTCACCACGACAGCGCAACACCCTCAGTCGCGGCCGTAGAAGAGGCGCTCCATGACCCGGCGGGCCCGCCGCGTGACCCGGCGATAGTCGTCGCGCATCGACGTGACCGGTCGGTGGGTGTAACCCAGCATCGTGGCGAGGTGCTCGGCGTCAGCGGCGTTCTGGGGGAGCGAGTCGGCCTGCTTGGCCGTGTGGAGGAAGCGGTGATTGCGAGCCCGGCTGCAGTACCGGTAGGCCTCCCAGAGCACGCCAGCGTCCTCGGCGTCGAGCAGACCCTCACCGGTCAGCGCGGCCAGTGCCTCCACCGTCGACGCCACCCTCACCGTCGGATGGTCGTGGCCGTGCTGCAACTGGAGGAGCTGCACCGTGAAGTCGATGTCGGACAGCGAACCCTTGCCCAGCTTGAGATGGAACTGGGGATCGTCGCCGGTTGAAATGCGCTCGCGCTCGATCCGGGCCTTCATGCGGCGCACCTCGCGCACACCGTCGTCGCCGAAATCGGGCTGGTACACGTGCGGCCAAAGCGCCTCGAGGAAGCGCTCACCGAGGGCCCGATCGCCGGCGACGACCCGGGCTTTCAGATGGGCCTGGAACTCCCAGACGAGCGCCCGTCCGCCCCAGTACGACTCGTAGCCCGAGATCGGCAGTGCCAGCTGTCCCTGCCGGCCCTCGGGGCGCAGCTTGGCGTCGACCTGCCAAGCCTGGCCCTCCGGGGTGAGCGCCCCCACGTCGCGATTGAGCGCCTCGACGGCGATCTCCGCGGCCCGGAAGTCGGCCGGACCGTCGCCGTCGTACACGTAGACGACATCGAGATCGGACGCGTACGACATCTCCTGCCCGCCGTAGCGCCCCAACCCGATCACCGCGATCGGCACGCTCGGCTCGATCGCCGCCAACGCCCCCTCCAGCGATGCGTCGGCGAGGGCGCTCAGCTCCGTCTGCACGTCCTCCAGGGTCGCCATGCCCAGGAGGTCGCGAGCTGCGATGCGCAGGAGCTCCCGCCGCTTGAAGCGCCGCAGCCCGGCCGCCCGGTCGGCAGCATCGTGCGACCGCCAACGCAACGCGTCGAGGGCCTCGGCCCGCAGCAGCGCGGGATCCTTCGGACGGGCGAGTGCCGCGTCGGTCTCGAGCAGGGTCGGAAATTCGGGAACCCGGCGCATCGCCTGACCCACCACTCGCGACGACCCCAACAAGAAGCAGGTGCGCTCCGCGGCGGTCGGCGAGTCGCGAAACGCCGTCGCCAGCGCCCGGGCCCGGGTGTCGCCCTCGGCGACGGTTCGCAGCTGCAACAGCCCGAGGTCGGGATCGGGCGAACCCGACAACCAGTCGAGCAGCAGGGGGAAGAGTTGCTGCATGAGCTTCGACGTGCGCGAATAGCCAGCGGTGAGCTCGCGCATCGCCGCACGGGTGCGTTCGGCATCGCGGAACCCGAAGGCCGCCAAGCGCTCCTCGGCCGCATCGGGAGACAGCGCTCCGACCCCGGCGAACGCTGCCAGCGCCGGGCGGAAGAAGAGCTTCTCGTGGATCGAGCGGACGGTGGTCTGGTGCTGACGGTGGCGCTCGTCGAACTGCTCGAGGGCCGACGCCTCGGGACGGTCGCGATGGCCCATGACCCGGGCCAGCCGCGTCCGTCCGGGCGTGTCGGCCGGCAGGACGTGGACCTGCCGCTCGTCCTGGAGCTGGAGGCGGTGCTCGGCGTCGCGCAGGAAACGGTAGGCCTCGTCGAGCGCTTCGGCGTCGGGTGGGTCGACATAGCCGTGCTCGACCAGCGACGCCAGGGCGATCAGCGTGTTGCGTGAGCGCAGCTCTGGTTCGTGGCGGGCATGGACGAGCTGCAGGAGCTGCACGGCGAACTCGATGTCGCGGATGCCGCCCTTGCCCCGCTTGAGCTCCCGCAGCTCGAGACCCTTCTTCGTCATCTCGTGCTCGGCGCGCAGCTTCATCGCCTGGATCTCACGGATCGCCGCCGGGTCGAGGCGATCAGGCCAGATGAACGGATCGGCGACGGCGAAGAAGCGTTCGGCCAGGTCGACGTCACCGCACACGAGCCGGGCCTTGAGCAGCGCCTGGAACTCCCAGTGCCCCGCCCACTGCTCCCAGTAGGTACGGAAGCCGGCGATGGTGCGAGACAGCGGCCCGGCCCGCCCCTCCGGCCGGAGATCGGCGTCGGTTCGGAACACGATCCCGTCGTCGGTGGGTGTGCTCATCGCCGACAACACGGCACGGGCCGCACGAGCAGCCTCGGCCGCCGCACCGGGCCCTTCCCCGTCGTGCACGAAGATCACGTCGACGTCGCTGGCGTAGTTGAGCTCGGACCCGCCCAGCTTTCCCATCCCGAGCACGGCGAACGGGACCGCCGGCGCGGCGATGGCCAACGCAGCCGAGAGACACCCCTCGGCCAGGCCGGCGAGCTCCCGTCCAACGGCCGGCAGGTCGGCCAACCCCGTGAGGTCACGCACGGCGATCCGGAGGAACTCGGCGCGCTTCCAGCGGCGCAACCCGCCCTCGTCGAGCCCGAAGGAGCCCGCCACGTAGTCGGCCACCGCGCGCTCGGCCGACAACGACGCCCGGTCGCCCACGACGTCGAGGAGGCGGGGGTCGGCGATCAGCGCCGTGACCAACGAGCGGGAAGCGCCGGCCACGGCGATCAGCCCGTCGCGCAGCGCGGGGTCGGTTCCGAGCTCGGCGACGACGGCATCGTGCGCGAGCGCGCCGGCCTCTGCGACGCGTTCGACGATCCGCTCGAGGACGGCGCGGACAGCGGCCGGGTCGGCCGAGTGCTCGATGGCCTCGATCAGGTCGGGTTGGGTGAAGCTCACGCCCGTATCCTTGCGGAATGCCCCGCGTGCGTGTTGCAGCCGCCCAGATCGACCTCGTGGTCGGCGATCTCGCCGGCAACAGCTCCCTCATCCTGGCCGCGTACGAGCGGGCCGAGGAAGCGGGGTGTGATCTCGTCGCCTTCCCCGAGATGAGCGTCACGGGCTACCCGCCCGAGGACCTGCTGCTCCGGCCAGCTTTCGTGGCCGAGGCCGCCGCGGCCGTTCAGCGCATCGCGCAGCGCACCGGTCGAGCAGCGGCGGTCATCGGCTTTCCCGAGATGGGACGCGACCTCCACAACGCCGCCGCCGTCTGCGCCAACGGCGTCGTGGTGGGCACCTACCGCAAGCAGCTCCTGCCCAACTACGCCGTCTTCGACGAGGAGCGCTACTTCACCCCGGGTACCGACGTCGGTCCTCTGTTCGTCATCGGTGGCGTGCGCGTCGGCGTCTCGATCTGCGAGGACGCCTGGAGCCCGGTCGGACCCATCGCCCAGCAGGCGGCGGGCGGGGCCGAGCTGGCGGTCAACATCAACGGCTCGCCGTTCTACGCGGGTCGCATGACCGAGCGTGAGACGATGCTGGCCACCCGGGCCGCCGACGCGTCCATCCCGATCGTGTACTGCAACCTGGTGGGGGGACAAGACGAGCTGGTCTTCGACGGCGGCTCGCTCGTGTTCGACGAGACCGGTCGACTCGTGGCCCGGGCCCGCCAGCTCGCCGACGACCTGCTCGTCGTCGATCTCGACGTGCGCCCCGCGTTCCGCAAGCGGCTGCTCGATCCCAGGGGACGGCCGTCGGCCACGCCGCTCGCCGAGATCGCCGTCTCGCCCGAACGGGCGCCCGAGGGCTGCCCGCTGCCGTCACGCATCGAGCCGCTGCTCGACGAGGACGACGAGATCTACGAAGCGCTCGTGCTCGCCACCCGCGACTACATGCACAAGCAGGGTTTCGCCGACGCGGTCATCGGGCTCTCGGGCGGTGTCGATTCGGCGCTGGTGGCCACCATCGCGGCCGACGCCCTGGGCGCCGAACACGTCACCGGCGTGCTCATGCCCTCGCGTTTCTCCTCCGCCGGCTCCGTCACCGACTCCCACGCGCTCGTGGCGAACCTGGGCATCCGCAGCATGACCATCCCGATCGAGCCCGCCCATACGGCGTTCGAGGCCATGCTGGCTGACGCGTTCTCGGGCACAGAGCCCGGAGCCACCGAGGAGAACGTGCAGTCGCGCGTCAGAGGCGTGACCCTCATGGCGCTCTCGAACAAGTTCGGCGCGATCGTGCTCACCACCGGCAACAAGAGCGAAATGGCCGTCGGCTACGCCACGATCTACGGCGACATGGCCGGCGGGTACGCCGTCATCAAGGACGTCGTCAAGACGCGGGTGTTTCGGCTGTGCGAGGCCCGCAACCGTCGGGCCGGGTTCGATCTCATCCCCCGAGCCATCATCGACAAGCCACCGTCGGCCGAGCTGCGACCCGATCAACTCGACGCCGACAGCCTGCCGCCCTACGAGAAGCTCGACCCCATCCTCGTCGGTTACATCGAGCACGACCTGTCGATCGCCGAGCTGATCGCCGCCGGGCACGATCCCGACACGGTGCGCCGCGTGGTCGGTCTCGTCGATCGGTCGGAGTACAAGCGCCGTCAGGCCGCTCCCGGGGTGCGGGTCACGGCCCGGGCCTTCGGACGCGACCGGCGCATGCCCATCACCGACCGCTGGCCCCGGTAGCGGGGTGGGGCCCCCGGGGCGGGCCGGCCGGTGGTGACCGGAGGCCTCGCCCGATCGGCTCCCGGCGACGTCAGGGGACGGTTGGCCCTGCTCGCCACCGCCGCGTTGTTCGGCGGCACCTTCGTGGTGGTCAGTGAGAGCGTGCGCGACCTCACTCCCGCGGCGTTCGTCGCCCTGCGCTTCTCGGTGGGAGCGCTGGCTCTGGCGCCTCTGTGCCGGGGCGCCCAGGCCATCCCGACGACGTGGACCTTCTGGCGACCGGCGCTCCTCGGAGGTCTCGTGCTCGCCGCCGGGTACGTGACCCAGACCGTCGGCCTCGAACACGTCACCCCGTCGGCCTCGGGCTTCATCACCGGCCTGTACGTGGGAGCGACACCCGTGGTCGCCTTCATCTTCACCCGGCACCGGCCCAGCCGGGGAGCTCTCGTCGGGACGGTCGCCTCGGTGGTGGGCCTGTTCGTGCTCACCGGGGGCGTCGACGGGCTCGGACGAGGCGAATGGCTCACGATCGCGTGCGCGCTCGCGTTCGCCTGCCACATCGTGATCGTCGCCACGTACACGCACCGCCTCCCGCTCGTGCCGTTCGCCGTGTCGCAGCTGGTGGTCGTCGCCGCGGTCGGGTTGGTGTGGCTGCCCGCCGCCGGGATCGGCCACGTCTCCGCCCGAGCCGTCGGCGGCGCGGTCTCGACCGGGTTGGCCGCCTCGGCGCTGGCGTTCCTGCTGCAGATCTTCGGCCAGCGCTCCGTCGAGCCGACCCGGTCGGCCCTGCTCCTGTCGCTCGAACCTGTCTTCGCCGGCGTGTTCGGCTACTGGGCCGGCGACCGTCTCGGCGGACGGGGCTGGGCGGGAGCGGCGATCATCATGGCGGGTACGGTGGTGGCCGAGGCCACCGCCGGGTCTCGGGCCCGCCGGGCCCGCCGAGTCCGACGGGCCCGATCGGTCCAACCCGGTCCGGACGGCGTCGACCTCGACGGGCTACCCGTGTCGTCCGCCACGCATCGTGCTCACGTTCGCCGCCCCCACCACCGTCGCCCCCGTCGTGAGGATCATCCATGACCGAGTTCGTCGTCGTCACCGCTCGCCTCGGGGCCCTGCGCTGGGTGGAGTTGCGGTGCTTCGAGATCCTGGGGAGCTGGGTGGCCGAGACGCCCGCGAACGAGGCCGAGACCCGTCTCCTGTGGAACGCCCTCTCGGCCCATCACGCGTGGCGGGCCGATCTCGTCGGCTCCTGCATGTCGATCGCTCGCGAGCACCCCGCCGACGCCGCGACCGTGGGCTCGCCGGGCGGCCAGGCGCTGGTCTCGGTCCTGGTCGCGGCAGCGCCCGACGCCATGTCACGGCTCGGCGTGGTGGCTCGCGACCTGCTCCCCGGCCTGCTCGCGGGCTACCGATCGCTACGCTCAAGCGCCACTCCAGCCAGCGACGAGCCGGTCGCTCGAATCGCTCGGATCGCCCTCGCCGACGTCCTCGAAGACTGGCAGCGGGCCCAGGAGCTGTTCGATCAGGCCCGAGGCGCCGGATTGGCGCCGATCTGACCCCTCGTGCCTGAGTGTCGATTCGGAACACACTGACCTGCACAAACGCGTTGCAATTCCCCGTGGGGGGCTCTTGACTCCACCGGTATGCTCGGAGTGGTCGTGCTGGGAAGCCACCCTTCGAAGGAGCCCTCGCATGGCGGTGATCGACCCACAAGATCGGTCCGAGAGCCGCCATTCCCCGAGGTCCACGAGAACGTTTCCGAAATCACGTTCCACCCAACGGAACCTGCGGGTTCCCCAGAGATCTACCTGGAAGATCGCCCACACACGATCACTCTGACGGGAAGGGATACGTGGCGAAGGAGCGTGTTGAGCGCGACGAGGAAGACCTCGTTCGGCTCTATCTCACCGATATCGGGCAGTACCCACTGCTCACCAAGGACGACGAGGTTCGCCTCGCCCAACAGATCGAGGCAGGCAACGCGGCGCGGGCCGACTTGGAGGCCAACCCCAAGGTCACGCCCACCCGCCGACGCGAGCTGAAGAAGACCATCGACGAGGGCGAGCGCGCCCAGCGCACGTTCGTGCAGTCGAACCTCCGGCTCGTGGTCTCGATCGCCAAGAAGTACCAGGCGTCGGGCCTGCCGCTCCTCGACCTGATCCAGGAGGGCAACCTGGGCCTGATGCACGCGGTCGAGAAGTTCGACTGGCGCAAGGGCTTCAAGTTCTCCACCTACGCCACGTGGTGGATCCGCCAGGCCATCACCCGCGGTATCGCCAACACGGGCCGCACGATCCGCCTGCCTGTCCACGCCGGCGACACCCTGGCTCGGTTGCAGAAGGCCCGGTCCCGGCTCGAGCTCAAGCTCGGCCGTCCGGCCACCCTGGCCGAGCTCTCGGCCGAGGTCGAGATGCCCGAGGACAAGGTGACCGAAGCGCTGCGCTTCGCCGCCGAGCCCCTCTCGCTCTCGGAGCCTCTGCGTGAGGACGGCGACGCCGAGCTCGGCGACATCGTCGAGGACCGCTCGGCCGAATCGCCTTTCGAGGTGGCGGCAACGGCGCTGCTCCCGGCAGAGATCGAGAAGTTGCTGGCCCCACTCGACGAGCGGGAACGGCAGATCCTGGCCTTGCGCTTCGGTCTCGATCGGGGCGAGCCCCGGACCCTCGAAGAGGTCGGCGAGTACTTCAACCTCACCCGTGAGCGGATCCGCCAGATCGAAGCTCGCGCCATGTCCAAGCTGCGCCATCCCTCGTCCGACACCGGCGCCCGAGACCTGCTCGCCGTCTGAGCTCCACCTGCTGTCTCGCTCCACCGTCGTGCTTTCACCCGCAGTGGTGTGGTCTGCAATGGTGGTGAGCGAGGTTTCGACCTCGCTCACCACCGAGACCCGCTTCGATGTGCCGTACGGGCCCACGCCCGTCCCGCCGCTCGGATCTGCGCCCGACGCCGGCACTTCCCCCTTCCGTGATCCTGGTGCGCCGCGCTCGCGTGCGCGCTCATCCGCGAAGGGACACCACCATGACCACCACCCTGCTCGGAGCCGACGCCGAACTCCTCGTCGCGATGGCGTCGTCGCTCTCAGCTGCCGCCGCCGAGCTTCGCCGCTGCACCACCAACGCCACCATGACCTTGCGTTCGGTCAACAGGATCTGGCCCGGGGTCGACCTCGCCGCCACCGCCAGCCGTTGGGCCGAGACCTCCTCCGCCGATCTCCTGAGACGAGCGCAGCTGCTCGACGAGATCGACTCGGTGCGGGGTCTCATCAACAGCGACATCATGGCTGCCGAGCGGCGGGCCTTCTCGGCGTGGCTCGACGGCGACACCCGCGAGGCCCGACGGTGGGACAGGCGAGCCGAGCGCTCCCGCGAGCTCCTCGCACCCAGGGCCGTCGTGGGTCGTTGGGGAGCCATCACGTTCGAGCACCGCCAGTTCCTCGTGTTCGACCCCGCCAACGGACGCATCGCCGAGCTCGTGGGCGATCTCGGATCGGCCTCGGCGGTTGCCGTGCTCGTCCCCGGCACCAAGTCGAACCTCGGGAACTTCGACAGGACCGCCGAGCGGGCTCGTCTCATGCACGCCACGGCGTCGGACGTGAACTGCAGCGACGTTGCCGTGATCGCCTGGCTCGGCTACGACGCCCCCGACAATCTGTGGCAGGCCCGTCACATCGAGCCGGCCGCAGCCGGAGGGATCCAGCTCGCCAGCTTCCTCGAGTCGCTGGCCGACGACATGCAACCGGGAGCACGAATCACGCTCGTCGGTCACAGCTACGGCACCGACGTCGTGGCGAAAGCCTTGCTCGCCGGTGCTCGCGCCGACGCCGCGTTGTTCCTGGGCAGCCCCGGCGTCCCGGTCAACCACGCTCGCGAGCTCAACCGCGCCGGGACGACCGAGATCTACGCCATGCGATCGATCGGTGATCCCATCCCCTTCGTCAACCGCGATCCGGGCCCGGTCGTGAAGCTGCAACCGGTCATCGAGAGACTGCTCGACATGCAGAAGGCTCCCGAGCTGGGTATGGATCCCACGCTGCCTGAGTTCGGCGCCACCCGTCTCGACGCGGGTACCGACCAGGGTCACGATGCCTACTTCGTGGCGGGCAGCGTGGCCATGGCCCAGATCGGTGCCCTGATCGCCGGCAGCACCAACCGGTTGCGCGATGTCACAGCCGACACCTTCGCCGAGGGTTGGGAGGAGAAGATCGACGACACCATCGACAACGGACAGGCCATCCGCGACATCCAGCACGATGCACGCAACGTCTCGATCGACGAGCTCCAGACCCGATTGGGCCCAGGCTCCGCTGGGATCTTCGAAGTGGCCCAGGGCATCAACAACATCGCCCACGACGCCACGAACGGAACGGTCGACACGGCACAACGGGGACTGGGGACCGTGAGCAACGGCGTCGACCGGATCGTCGAAATCGTCGACAAGGTCCCGGGCGCGTCGCACCTTCCCAGCCTCGGGTCCGGGGACGATCTGTCGAAGATCATCGACCGATTCTCCGAGCACAACGTGGGGACCCCGAGCGCCATCGTGCGTGACCTGTCCACCATTGCCGATCTCCTCGACCTCCCCGACCTCCCGAGCATGCCCCGTTTCGGCCTCTGACATCCCAGGCTGTCGGGACGGGTGACCCGCCGGCACCCCGAAGCTGTGACGTCGTTCACCCCGACCCGCGACCAGCTGCCGGGAGTGGCGGGTGCGGCCATCGAGGCACTAACAACGGGGGTGGAGGTGAATGGGGTCTGGTGGCCCCCCTCGTCTTCAACACGAGTGCGACGGGTGATCCTCGTCGGGTGGGTTCGATTCCTGCCACCTCCGCCATGCATCCCGAGCAGTGGGCGTCACGACACCGCACATCGTGTCGTGACGCCCACTTCGCCGGCGCCGAGCGTGCTGTCAAGGACGGCGTTGAGCCCGGTACGTGCGGGCCGTCACGCGCCAGCCGTCGGCGGTGCGCTCGAGTTCGTCGCGATAGTGGCCGGTCGCCACGCGGCGATCGTCGAGCACACCCAGGAACCGAGCGTGCACCACCACCGGCTCGGCGCTGTCGTCGACCCAGATGTTGGTCACGTGATGGGCCAGCGGATGACGGGCGACCTCCGCCATGTGGTGCTGGATCTCGGCCAACCCATCCAGTCGGGGACCGCCGACATCGGTGATGTCGAACGTCGCCATCGGTGTGAAGATCGCGGCCAGGCCAGCCCAATCGCAGCTGTCGATCAGATCGCAATAGCGGCCGATCAGCTCATGCAGGGCCAGGCGGTCAGCGGTGTCGATCATCTGAGGCTCCTCGGTCGGGAGCCCATCGTCGCGCTCCGACCGACAGGTGCGCCCGGCGAAACGGCGCGGCCCTCCGACGCGTTACCATGCTGGTGCCCTGCGCGTCCGCGCCACCCGTCCCTAGGAGGGCTCATGAAGAAGCTGTTGCTCCTGGTTCTCGTCGTCGCTCTCGGCGCCGTCGCCGCCAAGAAGTTCAAGTCAGCCTGAGCTGATCCTGTATCACCTGTATCACCTGTATCACCTGTATCACCTGCATCACCTGCCGAGCTCAGCTCGGTTCTCGATCGTGTTCGACCCCGGGGTCCTGCTCCGGGGTCGATGCACATTTCGGGCAAGTCTGTTGCCGCCCACGGGCTCGGCGGCATCGGCGCCCTGGGTTGTTGTCACAGGGCCCTGCTAGAGTGAGCCCACCACCACGAAACGTCGAAGGGTCGACGGGTTCGTGATGTGATCTGTCGGTTGGCCGGTGCGAGCCGACGCTCGCCTCCCTTCCCCTTCTGTGCGTCGATCGACGCGCATCACGTGTTCAGCGGGCCTTTCCCGGCCCCGGGCGTCACCCTGCCGAGCCCAGCTCGGCGACGGGTTTCGCGCGGTCGGGCTCCGGTTGCGGCCTGCTCGAGAGAAGGGGATCGCATGCTTCTCACGTTCTGGTCGTCCAAGGGCGGCTCAGGCACCTCCACCGTCTCCACCGCATGCGCCGGAGTGCTCGCCGAGCACCACGCCCCGGTTCAGCTCGTCGACCTCGCTGGCGATCAACCGGCGTTGGTCGGTGCTGCCGCCGACCCCACGACCGGCCTCAACGACTGGCTGGCCCTGGGCCCCGAAGCGCCCACCGAAGCGCTGGTCCGGATCGCCGTCGAGATCGACGGTCCGGCGTTCACGCTGCTTCCCATGGGGCGACCCACGCGCGACGGCCACGCTCCGCCCACCGGCGCTGCCGGGGCCGCACTGGCGATGGCGCTGGCCGAGGCTGGTGGGGTTGCGGTGGCCGACCTGGGTCGGGCCGACACCCCAGCCCTCGTCGCCATGGCCGAACTGGCCGACGCCACCCTGCTCGTCATCCGGCCGTGCTACCTCGCGCTCAGGCGAGCCGTCCAGGCGCCGGCCCTCAAACACACGCACGGCGTCGTGATGATCGACGAGCCCGGTCGGGCGCTCGGCGCCCGGGAGATCAGCGACGTGCTCGGCGTGCCGGTGCTGGCTCGGGTGGCCTGGCGCTCGGCCATCGCGCGGGCCGCCGACGCCGGACTCGTGCTGGCCCGCACTCCCGACGCGCTCCGTCGGCCCCTCACCCGGATGGCGGGGCGTTGGCTCGACATGCCCGACATCGGCCCCGGGGCGGCTGCGTGAACCGGCTGCCCGATCTCCCGCTGCGCGACACCGTCCGCCGGCGATTCGCCGAGTCGGGGGTGGGAGCCGCCGACCTCCACGACCTCCGGCATCAGCTCACTCCGCTGCTGCACGCCGAAGCCCCGCTCCTGTCGGGCGAGCGATTCGACCACACGCTCACGGCGCTCGTCGCCGACGTCACCGGCCTCGGCCCGCTCGAACCGCTGCTCGCCGATCCGAACGTCTCCGAGATCCTCGTCAACGGGCCGCAGTCCTGCTACGTCGAGCGAGCCGGACGCCTCGAAGCCGTGACGCTCGAGCTCGATGCCGACACGCTGTTGCGGATCATCGAACGGGTGCTCGCCCCACTCGGCCTGCGTCTCGACCGGTCGGCCCCGATCGTCGATGCCCGACTGCCCGATGGGGCCCGGCTCCATGCGGTGCTGCCGCCCCTGGCGATCGACGGGCCGTACCTCAGCATCCGCCGATTCCGGATCCGACCCGTCAGCCTCGCCGAGTTCGGGGTCGCGGGCGCGGCCGAGTCGTTTCTCGCCTGGGCCGTGCGCTCGGGTTGGAACCTGCTCGTCTCCGGCGGCACCTCGAGCGGCAAGACCACCCTCCTGGCGTCGTTGCTCCGGTGTGCCGACCCTGGCGAGCGCATCGTGACGATCGAGGAGACCGCCGAGCTCCAGCTCGGGATGGGCCACGTGGTGCGGCTCGAAGCCCGGCCCCCGAACGCCGAGGGTGCCGGAGGGGTCGACGTCCGGACGCTCGTCCGAGCAGCGCTTCGGATGCGTCCCGATCGTGTCATCGTCGGCGAGGTCAGGGGCGGCGAGGCCTTCGATCTCGTCCAGGCGTTGAACACCGGTCATGACGGCTCGTTGGGAACACTCCACGCCAACGGGGTGGGTGAGACGCTCGCTCGCCTCGAGAGCCTCGTCCTCCTCGCCGGGACGGGGGCCGAGCCCTCGACCGTGCGATCGCACATCGCCACTGCCGTCGATGCCGTCGTGCACGTCCGTCGAGGCTCCGCCGGACAGCGGGAGGTCAGCGCCATCGGCGAGCTGGCGGCGGCGTCGAGCTCGAGCGCGGGGGGCGGAGGGTCCCTGGGCGGGCCGCACCAACAGGTCGCCGACGATCGGTCCCTGCACCGAGCGGCGATGACGACCCTGTTCGAGCGCCGGGGACCGGCCCTTGTGGCCGTGGGGTCTCCAACTCGGCCACCGCGCCGACCCGATGGTCCCGACCTCGATCCGCGATGGTTCCGGTGTTGACGCGGGCGCTTGGCGATCTCACGCTTCTCGTCGTCCTCGCTGTCATCTTGGCCCGGGTGCGGGGAACGCGACCGAGAGCTCGCGCCCGTCAGCTCGGTGTCGTGGGCGCTCGACCGAGCTGCTCGCGTGCTCCTCGCCTCGAGCTCGAGGTTGCTCGTCTGGGCCTGGGAGCCGCTCCCGCCGCCATCGCCGGTGGCTGGCTGGCAGGCACCGTGCTCATCGGCGCTTGGTCGTCGGCGATCGGCGCCGGGCCAGTCGGGCTCGTCGTTGCCGAGGCGACGTACGTCGCGTGCTCGCTCGGAGCCCGCGCTGCGCTGCTCGGCCGGGTCAACCGACGCCGCGACACCGCGGTGGCCCCGGTGCTCGAAGCGGTGGCCCGCGAGCTCCGCATCGGCGCGACGCTCCCCGAGGCGGTCCGCCACGTGGCCAGCCGCCCGGGGCCGCTGGCCGACGACCTCCAGGCGGTGTGCCGGCGCGCCGACCTCGGCCTCGGATGGGCCTCGGCCATCAGGGGTTGGGGGCGTCACGGCTCCTCGAAACCGGGCCGCTCCCGATCGGGGTTCGGCTCCGTCGCCTCCGCCTCGGCGGCTCTGGCCCTGGCCCATGCCGCGGGCGGTCCGGCCGCCGGGCCCCTCGATGCTCTCGCGACCCGGCTCCGGCGACGCCAGGCAGTTGCCGCGGAGGTGACTGCGCTCTCGACGCAGGGGCGCTGGTCAGCCTGGGTCGTCGTCCTCATCCCCGTGGGAGCGCTGGTGCTCACGGCTGTGGCCGACCCGGCGACCGTCCACGGGTTGACGACGACCGGGGTAGGGCGCGCCTGTCTCCTCGGGGGCCTGGCGCTCGACGCGTTGGGCGCGGGGTGGATGCGGATGATCATCCGGGGGGCCCAGTGAACCCTTCCGCCGTCGCCCAGTGGATCGTCCTCGCGCTCGCCATGATGCTCGCCATCCGAAGAGCCACCACGGGCCGGCTGGCCGAGCGGCTGGCAACGTTGGCGTCGCCGGGCGCAGCCTCGGCAGGCACCCCGTCGGTGCGGGCTCCGCCACGCGGGAGGGGCCTCGGGATCGTTCGAGCCCGGAGACGACGTCGGGCCGATCGGTTCGCCGCAGCGTCACTCCCCGAGGCGATCGATCTCGTACGCATGGCTGTCGGATCGGGTCTCGCGCCGGCCGGCGCGCTCGCCGAGATCGTGGCCCACGGTCCAGCGGCCGTTGCCAGCCGGCTGCAACCCGTGCTCGACCTCGCGGGGTCGGGCTTGTCGTTCGGCGAAGCCTGTCATCGGGTCGCGCTGCTCGATGGCGTTGTGGCACCACTCGTCACCCTGCTCGGCGAAGGCGCCAACACCGGTGCGGGCCTGCACGATGCGCTCGAGAGACTGGCCGACGACCGGGCCAACGACCAGCGCCGGGCTGCGGAGGAACGGGCCCGGGCCGTTCCCGTGAAGCTCCTGTTCCCGCTCGTGTGCTGCACGCTCCCGGGCTTCGTGCTCCTCGCCGTCGTTCCCGCGGTGCTCCGAGCCTTCGACCAGTGACCGTGACCAGCTATCCAGCGCCAACCTGCTCGGCCCCACCTCCTCAGCCCCAGTTCCTCGGCCCGAGGCTGCTCGACGCAAGGCTGCTCGAAACCAATCTGCTCGACCCCGATGCGCTCGTTCCGGCACCCGCCCGGAGCCGGCCCGGTCACGTCTCGTGTCGCTCCCGGGCGACCGCGAGCTCGGCGTGAATGCTCTCGGCGACTTCCCCCATCGACTTCCTCGTCAGGCTCCACCACGACACACGCACGGAGGTTCTCTGATGGATCTGTCTTTGTTCACCCACTGGGTCAAGCTTCGGTTGGCCCGATCGTCTCCGGGCCGGCCCGAGCACGGCCAGGCAACGGCCGAATATGCCCTGGTGATCATCGGCGCCGTGACCCTCGCTGGTCTGCTCATCGCCTGGGCGGCCAGCTCGGGCTCGATCGGTCGCTTGTTCGACTCGGCGATCGACCGCGTGATCCAACTCGCCCAATGAGTCGGGGTCGGCCCGGTCGCCGCGACCCGCTGGTCCGGGCTCCGGTCCGGACCCGGGCCCGGGCCCGGGCCCGACGGTGCCGCGATCGGGCCGGCCAAGCGACCGTCGAGTTCGCGCTCGTTCTTCCGCTCGTCTTGATCCTGATGCTCGGACTCGTCCAGGTCGCCATCGTCGTCAGGGCCCAGGTTCTCGTACAGCACGCAGCCAGAGAAGCGGCGCGGGCCGCCGCGGTCGACCCCGACCCCGACGCGGCCGTCGCCGCGGGCACTCGGGTGTTGTCGGGCGTTCAGGTCGCGGTGGGTCCCCGGCCCGCCGTCGGCGGACCCGTCAGGGTGGAGGTCAGCTACCGGGTGGTCACCGATGTACCGATCATCGGCCCGCTGCTCCCCGATCCGGTGCTGCGCTCCGACGCCACCATGCGAGCCGAACGATGACCCCGGCCGTCTCGGACGTCGCGGCCGTTCCGTCCCTCCCGGTCGGCACAGTCGTCCCGGCCGCCCCGGTCGGCACAACCGGCACAGTCGGCACAGTCGGAACAATCGGCACAGTCGTCCCGTCCCGACCCACGGGCTCGAGCCCGACGCGCTCGGGCTCGAGCCCCCGGGGAAGGGGCCCTGGCCCCGCAGGGCGAGCTCCGGGTCGCCGGGGGCTGGGTGGCAGCGAGGCAGAGCGCGGATCGGTGCTGATCCTGATGGTCGGCTTGGTGGTCGTCGCCGGGCTCGTCGCCGTCGGCATCGCCCGCCTGGGATCGGCCTCGGCTCGGCGTGTCGCGGCACAGTCCGCAGCCGACGCGGCTGCGTTGGCCGCGGCCGACGAGCTGGCGCTGGGCGGAACGCCCTCACAGGCCCGGAGCGCTGCCAGCCGTACCGCATCGGCAAACGACGCCGTCCTCCTGGGCTGTCGGTGCGAGCCCGATCAAGCCACGGTTCGCGTGCGCCGCCTCGGCGTGGAGGCCGTCGCTCGGGCGGTGGTCGACACCGCGTGCATTCCTCGCCCGGAACGGTGCGCGGCCGGTGCTGCCGCAGGGCCGATCGCGACCGAGAGCAGGGCGATGGCTGCAGCCTTGTCGAGGTACTCGTTCCAGTTGCCGCACTTGGGGGACTGGACGCACGACGGGCACCCGTCGTCACACGAGCAGGTGCTGATCAGCTCCGCTGTCGCCGCCAGGGTCTCGGTTGCCACGGCGAACGCGATGTCGGCGATGCCGGCGCCACCAGGGAAGCCGTCGTACACGAAGATCGAGGGCAGCCCCGTCTGGGGGTGCATGGCCATCGAGACCCCTCCGACATCCCAGCGGTCGCAGATCGCCGAGCGCGGCAGCATCCCGATGAACCCGTGCTCGATGGCATGCACCGTGCCTGCGGTCTGGGCGGGGACGAGTCCCGCAGCGGCGAGCAGATCGGGGGTGATGGTGAACCAGCAGCCCGCGGTGTCGAGGAGCTGAGCCGGAAGGTCGAGGGGCACCACCTCGAGCACTCCACCCGTGGCCAGGCAGCGCCGCTGGTAGGCCGTCACCTGGTGGGTCACCCGAACGCGACCCAGGCCAGCGATGAGAGCCCCGATCTCGGCCGAACCGAGCTGCTCCATGATCTCGATGTCGGTCTCGTGGCGGGTCTGGGTGTACTCGTCGTCGTCGCACACCGAGAGCCGGGCCGTGAACCCGCGGAGATCGAGCTCGTCGACACGGTACTGACGGCCCTGGTGCACGTAGATCGCACCCGGGTGGGCCACCGAGCACACCCGGGTCCCGTCGACCGTACCGATCGCCCGATCGGTGTCGGACGTCTCGAGCCGGAACAGCCGTCCCGAGCTCGATCGGAGGTTCACCGCTGGCGCGGGAGGTTCACGCGCAGCCCAGAACAGTCGGCGGTCGCGTGGACGGGCCAGATCGACCCGGACCAGATCGCAGGCTGCGGTGTCGATGCCGTCGCCGAACCAGCGGCGATCGTCGCTCTCGAGGGGCGCCTCGTACGCTGCGCACGCAATGTGCGGCAGCAGAACGTACGGGTTCGACGGGTTGATGACCGCCGCCTCGGGGCTTCGGCTGAACAGCTCCTCGGGGTGGCTGAAGTACCAGCGATCGAGCTGGTCGTCGCCGGCGACGAGCACGGCCAGCGCTTCACGCCCCCCGTCGCCGCCGTCGGCCGCGCCGGCCCGACGACCGGCCCGTCCGGCTTGCTGCCACAGCGACGAGATCGTCCCCGGGAACCCGTTGATGACGACGGCGTCGAGACCCCCGATGTCGATGCCCAGCTCGAGAGCGTTGGTCGCCGCGATGCCCCGAAGCTCACCGGACACGAACCGTTGCTCCAGCTCGCGGCGCTCGTCGGTGAGGTACCCGCCCCGATATGCGGCGACGAGACTGTCGACCGACCGGGTCGACGCCGGTCGGCTCGGGCCCCCGGCGACCGCTGCCAGGGGCGTGTCCCCCTGCCGCGCCGGAACCACCGAGACCGCCGCCAGGGCCGTGTCCCCCTGCCGCGCCGGTCCCCCAGCGACCCCCAGGACCCCCTGCGGCGCCAGGCCCGCCGCGGCCGCCGGGCAGGCCGCGTCTCCACACGGCCGACCTTCACCCGGCTCGCTGCCTAGGGTGTCGCCGTCGCGGGCGGCACCCGCCCACGGCCAGGTCGCGTCGTCGTGCACCGAGCGCAGCGACGCCTTGGCCGAACGGGCCACGAGCTCCACCCCGACCCGGCTCCGACTGAACGCCAAGGTCTGGAACCCCTCGCGCACCAGACCGGCCAGCAGCCGACCCGCCGTCTGGTTGGCCGACGCCCGCGTACCCCGTCGTTGGTCGACGACGGCCCGGTCGAACAGCACGAACGTACGCGCCGAGCGGGGCGAGCCGTCGTCGTCGACCACAGCCACCTCGAGCCCGCACAACAACGAGGCGAGCGCTCCGGCGTTGCCGATCGTGGCCGAGGTGAACACGAACTGCGGGCTCGATCCGTAGCGCTCGCAGAGACGACGCAGGCGACGCAGTACGAGGGCGACATGGCTGCCGAAAACACCTCGCAGCACATGGAGCTCGTCGACCACCACGTAGCGCAACCGCATGAAGAAGGTGGCCCACCGGTCGTGGAACGGCAGGATCCCGACGTGCAACATGTCGGGGTTGGTGAGGATCACCGAGGCGTGCCGCCGGGCCCAGGCCTTCTCCTCCGACGTGGCATCGCCGTCGTAGGGAGCACAGACGAGCGACGGGACGAGCCACGATCGGAGCGACCGGAGCTGGTCGTGGGCGAGGGCCTTCGTCGGGAACAACGCCAGCACGGTCTCGCGACGCCCGTCGAGGGCTGCTTCGACAACGGGGAGCTGATAGCACAACGACTTGCCCGAGGCGGTTCCCGTGGCGACCACGATCGAGCGGCCCTCGGCCAGCAGATCGACGGCCGTTGCCTGATGGGTGTACAGGCCGGCGTATCCGCGGGCCTCGAGCCTGTCGACGAGCACCGGATGGAGCGGCTCGCGGGGTTCGCCGTACCGAGCCGATCGCGCCGCGATGCGCTCGACGTGCGCGACCGTCGCCCCGGCGAGATCATCACCGGTGAGTGCCGCCACGAGCGCCGGGGCGAGGAGTGAGAGCGGGTCGGCGACCACCGCGCTCAGGGTACCGTCCGGGTACGACACTCGACGGGCTCCCCGGGGGCCACCGACAGCGTGAGGGATGTCAGTTGCCGCTCTGGGGGCTCCCGACGCTGGCCAGGGTCTTGTAGGTGTCGAGGATCGCGTTGTCGCGCAGATCGGCGAAGAGGTCCTGCGCCTCGGGCAGTGAGTACACGACCGACCCGGTGCCGAGGCGTCCCGTCCGAGACGGCACGACCTCGTTGCGGATGGCGCCCGATTGGATGCCAAGAGCGAGGCGCGACAGATGGACGAGGTCGGTGGCGCTCGTGCCATGGAGCTCGCCGTGCTTCATGAACACGCCCACGAGACGCAGGCTCTCGCTGATGTCGGGCCGGGCAGCCTGCACCTTGGCGAGGGCCGCCAGGATCACGAGCGCCTGGTCGGCCGTCCGCTGGAAGTCGCCTCCCCGGATGTTGCGATTCCGGGAGAACGCCAGCGCGGCGGCGCCATCCATGCGCTGGAGGCCGGCGTCGAAACGGGCCCCCGACGCCGAGTCGCGCATCCGGAAGGGCACGTCGACCTCGATGCCGCCCAGGTCGTCGACCATCCCCACGAAACCCGCGAAGTTGGCCTCGACGGTGAACGCGATCGGCACCCCGACGAGCTCGGAGACGAGCCTGGTCTGGAGGTTCGGATCGCCTTGGCCCTGGGCCCGGGGGTTGCCTTCGTTGATCCGGTGCTGGCTGCCGTCGGGATACGTGACGACCGTGTCGCGCGGGATGTTGACGACGGTCGCCTCCCCCGCTGTGGCGTTGAGGCCCACCACGTGGAGCGCATCGGCCCGTCGACCCCCGACGCCCCGGCGTTCGTCGTTGCCAATGATCAGCACGAACACCGGCTCCTCGGACACCCCGCTGAAGCTCACCGACTCGTTCCGCGTGATCACCAACGCGGGTTCCTGGGCCTGCGCGGGGAGCGCACCATCGACGATCCTGACAGCGATCACGCCCACCGCGGCGATGACCGTCGCCACCGTCGCGACCAGCGCCGCCAACCGCCGTACGGGCCGCGTGCTCATCGGACGGTGCTCGGGGTCGTGGTGACCTCGGGGAGGACCAGCCCGGTCGTTGCCGGTCCCCCGGTCGTCGGCGTGGCGGTCACCGCGAGTGCCCATCCGTCGATGAACCAGGTTCCCTGGAACGCGGTCAACGTCAGGTCACCGCTCCGGGCCAACACATAGGTGCCGGCCGCCGACCCCACGTGGAGACGCACGTCGATGTGGGCCCCGGCCACCGCAACGGCTCCGGTCTGGTCGGCGAGCACGCTCAGATCGAGGATGGCGCTCTCGACGACGAGCGAGGTCGTCGCCGGGGCCAGTCCCTCGTCGACGAGGACGAGCCGGTCCTGGCCGCTGGCCTCGGCCAGGCGGGCCGTGGCGTCGAGCGAGAAGATCCGGTCGAAGCCCGTGACCGCACGCCCCGTCAGCGGGGCGATCGAGGCCGCCTCGACATAGCGCGTGACGGTGTCGACCAGCGCCGCCTGCATCTCGGGCGACACCACGGGCGCGGGATCGACGGGACTGTGCACGACGACCCCGCCGACGCTGAACTCGACGGCCGGAGCCGCGATGGTGGGCACGATCGTGGACGTGGTGGCGCCGATCGGCCCGGATGAGGTCGCATCGGGCGCACCGGGGGTCGTGGGGGTGCCCGAGGACGGGGACGCGTCGTTCCCGCTGCTGCTGCTGCAGGCTGCCGTGAGGGCCGTCACGACCGCGACGAGGAGCACGAGGGATGCGACGGGCGACCGGCGGCGCCCCGGCGCCAGCCGGAGCCGACCGCGAGACGTCACCGGGGCTCACCAGCCGGCTCGGTCGAGACGTCGTCGTCTGCGACCGGCGCCGCCGCAACGGGCCGCTGCTTGCGCTGCTTGCGGTGCTTGCGGATCTCGAGCGCGACCGGCACGAGTGACAGCAGGACCACGCCGATGATCGCCGGCTCGAAGTACTTGTCGGGGATCACGTCGCCGAAGAAGTAGCCGACGAGGATGATGCCGACGGCCCACACGAGCCCGCCGATGATGTTCCACGCGAAGAACGTGCGGTAGCGCATGTTCCCGACGCCGGCCAGGATCGGCGCGAACGTGCGTACCACGGGGACGAAGCGGGCGATGAGGATGGTCCGCGGCCCGTTGCGCTCGAAGTAGTCGTTCGTCTTGTGGACGAACTCCTGCTTGAAGAATCGGGAGTCGGGGCGGTCGAACAGGCGGGGCCCGACCCTGGCGCCGAACATGTACCCGACCTGATCGCCGATGACAGCCGCGAGGAAGCACCCCGGAAGGATCCAGGCCAGTTCGAGCTTGCCCTGCGAGGCGAGGAAGCCGGCGATGAACAACAACGAGTCGCCCGGGAGGAAGAAGCCGATCAGGAGCCCCGACTCGGCGAAGATGATGGCGATCAGCCCGACGGTGCCGAAGGTCTCGATGAGATAGTCGGGGTCGAGCTTGCCGCCCCCGATGGCCAACGGGGCGATCCATGCCGTGTGGAGGGCGCCCGAGAGCCGCGCGGCGATCAGCCCGAGTTGGGTCGGCAAGAGCATCGCGGACAGCGTAGATGGCCCGAAGCGGTCTCCGGCCCTCGGCGGTCGGCGCTGGGCGACACCGTGTCGTGGGCCAGCCCGGAGAGGCAGATGTGTCAGCGGCCGTGGCCCGGCCCGCTACGGTCGCGGCCGGGCACCACGTCGTCGCGGTGCCGGCACCCTCGAAAAACGGAACACCAGCAGCCAAGGAGCACCGTGCCCAAGCCCCTCGTGATCGTCGAGTCGCCAGCCAAGGCGAGGACCATCGCGGCCTTCCTCGGCAGCGACTTCCTCGTCGAGTCGAGCGTCGGTCACATCCGCGACCTTCCACGCAAGGCCACCGAGATCCCCAAGATGTACAAGGACGAGCCGTGGGCCCGGCTCGGCGTGAACGTCAACGACGGCTTCAAGCCGGTGTACGTCGTGCCGTCCGAGAAGAAGGAGACGGTCAAGAAGCTGAAGGCGCTCCTGAAGGAGGCCAGCGAGGTCTATCTCGCGACCGATGAGGATCGCGAAGGCGAGGCGATCGCCTGGCATCTCCTCGAGACGCTCGCTCCCAAGGTTCCCGTCAAGCGGATGGTGTTCCACGAGATCACCCGCGAGGCGATCAACGACGCGATCGAACACTGCCGCGAGCTCGACCGCACGATGGTCGACGCCCAGGAGGCGCGCCGTGTACTCGATCGTCTGTACGGCTGGGAGGTGAGCGAGGTCCTCTGGAAGAAGGTGATGCCCAAGCTCTCGGCCGGACGGGTGCAGAGCGTGGCGACCCGGCTCGTCGTCGAGCGTGAGCGAGCCCGGATGGCCTTCCATTCGGGCGAGTGGTGGGACATCGAGGGTCGCTTCGACGCCGATGGGCAGGGTTTCACCGCCGGATTGGCGTCGCTCGACGGCCGCCGGTTGGCCTCGGGCAAGGACTTCGGAGCCGATTCGGGCCAGGTGGCCGTCGATGCCGAGGTCGTGTTGCTCAACGAGGTCACGGCCCGAGAGCTCGCCGGGCGCCTCGAAGGCCGTCCCGTCACGGTCACGTCGGTCGAAAAGCGCGACTACCGCCAGTCGCCGTATCCGCCGTTCATCACCTCGACGCTCCAGCAGGAGGCCGGGCGCAAGCTCCGGTTCACCTCGGCTCGGGCCATGGCCGTCGCCCAGCGCCTCTACGAACGGGGCTACATCACCTACATGCGCACCGACAGCACGAACTTGTCGGAGCAGGCCGTCATCGCCGCTCGCACGCAGATCGCGTCGCTCTACGGCGCCGAGTACGTGCCCGAGCAGCCCCGCACCTTCCGGAAGTTGGTGAAGAACGCCCAGGAGGCCCACGAGGCGATCCGCCCGGCCGGCAATGAGTTCCGCCTCCCCGAAACGGTGCGCGGCGAGCTCGACGGCGACGAGTTCCGTCTCTACGACCTCGTGTGGAAGCGCACCGTCGCCTGCCAGATGGCCGATGCCCGCGGCCAGCGCGTCCAGGTGCGCCTCGGGGCCACGACCGCGACCGGCGAGGACGCCGTGTTCAACGCCAGCGGCAAGACCATCGAGTTCCCCGGGTATCTCCGGGCCTACGTCGAGGGCTCCGACGACCCCGACGCCGAGCTCGAAGACCGCGAGATCATCCTGCCCACGATGGCGCAGGGCCAGACGGTCGACTGCACCGATCTCGACGTGAACGGGCACACGACCCAGCCCCCGGCCCGGTTCACCGAGGCCAGCCTGGTGAAGGAGCTCGAGGCCCGGGGCATCGGCCGCCCGTCCACCTACGCCTCGGTGATCCAGACCATCCAGGACCGGGGCTACGTGTGGAAGAAGGGCTCGGCCATGGTGCCGTCGTGGACGGCGTTCGCGGTGGTTGCCCTGCTGGAGCAGCACTTCACGACGCTCGTCGACTACGACTTCACGGCCCGGATGGAGGAGGACCTCGACAGCATCGCCCGCGGCGAGACCGAGGCGGCGCCGTGGTTGAGCGCGTTCTACTTCGGCGAGGGCCCCAAGGGAAAAGAGACCGGTGGGCTGCACCAGCTCGTCGAGGAACGCCTGCCCGAGATCGACGCCCGCGCCCTCTCGTCGATCCCGCTGGGCGAGGACGACACCGGCCGGCCGGTCGTGCTGCGGGTCGGCCGCTACGGCCCGTACGTGCAACGGGCCGACCAGACCGGGCCCGTCCCCGAGGATCTCGCGCCCGACGAGTTGACCGTGGCACTGGCCATCGAGCTCATCGAACGTCAGAACGCTCCCGACAAGGAGCTCGGCGATGATCCCGAGACGGGGCTGGCGATCATCGCCAAGGACGGGCGCTACGGGCCCTACGTGCAGCTCGGTCAGCAGGTCGAGGGATCGAAGAAGAAGCCCAAGACCAGCTCGCTGTTCCGGTCGATGACGCTCGACACGCTCACGCTCGACGACGCGCTGCGGCTGCTCTCGTTGCCGCGCACGGTGGGGCCCGACACCGACGGCGTCGCCATCCAGGCGATGAACGGGCGCTTCGGGCCGTACCTCAAGCGAGGCGACGACACCCGTTCGCTCGACAGCGAGGACCAGATCTTCAGCGTCACGCTCGAGGACGCCCTCACCCTGTTGGCTCAACCCAAGCGACGGGGCCGCGTCGCCGAGCCACTCGGGACGCTGGGAACCCACCCCGATTCCGGCGCCGAGGTGAAGCTCATGCCCGGCCGGTACGGGCCCTACGTCACCGACGGGACGACCAACGCCTCGATTCCCAAGGGGCGCGACCCGGCAACCGTCACCCTCGACGACGCCGCCGAACTGCTCCGAGCCCGCGCCGCCGCCGGGCCAGCTCCTGCCCGTCCGGCCGCCCGGCGAGCTCGCTCCGGAGCCGCCGGCACATCGCGCGCCCCGTCGACCGGGACGGCGCGAACCGTCAAGGCCGGCGCTCGCAAGGGCGCGAAGGCCGGGAAAGCCGGGAAGGCCAAGAAGAAGCCGGCGTGAGCGCCGCCGCGCAGGCCCGGGCTCTGGGGCCGGCGCGTCTGCGGCCGTAACCTGGCAGCCCAGTGAGCGCTCGCCCCGTTCCGCCCCTCCCGGACCCGCCCCCGCCCGCATCGTCCGCAGCCCTCGCGGTCGACACTGCCGCGGCCGCGCCCGACGTGGCCGACCTGGCCGACGTGGCCGACCCGAGCGACGCTGCGGTGGTCGACGAGGGCGACGCGAGCGAGAGAGCCGCGGCCCCGTTCATCCCGTCGTCGCGCGATCAGAGCGGGCTCCCGCCCGCACCGTGGCGGATGTTCGGCTCGCCCGAGTACTTCAAGCTCTGGATCGCCCAGGTCGTCTCGAGCACCGGCGACTGGATCGGGCTGGTGGCCATCCTCTCGATGGCCGAGCGCATCAGCTCCGGCGCCAGCGGCGTGAGCCTGGTCATGGTCGCCCGGATGGTCCCGGGCTTCATCCTCGCCCCGCTCGCCGGGGTCATCGTCGACCGCCTCGACCGCAAGCGTCTGATGATCGGGTGTGATCTGGGACGGGCCGTCATCCTCGGTCTGCTGCCACTCGTCGACACCCTCTTCTGGCTGATCGCCGCGTCGTTCGTGATCGAGGTGCTCACGATCCTGTGGGGCCCGGCCAAGGACGCCTCGGTCCCCAACCTGGTCCCCCGTGAGAAGCTCGCCGCGGTCAACTCGCTCAACCTGGCTGCGGCCTTCGGCACGTTCCCCGTGGGCGCAGCCATCTTCGCCTCGTTGGCCAAGGCGGCCGAATGGCTCGGCGGCTACGACACGTTCTCACGGCTGGGCGCCAGCCAGGAGTCGCTGGCCCTCATCATCGACGGCCTCACGTTCGTCACGTCTGCGCTGTTGATCTTCAAGATGTCGATCCCCGGCCGTCGCAGGGAGCGCCGCGGGCGCATCGTGTGGGCCCAGGCGTTCCTCGATCTCAAGGAGGGCCTGACGTTCATCGGCTCGCATCGGCTGGTGCGAGCGGTGATGCTCGGCTTGGGGACCGGTCTCGTGGGCGGCGGGGCCATCATCCCCCTGGGCAAGACCTTCGCCGGCGACGTGCTCGAGGCCGGGCCCTCGGGCTACGGCCTGTTGCTCACCGGGCTGGGCACCGGAGCCGCGGTCGGGGTGGTGCTGCTGTCGATGCTGCGACGACGACCGTCGAGCGAGACGGTGTTCACGGGCTCGGTCGTCGGGACGGGACTGGGGTTGCTGGCTCTGGCGACCACGTCGTCGCTCGGACCGGCGGTCATCTGCGTGGCCGCGTTCGGGATGTGCGCAGGCGCGTCGTACGTGGCCGGGTTCACGGTCATCCAGGAGCAGGTCGAGGACGAGCTGCGCGGACGGACCTTCGCCGCGCTCTACACGATGATCCGCTTCACGCTGATCCTCTCGCTGACCGTGTCCCCAGCGATCTCGTCGTTGCTCGATCGGCTCTCCCGGGTGCTCGTGGGAAGCGACGTGACGGTCTTCGAACGCACCATGCCACTCCCCGGGGTCCGCCTCACGCTGTGGGCCGGGGGCCTCCTCGTGGTCATGGCCGGGATGGTCACCCGGCGGGAGGTACGAGCCGCCGAGGCCGCGACCCAGGCGACCCAGGCGACCCACCGTGACCAGATCGGGGACCTCGACCTGACGGCGGAGCTCGCGACTCCCGGCGCCGGGACGACCGAAGGCACGATGACCGAAGGCACGCCGACCGAGCGTGACGCGACCGGCGAGACCGTCGCCGTTGGAGACGGTGACGATGCCCGCGCCGGCTGAGCCCGGCACCTTCGTCGTCCTCGAGGGCGGCGAAGCCGTCGGCAAGAGCACCCAGGTACGGCTCCTCGTCGATCGCCTCCGAGCGACCGGCCGGGACGTGGTCGCCACCTTCGAGCCCGGAGCCACACCGGTCGGGGGCGTGATCCGGGGACTGTTCCTCGGCCGCAGCGCAGGCCCGGTCTCGGCCCGAGCCGAGGCGCTGCTCGTGGCAGCCGATCGGGCCGAGCACGTGGCCACGGTCGTACGCCCGGCCATCGATCGGGGCGCGGTGGTGGTCTCCGACCGGCACGTGCCCTCGTCGCTCGCGTACCAGGGCATCGGCCAGGGCCTCGGCGTCGACGAGATCGCCGCGCTGTCGCGCTGGGCCACCGACGGCCTGACTCCCGACGTCGTCGTGGTGCTCGACGTGCCCGCCGCCGTGGCCGAGGCCCGCAGGCCGGGCGGCTCAGGCGACCGCATGGAAACCGAGAGCGGCGCCTTCCACGAGCGGGTCCGGGCGGCGTACCGCGAGCTGGCCGGCCCTCTGGGCTGGACGGTCGTCGCGGCCGACGCCGACCCCGCCATCGTGGCCGAGCGGGTCTGGGCGGCCGTGGCACCGGCCCTCCGGTAGGGTCCGAGCGTGGTCGAGGCGACGACGAGCGAGACGACGACGATGACGGCTGGCGTGACGGCTGCGGTGGACGCCCCGGGCCCGGGCCGGGCCCCCGTGAGCGACGTGTGGGACCGGGTCGTCGGCCAGCCGCGCGCCGTGGAGCTGCTGCGCCGGGTCGCCCGGCGGCCGAGCCACGCCTACCTTCTGGCCGGTCCACCCGGTTCGGGGCTCGACGAAGCGGCTCGCTGTCTCGCCGCTGCGCTGCTGTGCCCCGACGGTGGCTGCGGTCGCTGCAGCGTCTGCACCCGCACCCTGCGGGGCCGCCATCCCGACAGCATCGAGATCGAGCCCGAGGGAACGTCGATCCTCAAGGAGCAGGCCGCCGAGATCGTCGAGGCGGCCGTCCGGTCGCCCTACGAGGCCACCCGCAAGGTGATCGTGATCTTCGAGGCCGATCGCATGAACGAGACGGCCGAGAACAAGCTCCTCAAGACGTTCGAAGAGCCGCCGGCGACGACCCACTTCGTGCTCGTCACCTCGGCCCCCGACGACCTGCTGCCGACGGTGATCTCCCGGTGTCAGCGCATCGACCTCGGAGCGCTGACCGACGACGTGATCGCCGGAAGCCTCGAACGCGAAGGCGTACCGGGGGAACGGGCCCGGGCCGTCGCCCGTCTGGCGGGAGGACGACTCGACCGGGCTCGACGGCTCGCCGGCGTCAAGGCCGACCCCGACGGTCGGCCGATCCCCGACCTGCGACGGCTCCGGGCGGTGTTCGTCGACGTGGCCCGCCGCCTCGACGGCACCGGCGGCGCAGCCGCGCTCGGAGCCGCCGGCCTCACGACGGTCGTGCAGGAAGCGTTCGCCGAGACCGTGGAGGCCCACAAACGCGAGCGCGACCTCGCGGCGAGCGAGATGGCCGAGCACCACTACGACCCGGTCGCCGTGGCTGGCGCTTCGAAGCGGCTCAAGCAACGCCACGATCGGCTCGAGAAGCGAGCCCGCAACGACGCCTTGATGGAGGGTCTCACGGCGCTCGAGACGGTCTATCGCGATGCGTTGATGGGACGGCTCGGCGCCGCCGATCCCCTCGACGACGAGCGCCCGCCGCTGCTGCTCAACCCCTCGGCTGCGTTGCATGCCCTCGACGAGTGCGCCCGGGCCCGGGCCGTCCTCGTCGAGCACAGCGCCGTCAACGAGGGCCTCCTCCTCGAGCACCTCCTGCTGCGGCTCGCGCGCCCCTGACGTGGTCGAATCGAGCGCCGCCCGGTTCGGCCTCACCGGACGGGGAAGCGCCCGTCGACGATCTCGGCCAGGAGGCGGCGGTACTCGATCGAGGTCCGGTCGATCTTCAGGTGCACGTTGGCTTCGACACCGAGATGGAAGTCGGGCCAGGTCGTCTCGAGCACGCTGCGGTCTTCCTCCCAGACCCGCCCGTCGAACTCCCTGATTGCGGCGGACGACACGTCATCCTCGGTGTCGGTGCGCAACACGACCTGGAGCTGGTGGGTGGTGTCGTCGTCGACGGGCGTACAGGCCTTGAGGATGCGGTGGCGCACGCCGTTCGGGTAGTCGATCCCGACCACGACGAAGAAGGGACCGTGAACCAGCGTCGTCGTGGTCCGCACGGTCGAGCCGACGCCGCCCGGCGCGTCGGCCACCGGCACCTCGTAGCTCGACGCCAACCCGGTCGGGGTTCGCCTGACCTCGGCGACGGGCACCTCGGGGTGGCCCGAGACGCCGAAGCTGGCCCGGTGGACGATCGGGATGTGGGCGGGGTCGAGGTTGTTGTCCACCAGATGCGGCGCCGAGCACCTCCACCACGACTCGGGCTCGTGCACGGCCCGCCAGCCCTCAGCACCGAACTCGGGCACCTCGGGGATGGACGCGACGGGCTCGTCGAGCGCCACCCAGGCCCAGCCGTACCGCTCGGCGCAGCCGTAGATCTCCAGACGGGCCTTGGGCGGGATGGGTCGCCCCGCGCCGAGCTGCGGGATGTGCACCGCCCGACCATCGTCGCCGAAGGCCCAGTGGTGATAGGCGCACACCAGCCGGCACTCCTCGACGGCGCCGGCCGAGAGCCGGGCGTCACGGTGCGGGCACCGGTCGTACGCCGCAGCCACACGACCGGGGGTCGACGACCACACCACCAGATCGACGCCGAGCAGCCGCCGGGCGACGGGACCGTCGACGAGCGCATCGATCCGAGCCACCGGATACCAGAAGCGGCGCAAGGCAGGAGCCCGGGTGACGAGGAGCCCCGTCGATCGAGATCGTGTCGACGGTGAGGCTCCGAACGGCTCGGGTGGTGTCGACGTGGCCATCACGCCGATGGTCCCACATCGCCGGCCCGCGGGGGCGACCGAGGTGTCCGGCGAGGGCGGCCCGATGGGCGGCGCCGGTCGGATTCAGTCTCCAGCTCAGTCTCCAGCTCAGTCTCCAGCTCAGTCTCCAGCGAGGGATCGGCAGAAGGCGACGGTCGCTGTGGCTGCGGCCTCGGTGGCCAGAGCAGCATCGGAGGCCAAACGGGCCAGGCGCTCACCGCGGCTCGGATCGCGTTCGAGATAGCGGGCGATGGCTGCCCGGTCGGAGGTTCCGTCGGGACGGGTCATGGCCAGCACCGCCCCGTCGACCAGCCCGCCCGCTGCATGATCGCTGATCGCCCGGAAGACCGTCCACGGCCGACCAGCACCTTCACATACCGAGGCGATGGCAGCCGTCTCCATGTCGACGGCCACGATCCCCTGTGCTGCCATGGCTCCGAGGACCGCAGGATCGGTGATGAACTCGTCACCGCAGCTGATCGACCCCTGCGGAGACAAGGCGGCGTGAGCCGTCGGCCAGAATCGGCGACCGTTCTCACGGTCGAGCACGGTCTCGGGCACGATCAGATCGCCGATCTCGACCCCGGAGCCCACGCCGCCGGCGATCCCGCACACGACGATCCATTCGGCCCCGGCTGCCAACGCGTCGCGAGCCGCCACCCGCGCGGGGCGCATCCCGATGTCGGTGAGGACCGCTTCGACCACGAAATCGGCGATCTGACCGAGATACGTTCGCGCCGTGTCGTCGACGGCTTCGAGGCCGAGCATTCGCACGATCGGCTCCAGCTCGATGCGCATGGGTGCGAGCACCGTCAACCGTCGAGGTCGCTCGGTGAGCGGGTCGCCGGGCGATGCAGGTTCAGGTCGTTCGCTCACCATCCACCTCTCAGCTCGTGACGTGCAGCACGGTCTTGCCGATGGCCTCGCCGCGGGCGAGGCGTTCGAGCGCCGCCGGGAGCTCGTCGAAGGGCACGACCCGGGTGACGAAGCCGCCGAGGTCGCCGCGGTCGACCAGGGACATGAGCGCCCGTTGGTCGGCCTGGTTCTCGTCGAGCGTGTAGCCACCGGCGTACACGCCCACGAGCGAGTAGCTCCCTCGTACGGCGTGCGAGGCGCTCACCTCGACCCAGCGTCCGCTGGCGAAGCCGACGGCCAGGAAGCGGCCATCGCGGGCAACGACGCGCAAGGCCTCCCGGGCTGCATCGCCGCCGACGGGGTCGTACACGACATCGGCGCCCCGGCCTCGGGTGACAGCGCGAACGGTGTCGGCGACCTGATCGACCAATCGGTCGACCACGACGTCGGCGCCGAGCGCGCTGCAGTACTCACGCTTATCGGCGCCGGCCACCACGGCGATCACCCGAGCGCCCAGCGCCCGTCCGAGGAGGACGGCCGCAGCGCCCGATCCGCCGGCAGCGCCAAGGACGAGCAGCGTCTCACCCGCCTGGAGGCCACCCCGGCGGACGAGGCCGATCCAGGCCGTCGAGTAGCCGATGCGGAACGCGGCGGCGTCCGCGTCGCTCATCGCGTCGCCCACGGGAAACAGCGTGGCCGCGCGGCCCAGGGTCATCTCGGCGAATCCGCCGTGGCCGTCGACGAAGCTCGTGACCCCCATGACCCGAGTGCCGACGGCGAGTTCGACCCCATCGCCGACCGCGTCGACGGTTCCGCACATCTCCTGGCCGGGAACGAACGGCAGGGCCGGCGTGAGCGGATAGCTCGATCGGCACATGAACACGTCGGGCAGGCCCAACGCCGCGGCGTGCACCCGCACCCTGACCTCGCCCGGGCCGGGCACGGGGAGATCGATGTCGACCATGTGCAACACGGCCGCGGGCTCGCCCGCTCCGGACACCTGCCAGGCTCGCATACCGACCCTCTCGTGTCGTGGCGGATCGTTCGACACTGCTCGCCAGCGTTCGACGACGGCGACGCGACGGCAGCCTCGCGCACGGCGGACCGCCCGTGACGGCCGAGCGTGGCCCGCAGCGGACGGCCGGGTGCCGAGCGGGCACGGTGGGCACGGCGGGCGGGCCGAGCGCGTCGGGCTCAGGGTGCGTATCCTCCGCGCCATGTCACGACTCGGGATCATCGGGGTCGGTCAGATGGGCGCCCAGATCTGGCGACGACTCGACGAGCGCGACCGCGGGGCGATCGTCTTCGATGCCAACAGCGGAGCCCTCGCCGCGCTCGCAGCCGAAGGCGCACTCACCGCGACCGGTCCCACCGACCTGGCCGCTCGCTGCGACGTGATCCTCCTGTCGCTGCCGACGTCACACGACGTCGAGCAGGTCTGTCTCGGAGCGGGCGGCATCGCACCCGGCGCGGCGCCGGGCACGCTGGTCGTCGACCTCACCAGCGGTGTCCCGTCGAGCAGCCGTCGGATCGGCGCCGCGCTCGGCGATCATGGTGTGCACTATCTCGACTGTGGCGTCAGCGGAGGGGTCGCCGGGGCCCGAGCCGGAACCCTCAAGGCCATGGTGGGGGCCGAGATCGCCGACTTCCGCGCTGTTGCGCCCGTCCTCGAGCTCGTCGCCGCGCAGATCTGGCACTGCGGCCCGGTGGGATCGGGGCACCTGGTCAAGACACTGCTCAACCAGTCGAACCAGGCCAAGCTCATGGTCGAGCTCGAGGCCCTCCTCGTGGCGGCCAAGGCCGGACTCGACCCGCAGCTCGTCGGTGAGGTGCTCGGCACCCGGGTCTGGAACCGTTGGTTGTTCGATTCCGACGAGCGCGCTCCGGTCGGCTTCTCGCTCGCCTTGGCCTGTAAGGACTTCGACATCGCGCTTCGGGTGGCCGCCGAGGAGCAGGTGGGCGTTCCCCTGGCCGCAGTGGCCCAACAGGTGCTGCGCCTGGCTGCAGGTGCGGCCGGTCCTCACGCCGATCTGATCGACGCGGTTGCGGTCTGGGAGCGCATCGCCGGCGCCGAGATCACTGCGCCTCATGGAGACACCGCATGAAGCTGTCGCCTCGGGCGACCCCTGATGGCCCCGAGCACCCGACCCAAGGAGCCCGCCGTGCCGTACCCGCAAGCCGTCCTCGACGTCGCTGAGAAGGTCCGCAACTGGGGCCGTTGGGGCGACGACGATCAGATCGGAACGATCAACTACATCACCGACGCCGTCATGGCCCGGGCGGTGAGCAGTGTGCGCACCGGGCGCCGGTTCTCACTGGCCTTCCCACTCAGGCTCGACGGCCTGCAGACCGGAGCCATCCCGGGGCGGGTCAATCCCTTGCGCACCATGGTGTCGATCAACGCCTGCTTCACCGGTGACCCGACCACGTTCTGTACGAGCGACGACATCGTCGTCATGGGGCTCCAAGCCGCGACCCACTGGGACGGGTTGGGCCACGCCAGCTACGGAGGCCAGATCTACGGTGGCCGTCCGGCATCGCTGATCGACGCCCACGGTGCCGCCGAGTGCGGCATCGAGCAGATCCGCAGCCTCACCGGACGTGGCGTACTGCTCGACCTGGCCCGCGTCGCCGGGCTCGACGAGCTCGAACCCGGCTACGCGATCCAGGCGGCTGATCTCGATCGTGCCGCGGCGCACCACGGTGTCGAGATCCGTTCCGGTGACATCGTGCTCGTCCGTACGGGCAAGATGGCTCGGGCCAAGGTCGGCGATCTCGCCGGTTACATGGGTCCCATCGACCCGGCCAACCACTTGCCGCTCGCCCCCGGGATCGGGCTCACGAGCGCTCTGTGGTTCCACGAGCACGAGATCGCCGCCGTCGCCACCGACACGATCACGTTCGAGGTCTTCCCGTGGGACCCGGCGATTCCCGGGGCGTTGATGCCGATGCACTGCATCCACCTGGTCGACATGGGTCTGACCCAGGGTCAGAACTTCGACCTCGAGGAGCTCGCGGCCGATTGCGCAGTCGACGGCCAATACGACTTCCTGCTCGAAGCCTCGCCGCAGCCGTTCGTCGGCGCCGTCGGATCGCCTGTCAACCCCGTGGCGATCAAGTAGCACGTAGTGGTGTATGGCACCATGCTGAGCATGGACGGCAGGTACGAGGATCCGCAGTGACAACGGCCGAGGAGGCAGGACGCGATGACAGGTCTTCGAGCGCACTGGAGTACCGGCGAGACGACGCTCGGGGCCTGGCTCAGCGTGGCGTCGCCGATCACCGCCGAGGCTGCGGCGCGGCTCGGGGTCGACTACGTGTGCATCGACACCCAGCACGGCGGCATCGACTACCCGGCCACGCTCGGGATGATCCAGGCGGTGGCGCTGGCCGGTTCGAGCCCGATCGTGCGGGTGCCGTGGAACGAGCCCGGCATCATCGGCAAGATGCTCGACGCGGGCGCCGAGGGCATCATCGTCCCGATGGTGAACTCGGCTGACGAGGCGCTCGCCGTCGTGCGGGCGTGTCGCTACGCCCCCGAGGGTGCCCGCAGCTTCGGGCCGCTCATGGCCAGCCTCCGGGCCGGCGCCGACACGACGGCGGCCAACCGACGGATCGCGATCGTGCCCATGATCGAGACCGTCCAAGCCATTGCCAACCTCGACGAGATCCTCTCCGTGCCCGGCATCGATGCGGTCTACGTGGGCCCGGCCGACCTCTCGCTGACGCTCGGGCTCGAGCCGAGGAACAACGACGAGCATCCCCGGTTCACCGAAGCCCTCGAGACGATCGTCGACGGATGCCGGCGTCATGCGATCGTCCCCGGGATCCACTCCAACGGCGCCTTGGCCGCACGCCGGCTGGCTCAGGGCTTTCGGATGATCACCGTCACGACCGACCTCATGGCCATGACCACCCGGATGGTCGAGGAGCTGGGCCAGGCCCGGGGGGCGACGTCGGCCACCCCGGCGACGCCAGACACGAACGCGGTGTACTGAGCGCGGTGCACTGAGCGCGGTGCACCGAGCGCGGTCTCTCGAGCGCCGTCTCTGGAGCGCAGGAGCGCACGGCGTACGCTCGCCGGCCAGGACTGCGTGTCAATCGTGACGGACGGACGGACGATGGGTCGACGAATCGCGTTCCAGGGTGAGCCGGGAGCCAACTCCGACATGGCCTGTCGGAACATGTTCCCCGAGATGGAACCCCTCCCCTGCCCCACCTTCGAGGACGCCTTCACGGCCGTCGAGTCGGGCGCGGCCGCGCTGGCGATGATCCCGATCGAGAACTCGATCGCCGGACGGGTCGCCGACATCCACCACCTCCTGCCGCACTCGCAGCTGCACATCGTGGGCGAGAGCTTCCTGCCCATCCACTTCCAGCTCATGGCCCCGAGGGGCGCCACGCTCGAGGGCATCCGCTCGGTCCGCAGCCACATCCACGCGCTCGGCCAGTGCCGCAAGATCGTGAGACTCCACGGTTGGACGGGCCACGTCGCTGGCGACACTGCCGGCGCGGCCCGCGAGATCGCCGAGCTCGGTGATCTCACCGCGGCGGCATTGGCCCCGCGCATGGCCGCCGATCTGTACGGGCTCGACATCCTGGCCGAGGACGTGGAGGACGAGCACCACAACACGACCCGGTTCGTCGTGCTCTCGACCGAGCCGGCCGAGCCCCAGGTCGGCAGCGGAACCGTGGTCACGTCGTTCGTGTTCAGGGTGCGCAACGTCGCTGCCGCGCTCTACAAGGCCCTCGGTGGCTTCGCGACGAATGGCGTCAACATCACCAAGCTCGAGAGCTACCAGCTCGGCGGCACGTTCTTCGCAACCCAGTTCTACGCCGAGATCGAGGGGCATCCGCTGGAGCACGACGTGGCGCTGGCGTTCGAGGAGCTGGCGTACTTCTCGGTCGAGCTGCGCTTCCTCGGCACCTATCCGGCGAGCCCCTTCCGGGCCCAGATCGCCGAACCGGCCGAGAACCGCGACCTCCGACCCACCCCCCACTGAGGCTCCCGCCCGGTCGGCACCAGGGTCGGCACCGCCGAGCAGGAGTGAGAAGTACGGCGCCCAGGGGGCACAACTGACTCCTGGTCGGGTTGTTGCTCAGTTGCTCAGCCCCTCCTGTGCTGTCCTCAGCCGAGACCGGTGGTGCCGTCGCCTTCGACCTCGGAGCCGGGACGGGGGATCGTGGCGCCTTCCGCGGCGTGCTGGCCGAGCACGCCGAGCAGGCGGGCAACGTCGTCGTCGAGGGTCGAGTCGCCGACGTGCTTGTGGTACACGGCGAGCCCGAGGTCGCGTGCGGCCTTCTCGATCTCGCGCTTGGTCTGGAACTCGCCGGCCTTGGCCTTGCCCTGCTGGGTGATCGTGGTGGCCTGCTGCTTGATCTTGTCCATCATTCCCATGGGACGCTCCTCACGACACGTGGAGGGTGCTGGTACGGCCCAGCCCTGAACGGGGACCGGTCACACACCGGCAGTCTGACACCTCGGTTGGCGTGTCGGGCATCGCGATGAGGCCGATCTCAGCCACCGTCGGACGGTCGAGCGGCGCCGATCGATGCCGCGCTGGCCCCGACACCGACACCGGCTCCGGCTCCGGCTGCGGCTGCGAGACCCGGCTCAACATTCCCTGACCGGAGGGCCGGCGTTCCCGGTCGGGCCGCTCGCCGTGCGACCTGGACGGCCTCCCGTCGCGGTCGAGTCGATGCTCGGCAGGATCGACGTGAGTGTCGAGCCCGGATACCGTCAGGCCGTCGTGGTGAGCGCTCGTCGGTGTGGAGCCGGCGAGCCGGGACTCCGGGGAGGCCCAGGTGGTGGTGGAACAGACGACATCGGTGCTCTGCGGCGGGCTGGTGTTCCCGGAGGGCCCGCGCTGGCGCGACGACCGCCTCTGGTTCAGCGACATCCGCGGCGGTGCGGTGCTGACGGTCACCCCGGACGGCACGGTGGAGCGGCGCGTCGAAGTGTCGCACCCGTCCGGGCTCGGCTGGCTCCCCGACGGGCGGCTCCTCGTCGTGGGGATGGAGGACCGTGTGCTGTGGCGCGTCGAGCACGACGGCACACTCGTCGTGCACGCCGACCTGACCGATCTGGCGCGTTCGGCATGCAACGACATGGTGGTCGACGTCGAGGGCAACGCCTACCTTGGCGGCTACGACCTCCCGATCGGCCACAGCGTCTCCGACCCTGACCAGGGCAAGCTCATCCTCGTGCGACCCGACGGCAGCGCCGAGATCATCGCCCGCCAGCTGCGATTTCCGAACGGCATGGTCATCACCCCCGACGCCACCACGCTCATCCTCGCCGAGAGCGGGGGACGGCGGCTGGTCGCGTTCGACCGTCGCGACGACGCCACGCTCGGCGAGCCCCGGACCTGGGCGGAGTTGTCGTACCCGCCCGACGGCATCTGCCTCGACGCTGATCACGGGGTGTGGGTGGCCAACCCCATCGGCGACGGCGCGGCGCGCGTGATCGAGGGCGGCGAGATCACCGACCGGGTGACGACCGGCAGTCCCACGTTGGCCGTCGCCCTCGGCGGACCCGCCCGCACCACGCTGCACCTCGCCACGGCGACTTCGCCGCGCTTCGAAGAAGCCCAGGCGAACCCCGCCGGCCGGATCGACGTCGTCGAGGTGGCCATCCCCGCCGCCGGGTGGCCGTAGGGCTGCACCTGACCGGTCTTCGTGAAGGCCTCGAGCAAGGCCCCAGAGCGCTCAAGACGGAGAACAGGCGATGGCTGCCGACACGAACGGCATCGATCCTGGCCACATCGTCCGTTTGCACGCCGGGCGGCACTGATCCGTACCGGGTCGCTTGTCGAGTCGAGCAGTTCGTCGAGGGTGGTGACGGCCTTCACTCGACATCGTTGAACACGAACGTGACCGTCCCCGACCAGACAGCGTCCAAAACTGGATCGCACGCAATGCTGGGCACACGGCCGCCTACGACGTCCATCCCGCCGAGTGGGAGGCGCGTCTCGTGTGCTTTCTCGACCACAGCCTCGGCTGAAGTGAGTCCCTTGGCGACATGATCGGTGCACCCGTGATGTACTGGAGTCGTGGACATCGCGGAGCTTGAATGGATCGCGTGGACGAACCCGATCACCACAGCGTTCGGCAGGGAGGTCGCGGCCTCGGACCTGTCGGGCCGCACCGTGTCCTGTCATCAGCACATTCTGCCTGGCACCATCGGCATCGTCGGTCCGCTCGTCGAAGCCGGGGCCAGAGTCCGAATGGCGCCATGCAACCCGGATAGCACTGACGACCGTACCGCGACGCATCTTGCCTTGATGGGCGTGGAGATCCGTGGCCACGCTGGCATGTCTGCCGTTGAGCTCGCCGACGCGCTGGCGTGGCTGGTGAGCGAGTCAGCCGATGCGCTGTGCGACATGGGCGGTGAGTTGATCGTGGCGACGGCGACGGCGGGATACCGGCCCGCCGGTGCCCTTGAGGCCACCACGACTGGGTTGCACCGCTTGGCCGGCGTCGATATCCCATTCCCAGTCTTGGACTGGAACGGGATCGCGCTCAAGGATCTCGTGCACAATCGGCATCATGTCGGCGCCGAGACGTGGCCGGCGTTCACGGCGATCACAAATCTGTCGCTGTACGGCCGCGAGATCGTGGTGGTCGGGTTCGGCCCTGTCGGTCAGGGCGTTGCCCTGCGCGCCCGCGACCTGGGCGCCAACGTCACGGTTGTCGACCTCGACCCGGTTCGGTTGGTCCAGGCGCAGCATCACGGCTGCCGCGTCGCCGACTTCGATGATGCCGTTCGGAGAGCGAGCGTGATTGTCACCGCGACCGGTTTCGATGGCGTGGTGGGAGCGGCACAGATCGAGCGCCTCGCCGACGGCGCGATCCTCATGAACGTCGGTCACAGCCATCGTGAGATCGACGTCGACTGGCTGAATCAGCACCCCCACACCGACCTGCGTCGACATCTCGAACGGTATGAGGTGAACGGCCGACGCGTGCATCTGCTCAACCGGGGCAGCCTCGTGAACCTGGCGGCCGGTCTGGGCAGTGGCGCTCCGCAGCTCTTCGATCCCTTCTCGGCGATCATGCTGCTCGGTCTCGACGCGATCCTCCAGGGCCGAATCGCTGGCCTGTCCGCCGGTGTGCAGCGGTACCCCACCGAACTCGAGACCAGAGTCGCTCGCTCTCTCATCGACACCACCTCCGACTGAGGCGACGCGAGGACGAGGATCGGTCGCTCTGGAGGGTTCGACCCGACGGATGCGGCGACCCGCCGATGGGCGCCGTGGGCTGCAGGCCAGCACGAACTCGATAGCGCCGATCTGCCGTGATGCGCTACCTGACCACCTTGACGTACCCGCACAGATCAGCTCCCGGAGCCGATCGGGGTCGATCGCGTCCACAGCACTTCCGAGCTCGATGAACAGGCGGTCCTCTCGGCGGTCAATGGCGAACTTCCCGACTCCGTGTACCGTTACCCGAGTGCGGACAGAACAAATTGAGGACTTCGCCACTCGGTACACGGCAGCGTGGTGTTCTCACGACGCAAGTGCGGTCGCAGGCTTCTTCGCAACCGACGGATCGATCGCTGTGAACGGTGGCGACCCAGCGGTTGGCAGAGTCGCTATCGCCGAGCTCGTTCAGGGGTTCTACGATGCGTTCCCCGACACCGTGGTGATCATGGACGCGGTTCGCGGAGCAGGCGATGTCGCGGTGTACCTCTGGACCTATGAGGGCACCAACACCGGCGCCGGGGGTACCGGTCACGCCGTCAGATTCAGAGGTTGGGAGGCTTGGACCTTCTCCGAAGACGGCCTTGTGGCCAACTCCGTTGGGACCTTCGACGCCGAGGAATACGAGCGCCAGCTCGCCGAGGAGTCTGAACCCAGTCATCCCTGAGGTGCCGTTGGCGAGCGCCTTGTCGGCGATAGGCGAGGGTCGAGCCGTCCGGCGGCGATGCCCGCGATGGCTCAACCTGTCGATGTAGCCGGGGTTGTTGGGTCGGAGATACGCCTTGACGTTGAACGTCACCCGTCCGCGAGCAACATGTCGACGCTCATCGTGTACTCGCCGTCGCGCTCGAAGGGCGACAGACGGGCGCGCCCTCTGGCCACCGATCCTGCGGGGTAGGTCGACGAGTGCCTGGTTCGCTTACCACCGGCGGGTGCTCCCCGTGATCTGCTACGTCGCTGTCTGAGGCGTCACCGACGCCGGGGGAAGAAATTTCGGCGACGGTGAGCAGCCGTGTTAACGAATCTCCTCAGCGGGAGCCCTATGAGGGTGATGATGGGCGATATGAGGGATCAGGACCGGGTGGAGAGGGTGTACCGCTCCGTGCACCCCCGCCTCTGGCGCGCGCTGCTGTCGTACACGGGTGACGCCGAGCTCGCGAGCGACGCCGAGGCCGAGGCCTTCGCCCAGGTCCTGCGGCGGGGCGCCGCCGTCGACGATGTCGCCGCGTGGGTGTGGCGCAGCGCGTTCCGCATCGCCTCGGGCCTGCTGGCGGCGAGGTCGCACCCCGACGATGCCCGGTCGGCGGAGTGCTCCACATCACCGACCGGTTCCGTCGCCGAGTTCTTGGGCCTGTTGGCCGACCTGTCCCCGCAACAGCGGGCCTGCGTCGTGCTGCGTTACGTCGGCCAGTACACCTCACCCGAAATCGGCGAGCTGCTCGGGACCAGTGCGGGCACCGTGCGGGTGCAGCTGCATCGGGCCCACGCCGCGTTGCGCCACACGATCAGGGAGGCTGAGCATGCGTGACGACTTCGACTCCGTGGTGGCGGACCGATTCAAGGTTCTCGACCACGTGACCGTCCCGGACACATGGTCACGCGTTCAGCGCAAGGTTCTCGACCACATGCCTGCCCCTCACACATGGTCGCCCGTTCAGTTCACCGAGGAGGAGGTAGTGATCATGATCGATCTCGAGGCTACGGACCCAACCGAAACCCGCCAGAAGAAGCCAATGCGGGTCCTGGTCGCCGCAGCCATCGTTGCCCTCATCGGAGTCGCCGGCATCGCACTCGTCAACAACACCGACGACGATCGGTCTCCGGCGCCCGCGGCAGCAACCACCGTCGCACCGACCACCGACGCACCCCGCCGGGAGACCGGTGTCGGCGAGAATCTGACGTACGCCGTGCCGGATGGCTGGGAAAACACCGGCTATGGGGTGGTCAAGGGGGACCCAGCGATCGGGATGACCATCGTCTACGCAACCGGCAGCTTCCACACCAGCTATTGCGTTGCGACGGGTGCGGATGCGTACTCGACGGGTAGCGGCCGAGCCAGGTCGGTGTCGCACGGCGACCCGGTCGGCCCGACCGTTGACGACCTCGTCTCGGCGTGGGCCGACCTGCCTGGTGTCGACGCCACCGCGGCGAGGGACGTCACTATCGACGGGTTTGACGGAAAGCAGATCGAGTTCACGGTCCCCGACTACGACGCCGGGGACTGCAACGGATTGTTTGGCTTCTGTGCCTATGGTGAATGGACTTATTGCGAGAGCTATTTGCGGGACAAAGACTTCCCTGTCGGTGA